>JAFGFQ010000078.1 GCA_016930995.1 Thermoplasmatota archaeon | reverse complement strand
AGATTCGCCATATCTCGCACTTGCACTAACATACAAGTGTCCTATTTTCTCGGGAGATAAAGGCTTGAAAAGACAAACAAAAGTAGAAGTTTTCTCTCCTCGAGAATTATTAGATTTACTTATAAACAAATAAAAATGATTAAAAGAGCAAAAAAAATATGATATATTTTATAAGGTAATTTATGGGGATTTGTACTCATGGATACCAAATCCCAACAGGAACATTATTTTATTTTTTTCTCTTGTTGGAAACAACCGAAAAATTCGTAAGAAACCGCTTTTTCTTCTGTTGCTGGAAAAAAAACGAGCATGTGCTCGAAAAGTATTTATTTTTGATGAATAACACCACGGATAATGTAAGGGCACAATAATGAACAAAAAAATCTTTTATTGTTTTCATCTGTGCCCTTGTAACAAAATCATTTTGTATGGGCACATTCATTAACAAAAATAGATAACTTTATATGTAATTGTGCCCATACATAACGTATGGCTTATTTAGAAAAAATCGAACGGAAAGGAAAAACGTATTATTACATTACAAAGAATTTTAGGTTGAGTGGTAAAAAATGGAAGAAGATAAGAAAATATATTGGTAGCAAACCACCATCTAAAAATCAGACAACACAAGCAATCGCCGAGATTGAAGCAGATGCAATAAAAAAAGGGGTTGCAAAACCTGCGTCTCAATATAAATATTTGAAGGACACAGAAGCAGAGAAGCTACAAGATTTAAAAGAAGTATATCACAAATGGTATGGTAAGTTAAACGCAGATGAGATAAAAAAATACGAAGAAGATTTTATCGTCCGATTCACGTACAATACAAACGCTATTGAAGGTAATCGACTGAGCCTTCGAGAAACAAGCATGATTCTCACGGAAAACATCATCCCTGCTGGTGCAATTCCTAACGATTACAATGAAACAATAAACTCTAAAGACTGTTATGAATTTATGAAAAAATATACCGGAGAATTCAACCAAAAGTTCTTACTTAAAATACATGGATTACTCACTAAGAACACGAACTGTAATATTGTTGGTACATATAGAGATCATGATGTGAGAATTTCTGGTTCGGATTGGATTCCCCCATCTCATAAAAAAATTAGGGAAGAAACGAGGAAAATATTCCAATGGTATTATGGCGAGAGGAAAAAGTTACACCCGATTGAGTTAGGTGCGATCCTGCATAATAAATTGGTGCGACTTCATCCCTTTTCTGATGGGAACGGAAGAACATCAAGAGTTGTTATGAATTGGATACTGATGAAAAACAAATTTCCCATGTTCTATGTGGAGCTGAGGGATAAAATCCATTACTACGAAGCAATTGAGGACGGCGATAAGGGCAACGATGAAACGATAATTCATTATATTGCTTCTGTGCTGATGCAACAGTATAAATTCAAATCATCAAAATGATAGTTATAAGTAAAAGTGACAAAGGATTGGAGATTTATACCTGCGGGTACCAAATCCTGACCGGAGTATCTCTTTCATTGTTTTGGATGGGACTTAAAGAACTCCCACATGATATCTGTTGCTGAGATCTCCTGTGTTGGTTCATCTCCAAATCGTGTCCCTTTTTCGCCCCCCGGCCAGGCATGCCCACCATTAACAATAGTATAGAGAACAACCGCAGTTCCATTATCACCATTCTTGTATGTATCAACGATGATATTGCCACTTTCACTGATGTTTATCTCAGGAATTTGTGAACAGTTATTATGATGTACCCAGAAGGATATAGAATCATTCACACTCAGATAACTGTACGCACCACGAGTAAAGTTATTTGCTGGTCGTCCTCCATTATAGGGGATTCTTCCATCCAGCATACCATTGAATGCGATAACGGATACAGGGAAAACAGGTTCAGGAATCACCCAGAGCGATGATCCATTCGTCGCGTTTCCACCAATCGAAGCGACGACTGGACCGATGGCTGCCACAATATCGGAAAGCTCTGAGCCAAGCCGATAGGTCATGATGCCACCATTGGACATTCCCGTGATATAAATCATCGAAGAGTTAATCGGGTACCTACTCGATATATTTGCTATTAATGTACGGATAAAACCGACATCATCACTATCATGGTCTACCGCATAACCACAGCAGAATCCTGCATTCCAAGTAAGAAGTACTCTTTTCAATCTTCCAGAACCCTCCGGGTAGACGACAATAAACCCTTCTTCATCTGCTTTCTTGCTAAATCCGGTCATCCGTTCAGCATTCGCTGCGTTTCCCCCGCCACCATGTAAAACAAGGACCAGGGGATATAATTGTGTTGGATTATATGATGGAGGTAAATGAATAACGAATGTTCGTTTTTGACCATCATACCATAATGAATCTCTGGATACACACCCTGTCAAGAACACTGGTAAAAAAAGCATTATTACAATGATTAAGATAATACCAATAGATGATTTTCGCATGTGGTTTTCTATCCTGTTATATCCTTATATTTTTTTCCCAAATCTCATGAATAATTATTTCGTAATGCGTTTTTCTTGGTGTTAAGAGACAATTTGATAGAGGTGATTGCTATTCTTAAGGAGTTACTCAACGTGGGATTCTCGGCAAATACAGGTCTAATTTTTAAAAAAGGATTCGACCCTTGAGTATCAAATCATAATCGGAGCATTATTCACCCCTATTATGTGTAATTATTATAAAAAATAATTCTCTATCTTGTTTACCTCGATTTTCAGTATAATGCATAAGATTTTTATGATGTCTTCCTTTCATGTCTATCCGGGATTAGAGGAGCAGAAACCACTAATGAATTTCCATGAAACAACTTCGATAAATAAATTCTTCAAGATTGTTAAGCATGAGTACATGCTCCTCTCACTACTTGCCTTAGGTGTGGGTAGTGCTGCCGGATTTGGAGCAATCATTTTTCGTGATATGATCTTGTTATTGCAAGATATATTTTTTATTGGTGGTACTCCTCTTGAAAACCCACTTGGACTTTTTGTGATAATCATCCCAGCAATTGGAGGATTAATTGTTGGATTGATCGTCTATTTCCTTGCAAAAGAAGCGAAAGGCCATGGGGTTCCTGAAGTCATGGAAGCAGTTGCAACGCGAGGAGGAAAAATCCGACCACGCGTTGCAGTCATCAAGACGATTGCCTCCTCCATCTGCATCGGATCTGGAGGTTCTACAGGTCGAGAAGGACCAATCATTCAAATCGGAGCAGCAGTCGGTTCAGCGGTTGGGCAAAAACTGAACCTCCCACCAAGTGGAATAAAGATCCTCCTTGCCTGCGGAGCCACAGCAGGAATCGCTGCTACCTTTAACACTCCTATCGCGGGAGTCATCTTTTCCATCGAACTTATTTTGTTCGAGCTAAAAACACGATCATTTATCCCTTTGGTCGTCTCTTCCATCACTGGAACAATTATCTCCCGTATTTTTTTAGGCCGAGAACCTGCTTTTACCATCCCATCCTACAACTTTATCAGTCCGTATGAGCTCCTCTTCTATCTTCTTCTTGGACTCCTGGCGGGGATCGTCGCTGTTCTTTTTATAAAAATCATGTATGGAACAGAAACTTTTTTTGATAAACTCCCCATAAAACCGTATCTAAAACCAGTTATCGGTGGGGGATGCATCGGGCTAATTGGCTTGTTTTTCCCTCAACTGTTAGGTGTTGGGTACGAAACATTAAGTTCTGTTCTTAATGAAACAATTATCGGGGCGAGTATTTTTTTTCTGTTTCTTCTCTGCATTGGAAAAATCATTGCAAATTCATTAACACTCGGTTCTGGTGGATCTGGTGGCGTGTTTTCCCCCTCACTTTTTATCGGCGGGATGCTCGGAGGCATGTTCGGCATCATCGTTCATTCAGCTTACCCCGGCTTGACGGCGACGTATGGCGCATATGCGCTGGTTGGCATGGCAGCGGTGTTTGCAGGAATGAGCCGGGGGACGCTCACTGCGATTATCATCGTATTTGAAATGACATTGAACTACACTATCATCCTTCCCTTAATGTTCGCCTGTGTTGTAAGCGATGCGGTGTCAACATTGCTATCCAAAGAGACCATGTATACGAAAAAATTGACAATGAGAGGCGTGAATATCACCCATGACATGGAGGCAGAAGTACTCAGCTCTGTTCAGGTGAAAGACGCGATGACAGAGAAAGTAATAACAGTCTCAGAAGATACGACCGTACGCGAATTAGCCCATCTCATCCAGACAACAGAATATATGGGATTTCCAGTACTTACTATAGATGGGATCCTCGTCGGTGTCATCACACACCATGACATTTACAACGCCATATTGGAAAACAAATACGATCTCACGGTAAAGGATGTTAAGACAAAGAACTACCTCCTTGCCTATCCAAAAGACACCCTTGACGAGACCATAAGAAGAATGGTGGAGAACGGAATCAGTCATCTCTCTGTTGTGGAGCCGACGGACCCGACGCATCTTATCGGTTTTATAACTAAGGATGATATTATGAGAGCCTATCACAAAAAGAGAGTCGTCGAAGCGATGCGCATTCATTTGAATATGAAGAAAATTTTACCGAAGAATTGGAAAAAATAACGTCGCCTATATGGGGTTATACCAGCTTAATAGACTGTAATTGCTGTGTATAGCGTCCGACACCTCTTGTAAAAATATCCTTCTTAGTACCCTCTCCTTGTAGAGCCTCTTTTTTAATCAATTCTACGTCCCTTTTTTTCATCAGTGACATTACATTGCCTTCGTCTTCCTGTTTCAAGAAAATAATGAAAATGCTCAATCCATTTTGGTTCATGGGGAGCGTTATTAATAAATTCTACAAATTTCCCTAACCGTTGCATCGTTATAAGAGTCACATGATGCTCAATTTGACAGGCATCTGCTTCTGCCAATTCCCTTTCAACACCGATAATCTCTAAAAAATCCGCGATGATCTTATGTTTCTTCATCAACTCGGTTGCGAGTTTTTTTCCAGTTTCCGTAAGCAGAGCACCCTTATATGGTTTATATTGGATAACTCCTTGCTCTTGGAGCTTCTGCAACATTTCAGTGACCGATGAGGGCTGTATGCCCATTTCAGAGGAGATCTGACCGGTTTTTGCGAATCCATTTCTCTTCTCAAGAATGTAAATTGTTTCAACGTATTCCTCTGTTGTTTTTCTTTTTATCATCTTGAACCACCAATCGGTTGGTTTGTTTTTTTTTGCAGACTAAAATTTTTTAACAAGTATCCGTGGGCTTTGGTAGCGTCCTCATATAAAATTTCTTTCCGCTATATTCAATTTGAATAATTTTGTTTTCTTGTAGAAGAGTAGTAATCAAATCCCACCGTCTGTTTGCTTTTGATAACAATATTTTTACCGCATCTTCTCTGAGAGGATGAACAGACATAATGCCAAGTAAATCCTCGGTGATATCCCCAGTGGATGCAAATCGGTTTCCTTCATAATCAATCAAATATTCCACGTCGATTCCTTGTTCTGTGAAAATCTGAAACGCATGGTGAATCTGTTTTTCCGAAGCAGGTTGTACCCAGTGTTCTGCTGGGGGTCTTGTTGGAAGGGAAAGATAGCTTTTTTCCGGAGATATTGTTCCAATGAACTCAGCTACCTGTATGAGTTCTTCAGCTCCATCGGTCAATCCCCTAAGAAGCATCGTTTCAGTGGTCAAATTACCGGTATAAGACTGGGAAAAATCTGAAATTCCTTTTAGAATTTTTTGAAGTTTTAAAGAATGATGCGGCCTATTGATGCGCTCCCAGATACCCTGATTGACAGTATCTATTTTCAGGGAAACCCAGTCAGCATGGGACAAATCATCTTGAACATCGTTTTTCCAAATCAAAGATGAATTCGTAATCACTGCTATTTTCAGCCCCAATTTTTTAAGGAGTGTGATTTCTTCACCAAGGTTTCTATCTAATGTTGGTTCACCATCAGCAACAAAAGTAAGGTAATCAATCAATTCACCTTTTTTCTTTGCCGCTTGAAGTTTCTGTTGTACACATCGAAGGATTTCCTTGGGTTTATAAAATGGTGTGCGAGTAATCTGAACATCGTATGTTTTTCCAATTTGACAATAGATACAGGAATAGGAGCATTTTTTTGGTGGAATGTTATTGACTCCAATGCTTTGTCCTAAGCGTCGCGAGGGTACAGGACCAAACGCTATGCGGCTGATAGCTTCAGTCATCGTTTCTCCCCCATGAACACAGACAAGCTCGCTATGCTTTTTTCCTTGGAAGTAACGATGCCTTGTGGTGTGATGCCCAAGAAATATTCCTGACTTAGTATCAGAAAATATTCTGATATTCTCTGTCGGATTTCTTTGATGTTCTTATGTTTAATATTGTGTCGTATATAGGATGTTGGAATAATGAATTTTTCGTGAAAATACCATGAATCTGGGTTTAACATAAGAACAAGGAGTTTTCCTTTATCCCTGAGAACCCGAGAGGTTTCTTGGAGCGCTTTTTCATTGTTCTGGATAAATTCGAGCGCGGTGACAAAAATGACAGCATCAAAACATCCATCCTTAAATGCCAGATTCAACGCATCCCCCTGTACAAGAGTACAACCTTTGGGGGCTTGTGTCATCATTTCTTTGGAACTATCTAGGCCTATGATTGTCGTGTCAGGGAGGTTTTTTTGAAGTCTTGCTTCTACTATCGCGGGACCACAACCGATACTTAAGATGGTTCGGCAACCTGCTAATCGTTCACTGATGAACTGGGCCTCTTGCTCTAATATGTTACCACCAAGCGAAGTGGAATAAAATAGCGTATATTTCCGTGCATCATTTTCAGTTACCATAGGATCTAACGTCTTATTTATCATTCATTCAAATGTTGAATCATATCCATGAGGATAAAACGGTGACAAGGTGTCTTTCCACAGTAGCAATACAGATAGACATCCTGTTTTTCTGCAAGTTTTTTAAGGTCCCGCAGCTTGTTCATAACAAGGGGATTTGAACGGATCTCAGCGCGGTATCGTTTTTCAAAATCTGTTTGTTCCCATGCTTTTTTTCTTGCCGCTAGTTCAGCAAGCCCGCCTTGTATCAGCGCATTTTTTATCTCATTGAATTCTTTTAATAATCGTTCAGATGGAGAAAATAAACTTGGATACCCAACCGCTACTTTGATTGAGCTTTGTGGTATGTTTTTTAGATTTGCGACATAGGTTTCTTTGAGCATTTCGTCATCCCCAAGACACCTTTTTTAGATATCCATACTCAGGCCAACCCCGCAGGGCTGGTATGCATGTGGGCTGTGTTCTTTTATTTGTTTTTTATATTTTGTACAATGACAGGGGTAAACATACGTTAAAGCATTCAAAACATGATAGGATTGAAAACCATGAAAACCACCAAGGATACCGACAATGGTTCCGATCTTTTGCGCAGCCCAGAGAATCGTTTCAACACCAGGATGGGAGCAGCCAGTTACCACATAGCATCCCTCCTTTCCTTCTAGGACCAATGCTTGCTCTTCAATCCGTCCTTTCAGAAGCCCGGTTGTCCATATATCCTTACAGAGCTCTTGTGGTTTTTCAACACAGATGGTATGCGTTGTTTCGTTGGTTGGATCATGTTTCAGTCGGTAGATTTCGCAATTTTTCAAAAAGGGATACAATGATGGTAACCCCCCGGCATGATCTGTGTGTTCATGAGAAATCACAATTTTTTTGATTTCAGAGGGGTTTTTATGAAGGATGGCCATGTTATGAAGAAGGATCTTTCCCTTCGCACCCGTGTCAAACAGAATGGTATCCTGTGATGTTTCAATAAGACAGGCAAACCCCCAATCGGATTTCAAACCAATGTCTTTTGTCAATACCTCGTTATCATACAGTATTGTTACTTT
>JAFGFQ010000077.1 GCA_016930995.1 Thermoplasmatota archaeon | reverse complement strand
TGTGTCTCCGAAGATTTTTCTTTCTAAACGACGGGGAATTGATGCTATATTTACCCTTTAATCTTTTCATTTTCTCACGAATTATTTTTTTTTATTAATCATTCATTTTTTCCTATCTTATTTAGGGTGGCACATAGACTGCTCGTACAATAGTAACCTCATCAAGAGAACCGTACAATCCTGCTCCAAAAACTAGTGGGTTAGTATTGCAAATGATTTCCCCTGAGCATAGCTGACTTGCGCCGGTCTGAATGATATCATTGATAAACAATTTTAGAAAACCCCCGCCGTACGTGAAATCAATTTTTGTCCAACTGTCGAATCCGATGGTACCAGAGACCTGGTATGTCGTGTTGCCAATTCTCATCTGAGCAGTCAGTAGATTATAATTAACCATTATAGCATAAGAATTCCCCTTATGAATGATTAATTTTTGTTGACCAAGGAGATCTATTTTCTCCATAGTCAGAAAACCTTTCTGGCTTCCATCAATCGATCCATAGATAATAATCAATCGATCCTTGTAGTTGATCAATCGCAAGGCAGATGTGCCACCGAGAGCGGAGCGTCCCTTGAATTCATAGATAAATAATGCGGTATCAGAAATATTACCTGTGTCTTCAATGGAGATCGTGGTAAGAAAACCACGTTGCCAATTGCTGTTATTTCCCCCTGTAAAAGAAATCGCGTAGAGTTTAGCATCCACATGTAAGATATCCGTCTCAAAATTATAATCGATTGGCGAAAGATACGTGTAGAAAGGCAGAATATCGATACTTGCATTGATTACAATACCAGATGAGTCAATGCTAACTGTTTTAATATATCCTGTTCTGAGCAGATTATTGGAATCAGCACCATAGGAGATAGCATAGATATCATTATTCACTTGGATCATTGTTGGTTCCAATCCATCCTGCGGTAATGTAAATTGACAGATATCCTCCAGCGGTTCAACAATAGAGCCATTACTCAAGATGTGCACTGTTATGAGATATCCGTTTCCTCCTGTGATCCCATAACCATTATAGGTGATTGCGTAGAGATCATTTGACAGGTGTATCAGTGATGTTTCTGAACAACTTGAGGATAAGGGTAGTTTTAATGTATCTATCAGAGTCGAACCGATATCACCTTGATTGGTGATGGAGAGAGTGACCAGGTATCCGGTCGGATAGACTTCAAAGGATGCACCTCCTATTGCTAGTGCGTATAACTCATTGCCAATGGAGAAGATATTTGCCTCTCGCCCATAGTAAACAGGGAAATCAAAGCTATCAATGATACTACCAATGGTCCCGTTTCCATAGATGAACAGAGTCACAATATGGCTTTTAGCCTCGGTTTGATCATCAGAGGCACCATATACGACAGCATAGATATCGTTCTGGATGTGGATGATTTCTGGTTCATAGAAATGCGGGACCGCTATTGTTTTTGTATCCATAGTACCAAGAAAGACACCGTCATCATTCATTTTGAAGGTCGAAATATATGTAGACGTGTTATCACGATAGGCAAGAGCATAGGTGGTTCCCAGTATTTGAATCAGATCAGGTTCAAAACAGGTGCTACCTAGGATGTCAGAAATGTTTTTTGAGGAGAGCTCGGAGACGTTTCCGGGGAATTGCGCCCCTATTTTCGAGACGTTCACCCATGCTTCAATCGTCATATCACTGGTCAGATTGAACTTATCATGATGCGGAACATTAACGTAATCAGATGCACCTATAAGAGTCAGAGAACCATTGATTTTCCCGGTTGGATCAAATACAGCTGCATAGACATCTCCGTTTGAAGTCGGGTCTATGACATCATATGCGACTGGTGATCCAGGAGGTTCATCAAAATGCCATAAACCTCGTGTGGTCTGATAGGTGTAAAAAGAGATTGGTCCATCTTTTAATGTCCCATTTGTACAATTCATCCACGCCCAGTACTCATAGCGTGTTCCACTGGCAAGTCCTGTGAGCTGCAAACCATACCATCCTGAAATGGACACGGGTTTTATCGATGATGAATTCAGATATGGTCCACCAAAAGGCCCATAGGTGAAATTCAAAGAACCTGAGGAATAATAACTTGTGTTGTAAAAATGATAATACATTTTTATTGTCGCAGACGTTTCTGTGACTTCATCTGGTTGGAGTGCAGCAACGTAGGGGGATATAACGGTGATTGCTTTTTGTATGACTTTATCGAAAATGACGAAATTTTTATCAACATCCACGATAAGACAGGTTACTTGTTTGCCTTGCAGAGATCCTCCTGATGGATAGATGAGTATCTCACCGATGTTCCAGAAGCCATCACTGTTTTGATCATTAAAATAATTAAAATCACCGACGCTAAAATTGATAACTGTATTGTCAATTGTCAACAGTACTTTTGTTTTTGTAGGAATGGCTATCCCCCCTCGATGTTGAATCACCACGTTATTGTTTTCAACGGTCCCAACCAAGGTTACCTGTGGTGTATCAACATCTGAAAAATTTGACCAAGGATTAAGGATAATAATGGAAACTGCTGAAAAAGTACTGACTGCGATGACGATAAGGATAAGAGTCCCAACAATTTCCGATACACCTTGTTCATTGGAACGAAATGAATACCTTTTCATTGGATTTTTCATTTAGACTCCTAAGAGTAGTTTAAACATAATCCAGGTTGCAAACACCATAATAAAAATATGCTTCACCGAAGAGGTATATCGACCATCTTCAAAGACACCTGCTACCAAGGCAGACCCAAACGCTTGAACAAGACAGGCAAGATAGAACATACTTGATATCTCCTTTTGTGAGGTCGTGCTTCCCCCACCCATGACACCCTGCATCCCTTGTGATCCTTCTCCACCGACCATCGCAGGGATGAAACTGGTACATAAGATTAACACAATTGCTAAGAACACAAACATACCGACATATATGACGACAACATAGGAAGCCATATTGGTTCGACGTTCTGCCTCTAGCATTTTTATTTCTCGGGCGTCCTTTGCTGCCACGTCAAGAACATCAGCGACATTTCCTCCGCTGTTGCTAGCCTCAATAATGAGAGTTATGGTCCGTCGTATTGATTTTGTATTCACACGTTGCGCGAATGATTCTAATGCTTCTGTGACACTACCGCCCCAGGAGACCTGCTGAGATATCTTTTTAATTTCGGGGGTGAGGATGCCGTATTCTCCTTTCGATGCAAAGAGTATCGCTTTTACAAAGGTCATCCCTGCCCGTCGGGATTCAGCAAGATCCCGGACGAAATCCGGGAATATCGCATCGATTTTCTGAATCCGTCTCACGTGGAAGGATTCATACATCCCATAGACACCAGTTCCAGAGAGCAAGGCAAAAACGAAGTAATCGATAAACCCACCAAACCCTGTAAATATACCAAGTATCGAAAGCACGCCAAGAATAACAAAGAAGCTGACAAGCACACCTGTTACTATGTAGACGATCAGTCGAGTTGCGTTTTTTGTAAGAATGAGGTTTTTTAGGTAATTTTTTTGATGCAATTCTTTCTTCTTTTTCATCTCTATGCCCCCAGACACATCCCGCGGATGACCACCGCAAACCCAGCATGGATGAGAGGTACAACCATCAAGACGAGGATATACAGGAACGTAGCGTTCCAATCTCCAGTGATAATCATCATCAGAGGAATCACGATCAGAAGCAACAATACTCCTGCGACAGCAGCGGTTACATAACTTTCCGCCATGATACCGAGTGTTTCAAGCAGTTGTTTCTGTTGGTTTCTGTTCTCCCATAGATATTGGTCTGCTTTATGCATAAAATAGGTTTTTAAGGAACCACCAGAGGTGACCGTGACGACCATACCCTGGAGAAATTCTTTGAATCGTTGCGATGGTGTCCGCGCGATATTTTTTTTAATCGCACTAAGAATATCAAAGCCAAGCAAACCGACATCGCGATAGATCCATGCAGATTCTTCCATTACCTCACTATAGATATCCTGTTTTGAGAGGCTTTTAAAAATCTCTGTAGGAGTGATACCAGCAGAAGCCATAGCAGAGATGAAGTTAATGGCATAGGCAAGGTTTGCATCAATCTTTTTTTTACGGGATTTTGCTCGACTTTTCGGTAAGGAGAGCAACACCGCATAAATAATAAGTCCAATAAAACCAGGGATAAAGAGGAACAGGATGGTCATCCCCATATCTAGGCTAACTCCGACAAGAGGTAGCAGGAGGAAAACAAAAAATACGATTACAATCAGAGAACTGAGTAACCCAAGAATGGCACTGAGGAACACGTACGACAGGTATGCGCCTGCGCGTATCTCCATATGTGCTGATTGTAATGCTTCTTGTAGATGGCTATTTGCTCTTCGTTCACCTAATCTGCCTAACCATTTATAACTCATACGTTGATATTTTGTTAGTGTCATCGGCATCCCTCCGATTTTATTTCTTTTTTCTCTTTTTCAAAAATATCATCATGAGATAGTGAAGGTGGTTGAACGGTGTTGAGCTGCTCAACTATCACATTTTTCGTTTCAACATCTTGTTGTTTTTGTTTCATTTCCCGGTCTTTTCTTAGTTTTTCCATGACGTCGCTTGGGCTATCAAGATAGGATGATACGATTCGTGCAACATCTTTGAAGGCACGGATATTGTTATCTTTCATCCATTCAAGAATATCAACCCGTCGCCTGAGTTCTTCAAGCATCTCTTCTTTGGACATCCCGTGTTGATTACGTATCCGTTCCATCACATAGCTCTTGCCGGAGAAAAAGAACTGATCGCTCACCGAATCCCACCGAAATACCTCATTTGTAAGTATTTCTTTGGTCATCGGATCGATATCGACGATTTCAACGATCTGTTTACATCGTCTGACTCTTTTGTCGTTTACCTCGGTTTGTATTTGAATCGTAACAATATTTAATGCTTGAAGCATTACTCGAGGGATTTCAATTGGCTTACCTTCCAGCCGATGGATGAGTGACTGAGCAGAATCCGCATGGAACGTTGAATACGTGGTATGTCCTGTCGCCATCGCCTGGAACAGCACATAGGCTTCCTTCCCACGAATCTCCCCGACGAGAATGTACTCAGGTCGTTGTCTAAGCGCAGCCTTCATCAAATCATATAAATCAATTTCACCAGCGAGTTTATCATTTATCACCTCACCAAATCCAGATCGAACGACACCAGGGATCCAGTTCGGATGCGGCAGGTTGATTTCTCTTGTTTCTTCAATGGAGACAATCTTTGATTCCCGTGGGATGAACAAGCAAATGGCGTTAAGAGTGGATGTCTTTCCTGCCGCGGTACCTCCTGCGATAAGAGCACTTATGCCGTTTTCGACGGCAAGCCAGAGATAGGCAACCATCTCTGCAGACAGGGTTTTATATGAAATCAGATCGGTTGCCGTAATCGGATCACCTTTGAACCGTCTGATGGTAAATGTTGAGCCTTTTGCAGTTACCTCTTTACTGAGGGTCATCTGAATACGGGAGCCATCCGGCATCGTGGCATCAAGCATTGGTTCTGCGATGGAAATGTGTTTTCCACATTTCTGTGCCAATCTGACAACAAATTCAGAAAGCTTTATTTCATCAGAAAATTGGATGTTGCTTTTCAAGGAACCGTATTTCCGGTGAAACAGGAAAATCGGGAGGCCTGACCCATCGCATGAAATATCTTCAATGTTAGGGTCACGCATTAAGGGATCAATTTTTCCATACCAGATGAAATCCCTTTTTATGTAATAGAGGATCTTGTTTTTTAGCACATCATCGACTATCACATTGTATTCATTGATGATGTTGGTGATTCGTCCTAAGAGAAAGGCATCGACTTTTTGATTATCAACTTCATCTAACCGAATGTCAATTGAATTGATTAGGCTCTCTTGGATGAAATTAAGGGAGTCTCTTTCTTTATCATTGAGCTGTGGTTCGATTACCTTATAAAACTTGTCTAGGGAAGTGGTATCCTTTAGAATCTTTATAAAAACAAAGGGCTCAAAAACAGGGTAACATTCGAGTTCAACAAGATTTTTTTCGTCAATGGTACTATCTCGGTCGGAAAAAACCACGATACCTTTTTTTCCACATTGGGAGCATTTTATGGTCACTTTTTGTCCTGGTTCTCCCTCACAAGAAATTTTTGAATGGCATCCAGGGCAGACCGCTATTTTTTTTATCATTATTGATTCCGTATTTTCTTCATTACTTCTGTTGGATTGTCCATATATTGGGCGACAATCGTTGCTACTTTCTTGAACTCACGAATGTTGTTTTTATTCATCCAATCCAACAGTGTCGTTCGATTCTTTATTTCACTAATCATCCCTTCTCGACTGATGTCTTTCTCTGCTCTGATACGCTCAAGGACATAGCTTTTCCCCGAGTAAACGAACTTATCTTCAATCGGGTCCCATCGGAACACTTCATTGGTGAGTATCTCTTTTGTAGTCGGGTCAATATCGATTATCTCTATGATTTGTTTGCATCGTCGGGCTCTTTTATTTTTCACCCGTGAAATGACCTGAATAATGACGATATCTAAGGTCTGAAGCATGATACGTGGAATCTCAATTGGTTTACCTTCCAACCGATGGATGAGTGACTGAGCAGAATCCGCATGGACCGTTGAGTAGGTCGTATGTCCGGTTGCCATCGCCTGGAACAGCACATAGGCTTCCTTCCCACGAATCTCCCCGACGAGGATATACTCGGGTCGTTGTCTCAGTGCAGCCTTCATGAGATCATATAAGTCGATTTCACCGATAACTTTGTTCCCAACGACTTCACCAAATCCGGATCGAACCACACCGGGGATCCAGTTCGGATGCGGCAGGTTGATTTCTCTTGTTTCTTCAATAGTGACAATCTTTGATTCCCGGGGGATGAACAAGCACAGTGCGTTTAATGTCGATGTCTTTCCTGCAGCGGTCCCACCGGCAATAAGGGCGTTGATTCCATTTTCCACTGCGAGCCACATGTATGCGACCATCTCTGAGGACATCGTGTGAAACTCGACAAGGTCTGGAGGTGAAAAGGGATCCTCACTGAATTTTCTAATGGTAAAAGTCGATCCTTTCGTCGTGACTTCGGTACTGAGGGTCATTTGGATCCGAGAACCATCTGGCATTGTTGCATCGAGCATTGGTTCTGATATCGAGATATGTTTTCCGCATTTTTGTGCTAGTTTTACGACGAAAGCGGTGAGTTCATCTTCTTCGTTAAATTGGACATTGCTTTTTAATGAACCGTAACGTCGGTGATACAGAAAGATGAAAACACCGGACCCGTCACAGGAGATATCCTCGATATTAGGGTCTTTCATGATGCTTTCAAGTTTCCCCAGACCAATCGACTCCTTCTCAAGATAATAGAGTAACTTTTTCTTGGTCAGAGCATCGATATTAAGCATGTAATCATCCAGGATTAAATCGACTTTTTCACTAAGATATTTACCTTCACCTTTTGCTTCAAGATCAGCGGTTTTGAATGCAAAACCGTCAAGTGTTTCTTGAACAAATTTCAGCAGATATTCTTCGTCTTTGGTGAGCTGCATTTCAAGGAGGATGTATCGTTTGTCAAGAGATTCTTTTTCTCGGATGATTTCTACATAGGAAAATGGTTCATATATGGGATAAAAATCGATTTCTTCGATTTGATCTTCTGAATATCCCATACGTTCCAAAGTAGCTGCTTTCAGCTGGTTTGCCTCTTTTTGGAACTGGATCTTCCCATCAGGGATGATTTCCTCTAATTTCACCTCAGTTTTATTTGCTTCTTGGTCCGATGGCACTACAACCTGTTGAACAGATACTTCCCCATGGGAAGATTGGTGTACGTTGGAGGTAGTTACCTCCTTAAAATGATTTACTTCCTGCGTGTTTGTCTCAGAGGTACTCCCCGGTGGTTGTGTATCGGGTATTGATGTAGATGCTTCATTTTCAATGACCGGTTGGATATCTGTTTTTGTCTTTATGCTTGATACTGATGCTGCAGAATCTTGTGGAGTGGTACTGGCTCGGATCTTGTTATCCAGCCATGCTGCCTCATCTTCCTTAACCTGGGCAATTGATTCTTCAAAATGAGGTAATTGTTCTGCTGAGTCTTCTTCGTTCTTCTC
>JAFGFQ010000076.1 GCA_016930995.1 Thermoplasmatota archaeon | reverse complement strand
TTTATTACCATTTTTCAGATTGATTCTTTCATAATTTATATCTGAAATTCATTGTATGTACCAGAAATATGGTGAGATGAGGCCATATAACCAATTTTTTTAAATAGATACTTGTTTGCGTCCATTGGTGAACGTATGAAACAAATAACACTACATCCAATCGGTGTTATTCACTCCCCGTATAAAAAAAGTAAACAAATTCCTATCCAAGGAAGGTTTAAAGATGATGTAGAGGCGTATCTCGAACTGAAAAATGACTATGTCAAAGGTTTAAAGGATCTAGAAAAATTCAGTCATTGCATCCTTATTTATTATTTTCATAAGTCAAATAAAATAACAATCGAGGGAACACCGTTTCTTGAGGATGAAAAACACGGTATATTTGCACTACGTAGTCCACATCGTCCAAATCATATAGGTTTTTCTGTTGTGAAAATCCAACGGATTCAAGCTAACATAATGTTTTTCACTCAGGTGGACATGATAGATAAAACACCGCTCTTGGATATTAAGCCATACGTGAAATATTTTGATAGTAGAGAAGATGTTGTTTCAGGTTGGTTGGATAAACATTTTCAGAACGGAAACATTCCGGATAGAACGATTATTAAATGAACTCAAGACATTCGGAAATTCAAATCAAAAGTATCAACATTTTAAAAATAAAAGATAAGGGATTTCACGCAGGGGATTCTAGGATAACTCTAAATTTATACCCGTTACTCACAATATTAAATTCTCAGTATGAGAAAGCTAGATGACAACGATGTATTTTTTGACACTTTCTGTTGAAATATAAAATTACGAGTTATTTATTCTTCAAATTCATTGGTTATTTTTTGTAGAGAATTAATAACAACATCAATTGGTTTTAATAATTTGAGTGCCTCTATTTTGCTTCCCTTTAGTTTCAATCTGTTTTTGAGGAGAGCCATTGACAAACTCATATTTCCCTTGATAATATCTTTATACGTCCCGTAGAGTCCTGTTATCACGAACACTGCTTCTTTCTCCGTAAATGGATTGCTCGTATTGACGATAAGGTCTGTTAATTTTCCCTGTTGAAATTCTAAATATAAATTCATCGTTGTTTCATTGGGGGGAACATTCTCGATAACACAGAGTAATGAAGTTGTGAGATTTTTCAAATCTTTTACTGGATCGATTTTTTCAAGCATAAATTGTTTACCAAAGGTAATCCATTCTTCTGAAAGAAATTTTACCATGTTTCTTCACTTCCTAAAGTACTTTCAAGGAGTTCTCTAAAAATCACTTGTTCTTCTTTTGATATCCCCTTGGGTAGAGGATACAAGATGTGTTCTTTCCTATACATCCCTTTAAACATATAATCAAGAAGGGTGATGACGTTCCCCATTAAATATGACTGCTCCATCGTTTCAATAAATGTTTTACCTATTTTATGTCCGACTTCTGGATCATTATGGTCAAAGAAATAATCATATTCCATATACACAAAATTTCCATGATCCAACGGAGTAATAAATCCAAGAGAATGTTCTAACTGATATTTATCACCAACATCGGCGAACATCTGAATCCACTTTAAAATGTGATTCGTATCACCGCTCCATATCGATCCTCCAGGTCCCGAAAACATCCGCTGTCGAAGCATTCGCGTCGGTAATATTCGAAATGCATGAAGCCACACCACATCCGTCATTTCTGATCTTGAATATACTTTTTTGAAAAAATCCTGTAAATCTGTATCATATACTTTCGCCACTTGTTCAGGTGAAGGATCCAAGCTTTTTTCCAAATGCTTTCTCATGGGTCCCGCAAAGAGAGCTTTAAGGGGATCATCCTCTTCAGACAGGATCTGTAAAAATTCACTCGCTTTCAAAGCGGAAAAACGTGGTGCACCAAGGATTAAACTCTTGAACAACGATTGATCCATCGTGTATTCAGCCATTTCCTCGACGATTCTTTGATCATCTTTCGTACCAATGATAGAGACAACCCAATTCAGTTTCAAATAGTGTTTACAAATATCTTCAAAGTCTCTTGAAATCTGAACTGTTGGACTGAGAAACTCAGCAAGATATTTCGCGGAAAGAACAGCAAGGGATAAACCCACATCACGCTTCCCGAGTTTTAATAACATACTCAGAGCGTCCTTTAAGTCAGTAAAGGGAACAAAAACCGCGACTTCATCATCAAAAACAGGATGAAGTTTCACAATAGCTTCTGTGATAATTTTTGAAGGAGTCATCGTTACATAAGCAAATCCAGTTTCAGCAGAATAGGGATTTACGATATCTACATCACTATGTTTTGTAACGTTTCCCTTTTCATCAACTTGGGTGACATCAACAAAATTATCTGCAAAAGCCCCATAGTTATTTCCCCAAGTAGAAATGATACCCGTGGTCGCAATATTGGAACAATAATGAGCCCCTGCTTCTGCAGCAAGCGCTCTTAATTTATGAGTAGAGGCTGCTTTTTGAAGTTCAAAAGTAGTGATCCCAGCACCAACAATTGCTGTAGAACTCTCAGGATGAATTTCAAGTTTTTTGAGTCGTAAAAGATCGATAACAATACCATGATCCAAGCTAAAAGCTTTCATTAAAACGTATGACGCAGTGACTGAACACGTTGTTCCGCCACTTCGCGCCAAAAAAGGAATATTATGTTTATTTGCGAATTTGATGATTTTTGATACCTGCTCAGTGCTATCTGGCATAACAATATAATATTTTAATTCAACATCTGGAGGAATTATTGATCTTGTATATGAAACGATAATATTTGGATCATTTGTTGCCCATTCGTCTCCAACGATCTCACGTAATCCTCGGAGAATATCATCCTCCGGGACACTCTGAAATTCGCTTTCATCAAGACTATTAACATAGTCTTTTATAGCCCGTGCAACCTTCTCTGGTCGTAATTGTGTGGTAAAATTACACTGCTTATCACAAATACCACATAGAGTACAGGAATTCGCAATCTCAATGAGTTTTTCTGTCGGCTTGATTCGACCTTCGTATAAGTGTTTCACCAGTTCCATCCGACCCTGCGGCCAATACGCTAGATACCCATGTTTTTTCCCAGCGGGACATAAACCAGACCCAAGAAAATCGATTCTGCACATTCCGCAATGAGTCCCTTTTGTAGCAATAGCGACAGCGTCTTTGAATGATGCTTTATCAAAACCTACATTTTTAGTAGTCTTCATTTTTATCCCCTAAGAATTATTTTTTTTACAACCTTGATACTCCTTAATCTTCTTAAAGATTTCCTAACAGTTCTTACTTAAAACTACCTATCATCAAACTGATAAAGATTATTGAGAAGAGTTTAAAGATGAAAAAATGAAAAGAAGGTGAGGATCTAATATTAATTTAATAATAAATCAATCAATTAAATTTTCTCTTTAAAATACCGTACTAATTTTAACCGTAATAAATATTAACGCGGGGAGGGAGATTCGGACTCGTATTTGTTAACAAATTTAATGGTTCCATATCTGTTGTGGGAGTTTTTCAATTTTAAAGATTCCCGTTGGAAAAGGAAATTGAATGTACCAGTAAAATAATATAACTGATTATATTCATTTTCCTTCTTTATTTAATGTTTTTCAAACTATCTTGACAAAAATTCTACAGTGTGCAGGTAAAAAACCGCTGTAGCATTGAAAAACCATCAATATGGCTTTGACACTTTTTCTACGCAGTAATGGTTAAATACCTGTATATCGTTGAATATTTGTCAAACTATGACGAAATACGAGACCCTTTACCAAGAGCTACTAAAAAAAGAAGTCGTCCGATACAAAGACATCGAAGGCATCGCGTCAACAATCATGAAAACACGCCATATCTCTCCAAAATATATCTATACAGAATATATCAACAGACTCTGCCAACAAGGAAAACTGCTCCATCCTCAAAGAGGACTCTATATTGCAGTGCAGCCAACTATGATCAACGATCCTTCATTTCAACCAGATGCATATCTCATTGCCTCCAAACTCCAGTCCCCCTACTACCTCGGATATCATACCGCATTAGAACTACATGGCTGCGCCTACTCAAGTTACAATACCATCTACACGGTCGTTCCTTATGAAAAAAAATTCAGACCGTTCACCTTCAAACACATCGCATATCAACCAGTGTTTACCTCATATCCAAACCTTGGCATAAAAAAACGTCTCCATAAAAACCAAGAAATCCGACTCTCTTCACCCAGCAAAACATTCCTTGATTGCATCGACAGACCACAGTACGCTGGCGGTTGGGAAGAATGCCTTAAAAGCCTCGAAGGATTATCTGGTGTCACCGCACAAGAACTCAAATCCCTTCTCACCATCATACAAAAAGATATCTTATTTCGCAAAACGGGTCTCATCCTTGAACTCTTTACCAAAAACCCTTATTATCAAAATATCCTCGAAGACCTACAAAATGTTTTAGAAAAGCACATCGGAAATTCTCCCATGTATATCAAAAAAGGATACAAAAGCATCTTGAATACAACCTGGAACCTGTACACCCCGATCGAGTTCAATGAACTCTTACGAGGTGTATAACGATGTTCGATACATCTGGATTTAACCCAAGGCTCATAGAAAAAATCTATCGAATCAGCGACATCCTCCAAAAGATCTATACCACCACATACACAAAGAAACGACTTTCGCTCTACGGTGGCACCGCACTCAACTTCCTTCATTTTAAAGATATTCCCCGCCTCAGTATTGACATCGATTTTAACTATCGTGACCAACAACAAAACGACTGGGCACAGGAACGAAATGAAATTGATACCATAATCAAAAAAATATTACACGATCTTCATTATAACAACGATGATATCGCAATCCAACCATCGTACCCATTAACCCGATTCGACATTGGATACAAGACTGCGGATGGCGAAAAAGATTCTCTAAAAATTGAAATTGGGTACCTGCGGCGAATACCGGTATTATCTAAGCACATCCTTCTGCCGTTCACCCATCTGAAAACTGGTGATGAGTTCTCAGTTCAGACACCTCAACGAGAAGAACTCTTTGGAAATAAATTCTGCACCGTCCTGTACAGATATGGAGAAGAAAACATTGCTAGCTCAAGAGATCTCTTTGACCTCTACACTATCTCAAAGATAAAACTCAATACTACTTTGTTTGACGTCGCCATGGTTATTGATAGTCTCATGAGAAAAGAGCCACGTCTCTACGATCGCAATCCAGATACTATCATCAAGAATGTCATGATCGATGACCAGTTAAAAAATCTGATACGAAACGGACATGTACCGGCAGACATCAAAGAAAAAACACAAGTTTTTATCACTCAACATCTCAACAATTCCAAAGATAAATACAAAACCCTCATCGATACCTTCTTTGATGATCACCGATTTGAACCAACTCTTCTAAAACATCACGATCTCTTAAACCACCATATTACAAAGCATCCAAGTATCCTCTGGAATCTTAAACAACTCGAAGAAAAGAAAAAACGTTAACAAGATCAGAAAAACAGAGTAGTCTGGTTCGTTATTTTCCCTGTTGAATGTAGTAATCCAATCGGGATGGGAACACGAATTTACTAGTAAAAAAATTTATTTTTCTTCTGTTAAACAACCGTGCTAATTATTAGCGCGTTGGGGGGAATTTGAGCGCGTATTTGTTAACACATATGTTAACACATTTTTAAGATTATATCTGTTGTAACGATTTTTACATTTTTCGTGATTGGTGGGGATAGAATCAGTGGAAAAATTAGTGCAGG
>JAFGFQ010000075.1 GCA_016930995.1 Thermoplasmatota archaeon | reverse complement strand
AGTTCGCAACAGCGCGATCTTATTGAATAATTTGCCATAGAGCAAGAAACAACTCATCAAATCATGATTTTTGATTCTACTATTTTTAACTCCAATAATAAATTTGCTCGACAGGAGACTCCATCCTGATAACTTGATGCTATTCCCTAAAAGTCCTATAAAATTTTATATTTGTAAATTATCATTTTTGATAATCTTTGGATGACAAATTTTATAAGGATGGAGTTCAATATATATCAATAATGAATACGATTCAAGTGCTCAAACGATTAGCAACCTACCCTACCTTTAATATAAACACTGTTGCTACTATCATTGAAAAGGACTTACCCTACGCAAGACTGCATGTCAACAGATTGAAACAGCGCGGGCTCATCCATCAACTTCAACGAAATGTCTATACCGTTCATACTGATCCATTAATCATAGCATCTCGAATCTGTTGGCCTAGTTACATATCGCTCTGGGCTGCACTTCGTTATCACAATCTCACCGAACAACTCCCTCACACCATAACAATCATAACAACACAAAAGAAAAGCCGAAGAGAAATATCCCTATCAAACACAAAAATAATCTTTGAACAAATACGTCCTCAGTGGTTTTTCGGTTTCACAAAAATCACCATCAGCGATTTCGAAATCTTCATGGCAGAACCTGAAAAAGCATTAATCGATGCACTTTTATTAAAGAGAATCTCCGCCTCTGAAATCTATTCCATTTTACAAACACATAGTAAAGAACTCTCAACAGAACATCTCATAGAATATATCCAAAAGACACAGAATAAAGCATTAGCAAAAAGATTCGGATGGATGCTCAGCTCTCTTGGTTGTCAACACCTAGCAAAATTAAAACAGATGACGTACGAGACAGTGATACCTCTTGATCATTCCCGACCGTTGAAAGGAAAAAAAGATAGCGATTGGGGAGTTTTCATCAACATAGGTGATGTCGAATGATAACAAAAATTGAACTAGGAAAAATTGCAGAACAAAAACACCTTTCCCCACGGAATACAGAAAAGGATTATCTCCTTGAACTCATTTTATATAATCTCACTGATTTTCGTCGTACTCTTGTTTTTAAAGGTGGTACAGCACTCTATAAGTTTTATAATCTGAACCGATTCAGCGAAGATCTTGATTTTGATATCGCAGGAAAACAATTCAATCTCAATGCATTGACAAAAAAAATACTACGAGGATTTGAACTCACAGGGATACAACGAACCCTAGATGAAACGACCGAGTACCACAACGAAATCAACATGCGATTCATTGCACGAGGTCCTTTGTATGATGGAAGTAAAAATAGTATGAGCCGGGTAACACTCAATCTCAGTAAACGAGAGCGACCAACATTGACAAGCAACAAGCTGCTTATTGCAAGCTACCCGGAAATCCCGTCCTTCGAAGTCAACGTATTAGATACGAAAGAAATTGTAGCAGAAAAAATAAGATGTATTATGACCCGGGAAAAACCACGAGATATCTACGACCTATGGTTTCTCTGTAAAAGAAAAACACCTATTGATTTATTATTGATAAATAAAAAATTAAAGCTATACAAGGTGGTGTTTGATAGAACATTGTTCCTTGAAAAGATACAGCAGAAACGGAACATGTGGACACAAGATTTGAAAGACTTGATCATAGGAACACTCCCACCATTTGATGATGTTGCAGTTGAACTAGAAGAATGGAGTAAAACAGGGGTATCATAAAGGGGAAAAAAATATGAGAGAATCTAATTATAATTTTTGATTGTACTATTTCTTGCTCCAATCATATTTTAGCTCAAACGCAGGATTTCTTCATGATAACATGATTAGACCTTTTGCACCACCATCATTTAGCTTTGATGAATTCACCAGGAAGTATTGTGTTCTATGTCAAGGTTTCATAGGGAACAAAGATACAACAGAAGAACCGTGCGAACATTCGAAAACAAAGGTCAATACATTGACAATAAAGGCTATGCCAGATACTCAGAATCCAATGAATTAGTTCAACGTTATATCGCAGCAAAATATGTGGTTGGCCGAAATCTTTTACCGAATGAAGACGTCCATCACAAGAATGAAAATAGTTTGGATACTCGTTCAGAAAATCTAATTGTATTAAACCATGACGAACATATGAATCAACACCCAAATCCTCTTCTTAAAAAACTATTAACTGGACGAAGAAACAAATATGAATAATTTTAATTAATAAAAATCCTTCATTTACGTTATTCTCTTCCTTTTTCCTTCCTTCTTTCAACAATATATACACTTACAACCGCAGGCACAAAGAACCCAACCATATACCCAACATAATGAGCAAGGATGTTGACGACCATTCCATTCACCACCAGCCGTTCCGGGAACAACGCCTGCGTCACCGTACTAAGGCAAAAAAACAGACTCAGCAGGATCAACACGCGATGGAAACGACTCTGTACCGTCTTTCCAAGCTGGAATATCTTGCCTAAATCCTTATACGTATAATAAAACGATAGACCTATCAACACACACAACACCACCGCCCCGAGATAGAACCCGTAGATTACTGAGATCAACGCAAGGTTGATGTACAGAATAAACCACAGCAGCTGAAAGATGCCCCTCTCAAACCGTACGGTATGATACTCTTTGATGTAATGCAGGAAGGAAAACGCAAGATACCCGAACAACCCAGCCACCACCGCAGAAAAACCCAAACAAGCATGGTTCACACCAATAAAGGAAAACCCAACAACATTTGCTAGTGAGGACACCAACGGCAGAAGAACAAACAACAGAATCATGTTCACAAACAGCATCATCGGATTCGTCAATGCATCAAACGTAAAAACAAGTACCATCAACACCAGGTACAGAACCAGGTTTGACAACAAATGGAACAGATCCGTATGCAGAAAGTTCGACCCAAGCATACTCAGAAACGTAGGACTCTTTGGGTACAACAGCAACGACTCTTTCAGACTCTCAGAAAACACAAACACAGTCACAAGGACCAAAGGAATAACGATAAAGTAAACGATACCAGCAAACCAAACACCGATGTCCCTCTTCGAATCCATACTCCTTGGCCTCTGAGTTCAATAACAGGTATTTGCTATAAATAGCACGGCCATTAACGTCTTTGAATGTTTTTCATCGTAATCAAAGAAACAATCCGACGAAACGGACCAAAAGGAAGTAATCAAGCAAGTACAAAGAGATACTCAGACCTTTTTTTATCCATTGACGTTTAGCGCGGGCTAAGAGGGCCACTCACGTATCTATTTTGTAATGGACAAAGTGTAACCAGCAGGGATTATAGCGAAGCTTTTTTTCAAGCAACCGATATGCGTCTTTCCCTTTTTTTGCAAACTCTGTATCATCGGTGTAGAAATCAATCATGAACATTGATGAGAGATTGATGACGATTTCGCAAAAGATTTGATAGTCGATAGTATCTTTGAAATGGACGGTTGATGACGATGATTTTATATCAGATATTTTTTCCACAACAGCGCTGTTTGAATAATGAATCCTCATCGTTGTATAGGGTATTATTTTGTTTAATTCCGGTTCAAGTGTACGAGCGACGTTCTCTGAGAGATTCGACAAATACGTCGGTAAGGTTTGAACCCCGATTCTTGCGATATAGGAGACTATTCTCTCCTGGAGAAACAGATAGAAATTTTTCAGCGGAGCATCTGTTTGCATAAGTCTTTGAAAACGTCTTTTGAGTTCCTTTTTCCTCTTATCTTTATCAGTGATATCTCTGATATCAACGATTATCTCTAAGGAATTCACCACAGCCTGGTTGACCTTCTCACGTGCAACCTTTCTTGCTTCCCTGATTACCGAGAAACATAGCGCACAGTCCTTTTCTTCCTTCTGTATGATTCTTACAGCGGTTTTATGGAGACGGTCGTTTTTGTTGATTAAAGCAAGAACAAAATTCGTATCAAGAGAAAAGTACCGCATTATGCCCCGAACACTTCCTTAATCAAATGATATTCCGATGGTTTAAGATACGTCGTCATAGGCGAGAAATTTGAGGTGGCAAGATCCTCTTTCAAAGCATCAAGCCCTATCTTGTTTCTTCTATAGGCTTCAAGCCGTAACAAAAGATACAGACTAAAACCAAGTTCCCTTTCGATTTTCACCCTTTCGTTTTTCTTGATGAATTTACTCAGGGGGATACGGGAGAGAACGTTTTCCATAAAATACAGGATTTGATCGATTGTCAATAATTCAGCGCGATGGGCATTTTTCAATAACATCCTGTCGTTGATTTCGTTTCTGATGCTTTGAATCTCTCCCCGTAATTTGTTGATTGATAAACGGAGGACCAGTGATTGCTGGTGCATATCAAGTTTCTTGAAATATTTATCAAGTGTATCAAAACTTTTTTTCAATTCAATGTCAGATTTTATTTTCTGGTTGAGCTTTTTGGTAAATTTACTCCAATCTTCCTCAAAGGGCATGGCAACAAAATCTGAAAATATATCAAGTAAATGGTCTTGTTGCTCATGGGTCAGATTGATGATTTTATCAATAGTTTTTACTGACAACGTCGCAGGAGTTCTTTTCACGATTTGCCGTCCGGAAATGATGGGTTTGTAAATCCGCAGGGTATCGGTAAATATCTCTCTGGAAAAATCATTCAAGACCCCCAAGCCTGAAGAGTACTCATCGAATGATTCCTTCTGTATCATTGTTTCTTTTTCCTCCAGTTGTCTTTTCTCCATTTTTTTTTCAGATACCGATTGCATCCTCTGTATTAAAGAATTTCTATTCAAAAATAAGCGAATCCTGCTGGGAATCACCAACCAATGGGTCCATATGTAACAGGGAAGAATCTCAGTGCTTACGAAATACTGTGCTTTTCACACAGAGACCGGTCGATGTAGCTTTCATTTGCAGAGGGAGCACCAGCATCCTGGGGAAGAAATGAGGAGAGTTTGGTTTGCACCATACTCAATAATCCCAGAAGACCTCCTCACACCCACATCTGGGGCATCGTGAAGCAGTCAGGAAGTCCTGGTCTCCCCCGCTCCACCCGCCGTGATGTGAGATCCCGAATTGTTCCTTCATGATCCGATTTGTCTCCTGTTCGATGAGCCGGTTCTCCGGTGAGACGTTGATGGAAAAAATACGGGCGTTCATCCCAGTCTTGTTGTGGCAATGAAGGCAGGCACATGGTTTGAAATCCTTGATTTCATCGGCTAACTGGTCAATTTCCTCTGTGGTGAGTTCCTGGATTTCTATCTCTGGGATCAGGTGCTGGTTTGGTAGTTCGATGTTGTTATCACACAGCCAGTTGATTAATCTGTTTCGCATGGCGTCAGCTCGATAGTCCAACCATTGTTTTTTCAAATGCGGGTGTGATTCAAGGAGATGAAGGAACTGCTGAAAACCGTGTTCTCTGTCGAGTGTTTCGTAGAGAATATCTTCTAAAGCAGAGTCGTCCGATTCATACATGAAGGTTTCCCTGAAGAGTTCATCATCCTTGCTCTCCCACGAGGGAACCTTGAGGTAGTGAGTGTTTTTTTCCATTTGACGTAGCTTCGTCTGTGCGTTTGTATCCTTTGATTCATCGATCCTGATAAGGGTACTCTCATTGATGTCGATGAAAAAATGCATTGAACCCGTTGATTGTTCAAAGGCAGCGATGAGATCGCAAAAATCAATGGATACGGACAACAGCCTGTTTTTTCCTTGTTTCATCTTCTTTTCTTCCATATCGTATCATCCCTTTTTTTATTTACCTGCTCTAGTGGACTTCAACAGAGAACATGCCTTTGCGGTAGCTGATCATGATTCCTAACTTCTTTAGCTGAGATTTAAGCGACGAGGATGTCTTAAATATCGATTCATGACGTGTGATGAGGTTTCGTACGTAGTCGTTGCCGAATTGTTTTTTAATAAACGACAGAATCTCGGTCAGTTCCGTCCTAGGCGTATCTCTTGTGATAAGATCAAGGTTTTCTAGAAGAAATGCGCCTAATTCGTCATTGAGTTGAAAAAGGTGTTCGAAGAGAGGTTTGTTTTTTGAGAAGCGTTGTTGTGGGTCAATACGCTGCTGCAGAAAGTCAGTATCGGTGATTTGATTGACAAGATACGTCAGTTGTTTTTCATCATATGGTTCAAGGTCTTCTATGCTCAGCAAGAGTCGAGCGATGGATTCATCAGAGAAGGTATGCTTTCTGAAAAGATCGACGAGGGAGGGTAGTTTTCTTTCTATGAAAAAATCTTTATGTGCGAGAAGCAAGGGGAGCGATTCTTTGCGACGGATGATGTCCTTGTAGTCTTCTTTGTAGATGGCAACGGTGAGGAAAAGTAGTTCATCTGAGAGGTACTGTGCTATTTTTTTTGCAAGGCCTAGGTTGTGGGTTGGAAGAGAGTACAGCAGATGCTTATTCTCTTCAGTGAGGGTTTCTTCGACTTCCTCAAGATTGGGATTCTGTTGATTGAGGAGGAATTCAAGATATTGTTCTTTTGAAAATATGGGTTTTATGAGTGGGACATACTGGATGAATTTTTCTGCGTTTTCAATGATGCCGTCATGTGCATAATCCATTGTGAGTATTTGTTTCATCTGCTGTTCCGAGGTTGTTTTATTCAGCAGTTCTTGCATAAGAGCATCTTTAAAGTCGTAGAGTGGATCGATTTCGTCATCATAATAAGATTCATAGTAATCGACAAGTATGTCTTCGTCATGGTTTTTGAGAAAGTCAAGGATATCCATGATATGATCAAAGGTGAACTGTGGTGCAAGAATCATTGCTTTTTTCATGTTTTTATAGGAGCAATCCTCAAGGAGTTCTTCGACAAAGACGTCACAGTTGGTTGATGTCTTCAACTGATACTCAAGGATGAGATCCGGATTATTCTGCACTGTCGTGAGAATAAGATTAATGAGTTGTTGTTTGTCTAAGGTGTTGAGATGATTGATGAACGGATCCGCGTCGATGCTTTGCCCCTGCCTGTATGTTAAGATGGCTGCGACCGCATGTTTACAATTTTGTTGATACGGGCATGTACAGTCTCCTTGCAGGGTGGATAGCTGCACCTTGGTTCTGTAGGTGGTGGTCCCCTCAACCTCTGCATAGAGGAAATCACCAAGTTTGATGCAGTAGTTTACATTGTGCGTGTATCGTTCTCCTCGTTCGATAATTTGAGAAGGATATTCGTCAGTCAGTCTCATATCCCTTGTTCTCCTCCCTACATTTCTCACAACGCTTCGGTTGATTCAATCCTCGTTTTTGGTACCATTTCTGCTCACCACCAGTGAACACGAACGGTGCACCACAGAGCATGCATTCGAGAGTAATGTCTTGCAGTATTAGATATTTTCTTGATTCAACGATCCCTCGTTCTTTTTTTCGTGCTAAGAAACGACTGGTGGTATATGTCGTCCAGAGCACTTCAAAAGGCGATTGAAAAAAAATCTCCTCTTTATAGTCGAATCCGGAGGGTATCCTTACGTGCGGTGGCCTTCCACACCCTGGAACCGCACAATCGATGGACTGACCCGGGCATGCTTTCCGGTGGCATATCCGTCCTAGGAATTTTGTATCTTCATCGAAGAGGAAAACCTCCCACGCATGATGCCACTTGCTCATCTGTCGAGCATAGGTAGCTATCATTGAGATCTCATCAAGGGTGCGAAGAATAAGCGCGATATCAAGATCGTTCGGATACGGGTCATTACCTGCGACAGAGCCGACGATAGCAAGTTCGAGCGGAGTTGAGAGTTTCTGAGTTTTTTCAGCAAACTGCACTGCAGCATCTCTCAAAAGCGTATTCTTCTCCATTTTCACTTCCATGTATCTGCCTCATCCCACCTTATCGATAGTTCCAAAACCATGTCTTATACTCCTCTATTAATCGAAAGTTTCGTTGATTCGTGGTGTTACAGTTAAATTCCGCAAGGGGGATTATGTCGTTTTTACCTGCTACGATGCCTTTTATCAGTATGCCATAGAATTCGTCAACAGTATCATGCAACTTCAGTATCGTGATGGGACATCGAGTCGTCTCTAACGGTCCTATCTCCTGTTCGTAAGTTCCCTTCATCGGAAATGTCAAGTGTTTTTCAAGAACGTCCAAATAGGTTCTAAGCGATTCATTACACACCCTAAGATTCTTCTGATGAGTACTGTGCAATATCTTTAAAACTCGTTGTTCCAGTTCTTTGTCAAAGCAATCCATCTCCATAGTATCCTTTCCACGCGTCAAGGAAGTTTTTTTTGTAATGGTCGCTGCTCAGACGCAAACAAATCTTCCAAGGCATCACGAAACTCAAGAGGGACGAACGCGACTTTGTATTTTCTTTGTTCGAACCACATTTTTCCGACGAACAACAAACCCCTCTGTCGTAACACCCCGATGGATGAAGAGACGGATTGGTGCTCCCAGAAGAATGTAAAATCATCGTCGTAGTCCTTCAATAGCCGGTATTTCACGACCCCTCCATTTTTCATGCAGAGCTGCAATACCTCCTGGGATTTCTTCGGCAGACCTTGAAAAATATTTTGGATGTCTGATGTCAACCGCTGTTGAATAGCATGGATTTTGTCCTTCTTCAACCTCTGTTGTATCTGATAATGCTCACACATCCAATCGATCCAGTGAACAGGATAGTTCATCATAACAGACAGAAAGGAAGAACCGAGACGCAGTTGAATGTTCTCGATTCGCACGATCTGATTGTTGTCATATTCATTCATGAGGAGTTCTGAGAGTGTAAGGACCGGGTCTTCCCGATAAAAGAAGAAACCGGTTGTACGATAATGGTCACCGAAGGGGAAAATCCGCCCAGTGACCACGGTATTCAACGGATATCTCGGACCATGTTTGTATCGTTTCACAGGATAGATTTTTTTGGTATGCAGATCCTTGAACTGCATCATCATGCCTTCTTCTGAGATGATCTGGAAATCAGAACGGATCACGTGTCGCATGGAGCGGGCATGATGTTTCATCTCCGGGGTCAACTCAGAGGATTGTTCTGCGAATTCCTCTGCAATCGTCTTCCCGGTCTGCGGTAACACTTTTTCATACATCAACCAGCAGAGGAAATTTTTATGCCAGTCTCCATCGGGTAACTCACAATCCCTCTCCGGGAACTCCTCGACGTATTTCTCACACAATCCTCCTATCTGCCCGTCATACTTCTGAAAAGTATAATAAAAAATCGCTTGAGGCAAATCCTCTTCATCGATCATACAAACCACCTACCCAACTGCTCCCTCTCTGGATTCATCCGCTGTCTCTGTATGCGTATCTCATAATAAAGAATTATCGTCTGATTACACAGACGACCGGTCGTTCAACTCACTCTTCATTAAAAAACACAAAGACGACCAAAACGGCATCACATTGTATCCTTATGACCATCAAGTACATCCTCAAAGGACACAAAAGGTAAGGATTCTTTATCATTTGAAGGAATAACAGAAAAGGCAGTTGGGTCTGATATCGGATTGGAAACAGAGAGAATAACTCTTCACAGAAATCAATTGGCACCACAAATAATATAAACTAATAATTACCATAATAGTAATTATGAACAGATATACGAAGATGTATGCATGGTTATATGCAACCTTTGGGACAACACGATTCACCATCGATGACTTCCGCATGATGTTCCCAAGTCCCCAACCAACAAAGACTATCCACGACTTAATCAGCTTACGGTACATGAAGCGCATCCGTCATGGCACCTACCAAGTCATACGACCCGACGAGTACGTCAGGACCATCGTGGCAGATAACATCACCACACAAAACATCGTACTCTCTGCAAAGAAGCCATATGCCTACTGCGACAGCACCGCGGTGATTATCTGGACCAATGGCTCCTACTGGACCGATTTTACCAAAGGGTTCAAACCGATTCACATCCAGGTCGAAAAAAAGGACATGCCATACTGGAAAGATTTTTTTACATCCCATGACGCTGAGTTCATCATCGCAGGCGAACAGAGAACAGCATTCGGCATCACCTATATCATCCACCAGGTTGATGCCATCACGTCTGAGATGAAGGATGGAAATCCAGTGATCCCCTTAGAAAAAACAATACAATTCTGTCACCACAATCCCTTGGTGTACCAACCTGCCATAGAATTCTTAGAAAAGAACTATCATCTCGGGGTGCATTCACCTGATGCGCCGGTGGCACCATGACCCTTGATTTTTCCACACGGGAAAAACTCTGTTTTGATATCCTCAAACTCCTTGAAAAACACGAATCGTACGTCGTGATCGGCGGCTATGCGGCATCATCCTATGGGTTTACTCGTTTCTCTGTTAATCTTGATGTCGTCATACCACAGAGCAGTCTTTCTTTTTTCTTTCCCCTTTCCGTTCGGTCTTAAAAACACACCAAACGATAAAAATTTAATAGTCGTAGATTATCAATTTTGATAATCTTTGTATGATAATTTTTTTAGCTGCTTCTTGCAAGCTACGCAGAAATTCCATCCCTTTGATCCTACTGTTTCTCTTTATTTCTTACCCGGTTTCAAAGACCGAGTCTTCCCTTCGTCCCCTGAGACGGTCACACGATAACTTTCAGCACCCTTCTTGTTCAGGACTTTCTCCCAGGTCTCAAAATCAGCCGCTATCCAATCCTTCACCGTCGTCAACACCGGAACATCCTGTACCACCTCATCCGCATGTCGCTCCCGTACCAGGTCCTGTAACTCCTTTGTCGTCCCACAGATGCTCCCACTGCGCTGATGCT
>JAFGFQ010000074.1 GCA_016930995.1 Thermoplasmatota archaeon | reverse complement strand
GATGTTTTGATGCTGTCATTTTTGTCACCGCGCTCGAATTTATCCAGAACAATGAAAAAGCACTCCAAGAATCCTCTCGGGTCCTCAGGGAAAATCGAAGACTCCTTGTTCTTATGTTGAACCCAGATTCATGGTATTTTCATGAAAAATTCAACGTTCCAACATCCTATATACGACACAATATTAAGCATAAGAACATCGAAGAAATCCAACAGAGAATATCAGAATATTTTCAGATAGAAAATCAGGAATATTTCTTGGGCATCAAACCAGAAGGCATCGTTGCTTCCACGGAAAAAAGCGTAGCAAGCCTGTATGTGGTCACGGGGGAGAAACGATGACTAAGGCCATCAGCAGCATAGCGTTTGGTCCTGTACCCTCGCGACGCTTAGGGCAAAGCATAGGAATCAATAACATTCCACCAAAAAAATGTTCCTATTCCTGTGTTTATTGTCAGCTTGGGAGAACATACGATGTACGGATTATTCGCACACCATTTTATAAACCACAGGAAATCTTTGATGCTGTGGAACAAAAAATTCAAGCAGCAAAGCAAAAAAAAGAATCCATCGATTATCTTACTTTCGTTGCTGATGGCGAACCAACGTTGGATCGTAACATTGGCGAAGAAATCAAAATGCTTAAATCCCTTGGATTGAAGATAGCAGTCATCACGAACTCATCGTTACTCTGGAAAAACGATGTCAAAGATGATTTGTGTAATGCAGACTGGGTGAGTCTAAAGGTAGATACAATCGATCAGGGGATATGGCGACGTATCAATAGACCACATCGTTCCCTACAACTAGAGGAGATCTTACAAGGGATACGAGATTTTTCAGACTCTTTTTCTGGTACTTTAACTACTGAAACCATGCTCCTTCAGGATGTCAATGAAGCAGTGGAAGGGCAAACAATGGTTGCCACGTTCATTGGAAGTATCCAATCAGATAAGAGCTATCTTTCCATTCCAATCAGACCCCCGGCGGAAACCTGGGTAAAACCCGCTCAGGAAAAGAACCTAAACAATGCGTTTCAGATTTTTACAGAACAAGGAATCGACGTTGAATACCTCATCGGTTATGAAGGAAACAGATTTGCGTCCACCGGGGATATCATCGAGGATCTGCTCGGTATCATGTCTGTTCATCCTCTCAGAGAAGACGGTGTGAAAGCAGTATTGTCAAAAGCACATGCAAGCTGGGATCTGATACCCCTTCTTCTCCAGCAAAAGAAAATCATACAAACAGACTATAACGGAAAGAAGTTTTTTATGAGAACTTTACCAAAGAATGCAAGTGATTCCAGAAATGATGGTCTTCAACGAAACGATCCAACAGGGAGTGATTCAACATGATGAAACGAAAAACCACTGAAGAATATGTTGAAATAATTTTTATTCTCCAGAATAAAGACGGATTTGCAAAAACTGGTAAAATATCCCAAGAGATGGGCATCCAGCCATCGTCGGTCACAGAAATGCTGCAGAAACTCCAAGAAGAAGGATATATCCAGTACGAGCCGTACAAAGGTGCAGTACTGACGGAAACTGGAAAAAAACTCGCAAGCGAGTTGATGAAGAAACATAGAATCATAGCGGATTTTCTCGAGATACTGGGGGTTGAAAGAGAAGTAGCAGAAGCTGATGCATGCCAAATTGAACATCATGTGACGGTAAAGACGCTACGACGGTTAGGGAAATTTGTAGAATTTATCAATGATGCTCCGCATGAGCCAAAATGGATAGAGCATTTTAATCATTATGTTAAAACCGGAGAACGAAGACAATGCAATTTTTATGAATTAAAGAAAGACATTAAAATTATTTAAAAAAAAACTAAAGAGGTTGAGTGAAGAGATATGGTTCCGAGAAAGATGTTTTTCACAAGAGGTGTTGGACGACATAAACAGCAATTACAATCATTTGAGCTGGCACTTCGTAATGCAGGAATCGAACGATGCAACATTGTAACGGTGTCTAGCATTGTTCCACCGAATTGCAAAATTATATCACGAGAACAAGCAATGAAAGAACTCAAACCAGGGCAGATAACCTACTGTGTCATGGCAAGAAACTGTACGAACGAACCAAACCGGTTGGTCGGAGCAGCGATAGGGGTGGCGTTGCCAAAAGACTCCAGTTCTCATGGATATATCTCTGAGCATCATTGTTTTGGCGTTACTGGTAAAAAACTTGAGGAGTATACAGAAGATTTGGCAGCAACAATGCTAGCGACCACGCTTGGATTGGAGTTTGACCCAGACACAGCGTGGGATACGCGAAAACAGGAATACAAGATGAGTGGGCAGATTGTCCGGACCCAGAGTGTCGCACAGACTGCCGAGGGCGATAAAAACGGGTTGTGGACTACAGTGATAGCGGTTGCAATTTTTTGTAAACCCTGAGCGGTGAGACAAGTGTTTACAGAAGAAGTGATAAAGAGATTTAAGAATCCGAAAAATGCAGGGGACCTTAGAACCTTTGATGGCCTTGGAAACGCAGGAGATCCAGGATGCTCTGATATGGTTGAAATAAAAATACAATGTAACGATGGCCGGATAAAGAACGCAAAATTCAAGGTTTTCGGCTGTCCTGGTGCAGTATCGACAACTGATATCTTCATTGATATGATAAAAGGGAAGACTATCCAGCACGCTTTGCAGATAAAAGAAGGGGACATCTCAAAGGCTTTAGGGGGGCTTCCGGTTGGATCCATGCATTGTACCCATCTGCCTTTAGACGCGTTTCGAAAGGCTGTGGAAGATTATCATAATAAAAAAGCAAATAACCCTTGTAAGAAACTGTAAAAAGATGACATAGGCTTAAGACAACGGCACTTTATCTTTGATATTGGGAAGCACCTTTTTAAATAGCTTGATTGTGCTTATTTGGATATTGACCTAAGCGATAAAAGAAAAAGTAACCATGGGTATAAATCCCCTCACTTTTGTGATTACTATCTTTTGATTTTATTTTGATGATTTAAATGTATATTGTTGCATCAGCACCGATGCTATATAATGAACTATCGCTTCATCGTTTCCCTTATCCCCTTCCTCTATTGCTTCGTAGTAATGGATTTTATCCCTCAATTCCACGTAGAACATAGGAAATTTGTTTTTCATAAGTATCCAATTCATCACAACTCTAGATGTTCTCCCATTTCCATCAGAAAAGGGATGAAGTCGGACCAATTTATTATGTAGGATAGTACCTAATTCAACCGGATGTAACTTTTTTCTTCCAACATAGTACCACTGGAATAGTTTCCTCATCTCTTCTCTAATTTTTTTATATGAGGGAGGTATCCAATATGAACCAGAAATTCTTACATCATGATCTCTATACTTACCAACAAGTTTACAATTTGTATTTTTCGTAAGTAATCCATGAATCTGAAGTAAGGACTTTTGGTTAAATTCACCTGTATAATTTTTTATAAATTCATAACAGTCTTTAGAGTTAATAGTTTCATTGTAATCGTTAGGGGTTGCACCAGCAGGGATGATGTTCTCCGTAAGAATCATGCTTGTTTCTCGAAGGCTTAAGCGATTACCTTCAATAGCGTTTGTATTGTACGTGAATCGGACGATGAAATCTTCTTCATATTTTTTTATCTCATCTGTGTTTAATTTACCGTACCATTTGTGGTATATTTCTTTTAAATCTTGAAGTTTCTCTGCTTCCATGTCACTCAAATATTTATGTTGAGAAGCAGGTTTTACAATCCCCTTTTTTATCGCATCTGTTTCAATCTCGGCAATTGCTTTCGTTGTTTGGTTTTTCGATGGAGGTTTGCTGCCAATATATTTTCTAATTTTTTTCCATTTTTTATCATTCATTCTAAAATTCTTTGTGACGTAATAGTAGGTTTTTCCGTTTCTTTCAATTTTTTCTATATAAACCATGTTTTATACATGGGCACAATAGCATATAAAGTTATTTATTTTTGTTAAAAAAAGTGCCCTTACAGTATCATATTATATATGGGCACATACGAAAATAATTCACATCATTTTTGTTTATAAATGTGGCCATACAGTACATTGTTTTTTTCGAAAACAGGAGAAAAAAATGAAAAAAGTGCTCCTGTCGGGATTCGAACCCGAGTCGAAGCCTCGAAAGGGCCTCATGATTGGCCGCTACACCACAGGAG
>JAFGFQ010000014.1 GCA_016930995.1 Thermoplasmatota archaeon | reverse complement strand
GAGAGTCCTTCGTTCATGAACGTGCTAAAGACCGGTGTGGCGATACAGATCCAATAGCCAAAGGCAAAGGCTGATGCAACCGTGACGTAGAAGACATCCCGGTACATCTCTCTAAGATTCACTCGGATGCTTTTTATGACGACAACAAAGAGGATGGTCATGAGGAAGAAATAGGTGGTGAGATGATGGGACATGATGAGAAACATCGTCGAGATGAGCAGGGGTATAAGGTATTTTTTTTCATTCATGTATTTGATGAAGAGATACAGGCAGAGGATCATGAAGAAATGCCCCATGGTCAAGGGCGCCGCATGGCTGGTCTGATACACATGGAAGGGGATCACAGCAAGAAACAAGGAGGATAAGAGGGCAAGGTCACGTCGTTTCGTCAGCTCATAAATAATGAAATACAGTAAAAAGACCGTCAGTCCACCAAAAATCGGTGCGATTTTCGGCATCACCCAGAGGAGGTCGACCCCTGTTATCCAGTGACCTGCGGCTGAGAAGATGTACAACACCGGGAAATAGTTATACATCCCACCCCATCCATCATATTCGTTGAAGATTTGTTGATTTTCGACCATCCGTGACGTCAGCCCGTAGTAAATACCAAAATCACCGCCCCATGCGGCGTTCATCCAGGCAGGGATAGACCGCACGGCGATAGCAATCACTGTAATCAGAATGAGCCAGAAGTACCATGATTTAAGAAAATCCCATAGTCTCATGAAGAATTGTTCCTTCCTCACGGGTAATACTCATCAGATTTAAAGCTATTATGGTAAAGGTTTATATTCTTTCATTGACAATGGTAAGGATGTTTTCTACTGTTTTTTTCACATCGCATTCCCTTGTAAAACCGGTTTTTTGTTCTGCTATGGTGACATCGTTTTTCAAGTCCACCGTGTCCTGAGTGACGGAATAAAACGTCCCCAGTTCGTTGTGATATTTTGAGAGGTACTCTTGTTCGATCTGACCTGGTGTTGGGATGAACAAGGCTTTGGTTCCGACCACCGCGACATCCATCAACGTCGAATACCCGGATCGTGACACCACCAATTTTGCCTTGTTGAGGAGTTCCTCTCGTAGTTCTTTTGTCACAAAGGAATAGGTTGTGAGATGTTTCTTTTTTGTGACGGAATATTTCTCTGCCTTTCCGAGGGTCATGACGACGGTTCCCTCTAGCGTCTCTGCCTGTGATACAAGTTTTTCTTCTAAGTAGCTTCGTTGTGGTTCAGGCCCCGATATTGAAATCAGATAATCGATATCCTTCTTCATGGGCTGTTTGGTGAAATCAGACAGGACCCCGACATAATGGATGCTGTCTTCATCTATCCTTTTTAGATTATGTGACAGATCGCCGGAGAGGTTGTTTTCTTTGTAATCCGGGACTATGACGCCTCTGTAGCGTTTGAAGAAGAACATGTTGAATCGCTCCATCGCATTCTCAAACATCTTTATCTGGAGAGGGTTCATGATTCGCATCTGATGGGAGATGAAAAACGAAGGAATTGTCTTGCTGTACATGTCGTAGCGAGCATCAGAGATGATGCAGTCATAGTGTTTTTTGTCAAGGATTTTCTGCAGTTGTGAGAGTCCGTCCTCTATTCTTTTGATGAACACCGGCCAGTACATCATACTTTTTGCGAGGAACTGTCTGGTGTTTTCAGAAAGCAGCATTGGGTAATCAGGGATGTCGACATAGGTGGCTTGCGCTCCAAGTTCCTTTTTGAGCACCTCAAGGCTTCTTCCATTTGATATCACGGTGATGTTGTGATGTTCGTTTAGGAGTCTTCGAAGAACTGGTAAGGAGCGTGTCGCATGACCAAGACCCCAGGAGCATACTCCATAAATGATGTGCATATGCTGGATTGTATTTTGCAGGATGTTAAATAGCTACCGAAAACACGAATATTTATAGAGGATTCGGTATTTCAGATGGGGATTGTATGAACTGGAGAGAGAAACTCACAGCAGTCACTTCTGAGAATAATAGCCTGTTGTGCGTCGGGCTTGATACTGATCTTGGGAAAATACCAAGATTCATAGTCGAGACAAGCAGAAATCCACAGTTTGATTTCAACAAAGCAATCATTGATGCGACCAGAGACCTTGTCTGCGCGTATAAGTTAAACATGGCTTTTTATGAGGCGGCAGGGAAGAAAGGACTTGAGGAGTTGGAAAAAACCATCCAGTACATCCCCCGCGATATCTTTATTATACTTGATGGGAAACGCAATGACATCGGCAATACTGCACAGAAATATGCTTTTTCCCTTTTTGAGACGCTGAAGGCGGATGCAGTCACTATAAACCCGTATCTTGGGAAGGATGGTGTCAGTCCTTTTTTGGACTATAAGGACAAATGCAGTTTTATCCTGTGCCGGACTTCAAATCCGTCTGCCGGTGATTTCCAGGATCTGATGGTGTCCTCCGCACCGTTGTATCAGATTGTTGCACAGAAGATAAAGGAATGGAATGTCAATAGCAACTGTGGTGCGGTTGTTGGTGCGACATATCCTGAGGAGCTACGGACGGTTCGGGCTATCCTGGGGGAACAGATCCCTATTTTGATCCCAGGGATTGGCAAACAAGGTGGTGATGTTGAGAAAACCGTCAGGAACGGAACGAGCTCAAAAAAGGATATGGCGCTTATTAACTCGTCTCGGGAGGTTCTGTTCGCAGGATCTGGTGAG
>JAFGFQ010000073.1 GCA_016930995.1 Thermoplasmatota archaeon | reverse complement strand
TGAGAAAATGAAGAAAGAAGGGACTGTTTAGGGGAAAAAAAGGGAAACGGAAGATGGAGAGCAATCTGTTGATCAGCTGTAAGTCATTGTTCGCTTAATTGTTTGAACTGATTTAAATAATAAGGATGAACGTATGGATGATCGTATCAAATCCGATCATATAGGGAGAGGCTCTGTTTCTGTCAACAGAGGAGACCAAGGAGATGCTTCTCTAAGCGAAAGAATTTTATCATCCTTTCTTGTTATGGTATATATTAATAAGTATCATTACGATACAAACTTGAGTGGTTATTGGGATGCAATGAAAAAGAAAATACGTTCGATACAGGCTGTATCAGAGGTTGTTGGAGTTGTTCTTTTACTAGGAATAACCATTTCGCTTTTTGCTGTTCTCAATACGTTTGTTTTTTCGTTTTCATTTGATACGTCCACTCCTTCAGTCAATCTCATAGGAACAATCGATAAAACAAACGACGTTATCTACATCAAACATAACGGAGGGGACTCTCTACCAGTAAACATGAAAGTAACGATTCAAATTGGATCTCAAGCATACCAGAAAACATCAGGGGAACTTCTCATTGATGGTAACGCAGATTCCAAATGGAATTTCGGTGAAACCCTTCGATATGATGCACCAGAAAGCTTACACAATAAATATATTCGAGCCACCGTCGTAAACCCTGAGACAAATTCCATAGTCTTATCAGTAGTTCTGCAGCAAGGAATGAGCTAATGAAAAAGAAGAATATTTATGAGGGATGCAATGAAAAGAACAATAAAGCTAAGTAAAATGAAAATAGGATGTAAAAAAACATCTGATAGTGCTGTTGTTGGAATTGTCACTGCTATCTTGATTATCGGTCTGGTTGCTGCGGTTATCTCCATTGTTCAAACCACCTATGTACCGAAGATCATGGAGCAGCGGGAGGCAGAGCACATGGATAAAGTCGCAGAGCAATTTGCATCTCTCACCTCAGTTATCGATGGTCAAGCCGCTGATGAAAAGAAAGGTATTCCAATCGCGACATCGGTGACCCTGGGCAGTCGAGAACTCCCCTATCTCGTGTCCAGTAAATCCTTTGGAACTTTGGAAATTTTGGAAAATTCATGCACGATCACGATAAAAAATGAGACAGCAACAAATGCGATACTCACAACAACACACCCTATTGGAACCATTACCTATTCTTCAACAAACGCATACTACCTTGATCAATCCTACACCTATGAGACCGGTGCGATGATCGTAAGCCAAACCCAAGGGAACCTGATGATGATTCCCCCCGATTTCATGGTTGATTACAATGATACGACAAATGTGGTGACCATCACGTTTGATGTCGTGAACATCTCCGGTGTCCAGCAGAAGATGATGGCAGCTGGTTTTGGCACGTATCCAATACAGACCGAGTTTCGTGATATATCGACTGATACCATTTTTACCGATGTCCGTGAGATGACTATTACTACACGGTTTTCAAATTCCTGGTTCGTGTTATTGAACAGCTCTTTGACTGCAGCAGGCCTTAACTACGCAGGCTATGGGTCGCAATTCCTTCTAGACGACAACGGGATCGATGTCAAGGTTGAGTTCATGTCCAATGGCCTAGCCCCCATTGTGAACATCGTTTACAAAATGAACGAAATTCGAGCCCAGATCGGCCCGGGATGGGTCGAATAAAACAACTGGAACATGTCAAAAATATCCTAAATAACAACCACTGAATCTCTATTTTTCTTCCTAGGTTTTAATCGTAATAACAGTAATAGTTTCTGACATCCCTGGGTTCATGAAATGAGTGGCTATCTGCTCCTGGGTGAGGGCTTTATCATAAATCGCTATCTCATCAATAAATCCACAATAGAACCGCCCGAAATACAATGGTGATTTCGTCAGCAGAATCCGATGATAAGGATAGCTTGTTTCATTCACAAGGACACCATCCATGTACAGTCGTATGCTAAGTCCATCATACGTCAAGGCATAATGATGCCAATATAAACCAATCGAATCATTATAATACCGCACATAGACATTATTGATATATCCTTCAACCATGGTCATATTAGCGAATAGCTGATATGCGTCACCCTTGTAAATCCCTCGACCATGCGGTCCGATAAGAATAGTGATGAGATACCCGGTGTGTGCTTTCGGTCCTGTGTAACTTATCGCATAAAGTTCTTCAGCGACGTTGATGATCACCGGATAATGACATGTTATTCCATCAGGTACCTCAAATTGCAGTCGAGAACCCATCGGATTAATAACACCATTTGAATCTATATCAACTGTTATGATATATCCCGCAGCACTACTCTGCGTGGTAGATCCTGTCGAATACGCGATGATATACATCGTTTCTTCACCATGGATAATATGAGGATTATAAGCATAAAGCGTGTTCTCAAAAGCCATGCTGCTACCTGTCAATACAATGGTTCCATCAGACAAGACACGGAAGGTTTTGACTATTCCATAATTAAGATGATTTCGATACGCTACAGCAAAAACGTTGCCTGAAACATGAACCAGACACGGCTCATATCCGATGATTGTCTCAAACTCAACCATCTTGCCCGTATACGTAATAGTGCCATTCGACGCGATTGCATATGTCTTAAGGATACCATGATCCGCAGGACCTCGATACGCTAGAGCGTACAAATTCCCACTGACATGAATAAGAAACGGCTCACGCGATTTATCACCAGAGCTTATATCATCGTACTGAATCATCTTTCCAGTATCTGTTAACTTCCCGGCTGAAGAAACAGATATAGTTTTTAAAATGCCACCGTTGGTAGGCGTCCAATACGCGATAGCGACAAGGTTATTTGTGATTTTCTGAAGACTAGCACGGTTCGGTTGGTTTGTCGAAGATTTTTCTGTATACGCAAGTTCACTATTGTTTTGGATAGACCCGTTCGCTGATATATTAAAACACTGCAAGTTCACATAATATTTATTATCAACAAAGGAAACAACATAGATTTTCTCTGTCATCTGAACGACCTTTGGTTGACAGATATTTGATCCGGTTGATTTTCCCAAAGTCACATTCTGACGATAACTGACCATCCCCTCTGGATCGATTTGAACCGTTGAAAGCAACGCACCCTTTTGGAAATCTTCACTAATGATAGCAAAAATATCCCCGATCACATGAATAATATACGGGGTATACCCGAACGTGCCGCTTACCCCAACGATATCTGAGATAAATTCAGGTATCTGTGGGTTCATCCATGCCTCGATCGTGATTGTTTTTGTAATATTCAGAGTCCAAGCGCTTTTCACTCTGACCGTATCCATATATCCATCAAAAAAACCAGAGTTATTGACCATGACATTGAGAGGTTGAAGGTTCCCATTGATGATTTTCGCACCCCCCACCGCTATCCCATGGTTATTATTTTTGGAACTATCTTTAACCTCATCGGGAACGCCGATCCATATAGGTTCATCGAAATGCCAAATCCCTCCCTTTCGATACGTAGTCAGACCTTCTTGAATTACTCCCTTGAAGACAATCGAATTGGTTTTTGTATCAATTATTGTCGCTTCTATCTGTATTCCCCAGACATTCCCAAGTGGGATAACGATCCGTTCCCCGATGTTCCATTCATGATTCGCAAAATCACTTTGAAAAAACTCCCATTGCTCACACCCACCGACAGTTAATAATATCCTTGTATCGAGGTCTAAGGACTCGCCGCGTTGCAGTGTAAAGACAGGCCGGCCATCCTCCATTTTTCCCGTGATCGTCGCAATAGTCGTGTCAGCAGGTCCCGGTGTCGATAATACTTGAGTATAGATGACCGAGATTGTTGTCACCGCTATCGCTAACAGGATTATTTCTCCTACAATCTCAGATACCGCAGTAGCATTTCGTAAATTTTTCATCCTAGCTCTCCTTGGTCACACCATCAAGTTCATTTTTCAATTTCCATTGGTACACATATCAAGAGAACGTGCCATTCATCATTTCTCCAAACCACACCTATTACTCTGACAACTTAGATTATATAAGAGTAGCGTGACATAATGCTGGTTTGACATTCTCTAGAAGAGGAGTTTGAAGGTAATTAATGAAATCAGCACGAGGATGAATGCTTGACGAATCCCAGCAGAGAGACGACCATCCATCATGAAACCACCAAGGAGTCCTCCACCAAGGCTTTGGACAAAGACAAAGGTAAAGAACATGTTTTTGACTTCTGTAGGGGCGATATCTGCTATGCTGATGCTCCCTATTGCTTTTCCGGCCATTTTCCCTTGAAGATCGTAGATAGCCTGGAAGATTGTTCCATTGATAATGATAATCACAGCCAGGAACACGAAAAAACTAATGAAAATAACAATACTGTACATCGACATCTCGGTTCGTCGTTGCTGTTCGACGCGTCTGATTTGGTCTAGTTCTTTTGCTGCTGCATTGAAGACAACAGAGGTGTTTCCACCGATTTCCAGAGCTTTGTTAATGGTGATAGCAAGTCGTTTGACTTCATTGGTATTGATTCGTTCGCCAAAGTTAGTCAATGCGACATCAATGGGGATACCCCAGGATAACTGCGCAACCATCATTTTCAGCTCATCTGTCAACCTGCCATATTCCCCCTCAGATGCTGAACGGATGGAATCAAAGATAGTCATCCCAGATGCAGACGAGTTCGCGATGTCCCGAAGGAAATCAGGTAGTTTATCCATGATTTCACGTTTCTGTTTCTGTTTCATGGAGTTATAAAAACCGAGTGGCCCGATACACCCAAGTACGCCGAAGACAACAAAATCGATTGGCTGAAGAAAACCGCCTCTAATAATCGGTTCTCCAATAAAGGCAAAAAGCGCGAAGAGAAAGAAAATCGAAGCAAGAAGTGCTGAAATAACAATGATAACTACTAAGGTCTTGTCCTTACCGTATCTTTTGTTGATGTTATACTCCTTGACGATCGTGAATTTCTTTATACTTCCTCACCCATCCCTGATTTCATCATAACATAAAACCCGCAATACGCCATTGGAAT
>JAFGFQ010000072.1 GCA_016930995.1 Thermoplasmatota archaeon | reverse complement strand
TTACGAAGATTTGCATGGAAAAAGCTCGATGATGAATGGAATAAGATCCTTGCTTCGGATGAATTTATTCCACTTGATGAGCTGTGACGAAAATGCCATATATTGTTCTTGTTTCTCAGACATTTCAACATAAATATCAACAACTACCAAACGCTTCGCGAAACCAAATAAAAAAGTCATTAGTTGAACTTAAAGAGAATCCATTCACCTCTCGATCAAAGTGTGATATTAAATTACTTAAAGATACGCATCCGAAAAAATATCGTTTACGAGTTGGTGATTATCGAATTATTTACATCATTACAAAACAAGAAGTAAGGGTTATTGATTTACTAAAAAGAGAACTTGGATATGGACGGATAGAATAACATTTTCTTTATAGAATTCTTCTTGTTCTTTAAATACCTCAATTGAATAGTTCATTCCTAATTTTACCACTAAAAGGGGCTGTCAAATCTCCTTTCCAGCACTCTTTTTATATCTTGCTTCTTCCGTGTATGTACTCCATTCGTTGATATCAAGTATATCTGGTAAGAATTCTTTTGTATATTTTTTTTAGAGTGTGATTTCTGATTTTTGAGGAGAATTTTTCAATGTCTTTTACAATTTGTTCCTTTGCACAGATCGGACCTATCGTTTCATCTATCTGAATCGATGAAAAGGAGTCTTGGTTTCCTTTGTGAATATAGATGATGTTCACCTCCAGGGAACTAAGGTATTGGACAAGAAGTGCTGAACGATATGATTTTTTCTTCTCCAGGGAACGGATTTTCTCAGAGATGTTTATCGTTTTTGATTTTTCCAGGGTGACGATCTCAAGGATTGTTGTCGCGCTCCATTCAAGTCCGTAATACCGTGCTGATGTACTCAGAGCCCAATACCACTTCTTCTGGCCATATCGACTATGAAAGAGATTTGTGAAGAAATCCTTTTTGTTTTCAATAAAATGACCTTTCCGTTCGCGGTGTGTCGGGATATAGTAAATGCCTCTGAAAAATGTTGGAATAATATACACAGACGATAAGGCTTTTTGAAACGAAAATTTCTTTGTAATCTCACGTGATCTTACAAATTTTCCGTTGCTAAATATGTTAACGAAATCTTGATAACCAGTCATAGGTCTGCTCCTTGAATTTTTCAAACTCATCATAGGGGAGACGTTCAACTTGTTCTCTTGTCTGGAATGTGAAGAGGTCTTCTTTTTTTGTGTTGGAAATCTCCGATACACGCTCATGAAAACTATTTTTTATCATGTCACAGTCCTGTTGGGGAAAAGACAATGAAATCCCGGTTTCCTTTTTAATAATATATAAATCAACAAGGTCACGTGCGTCATACTCAGATCTGCAGAACAGCGCAGTACTTTTCATTCTCGCATAGGTTTGTGTCAAAGACAAGGACTTTCGTCTCCTGGATTTTCTTTTTTTCTATCGTGGTAAATGGCGTTCCGTCATTGAACACCTCGATTTTTATATTAGGGCCAACAAAGATTGCCCTCTGATTTCTTGATTTGATTTCAAATCCTTTTTTCGCAAGGTTCTCTGCCAAGTTACCAATACGTTCTGCTTGATTTGCAGGTCCGATTGTTTTCTGGGAGGGGTCATAAAGGTCGATATCTTCTGATGCCCGATACTCATTAAAAAGGGCGAGGTTCAGTGCAGTTCCACCGACAAATACCAGATTCAACTTCGTGGCTTCTTCAACGACATAGAGCCAGTTGCGTTTGATCCAGGCCCATTTCTCAAAAATCGGCATACATTCCTATAAGATTAAACTATTTTTAATCTTTTTGATTTGTATCTCGATGAAGGCAACTTATCGGTCTTGAAAAACATAACTTAATTTTATGGGTAAAATAGGCTTTAAATCCCATCTCCAGCGTACTTTTCTACACTTTGTTCTAGATATTAATCATATTCTTCAAAGATTAAGGGATATTCAATCCTTAAGATCTCTATTAAAAGAAATTTAATCAATGAAAATATTGAAACATGGATTTTTCTCATTATTTTTTTGTAACTTTTGTTATGATTAAAATCTCATGACAAATTATAAATAGTGATTATGATTATTTTATTTTTACCGAGTCTATATTATTTGGGGGGAAGAAAGCATATGGAAGATACAAATGAAAAATTAATTGGAAAAACAATATTGAATTCAAAGGGTAACACCGTAGGGAAGATACATACATTAATAAAGGAGTATGATTCAGGAAGGATCGTATCCGTTTTGGTCATACCATCGAAAAAGCTAATTCATAATAATTATTCACTTACTAAAAATGGTGAGATTCTTTTTCCATTCTCTTCGTTATCTGCTGTCAAAGATGCTTTTATTATCGAGGAATTAGTTAAGTAGCTAGTTCGGTGTCTCAGGATATGTTTTTAAGGATAATACTGTTACGAAACAACAGAGGTGGAGGTAAGAATTTTGGTAAAAAGTTCTAAAAAACAGATACACGAAGATGAAATGAAACTACTTCCAGTACTTCAAAATAATGCACATGAAAATATTGAAGCCATCGCAAAACGCGTTGGTTTCTCCAGACAAAAAGTATGGAGGATGATTAAACACCTGGAAGATCGTGACGTGATTTGGGGATATTCTGCGATAACAAATCAGGAGAAGTACCATACGAAACAGTTCATGATGTTTATTAAAAGAACAAATAATCCACTTGATAAAAAAATCATGGAGAAAATAGATTCAATAAATTTAGAAGATATTGCATTACCTCTTGATATAGTCATTGAGAGTAGTTGTTATGTTCATGGGAATTATGATTGGATCATTTCCTTTATCGCTCAGGATATTCATCAAGCTAAGATTTTCTGTGATGCTTTGTATAATGAATTCCCTGGTGCTATTGCTCACATAGACATTCAACAAATACTGTACTATGTCAGAAAACATTATATTTTCAACCCTGACCGAAAAAAGCTGCATGATTTAATGGAATGATATTTAGAACCGTGCCACTACGTCCCCACCTATTTTTATTGATTTCAAACATTTAAATAAACAAAGGATATATTCATTCTTAGCCTGCTTTAAACAGGGAGGATGTTTTTTGTTACTCGTACAGTTTTATTACACTGATGTTTTGGGGAAGATCCATGGAGCGGGCGATCGCGTTGCATTTGGTCCGCAGCAGGTACGCGATGGGTCGAATGTCGGTTTCAGAGAAGGATTCGTAGTTGGCCATGCCTTTGGCGATGAGCAGGTCTGCTTGGTCCATTGCTTTTTTCACGGACGGTGGCAGTCGAGACACATCCACGCCGACTGCGTAACAGCCGGTTGTGAGCAGCTCATCGACTATCTTGTGAAGTCCTATGTCCCGTGCGTCTTTTTCGGTGGCGTCACTAAGGATTGGTTCTTCTTTGACGACTACGGTGATGTGCAAGGCGGGGTACTGTGCTTTGAGTTCTCGGCAGAGGAGCGTGTCAAAGACGATCTCCCCGCAGTTATCGGTAAATAAGACCATTCGCTGTGCTTTTTTCAGAGAGGCTTTGACTTTTGCTGAGTCATCATATCCAAGGCCTTCCTCGTAGAGCCTGTCAAAGACGGTCTGCAGCATCTGCGGGGTGGTGCTGGAGCCATCAATACCGAAATCCATGATGTTGCCGATGATGGCACACAGCATGCTGGCTTGTACTGGGTCTGGAGCGCTTCTGATGAGCTGGTCTGCTTTGGGCACGAGACGTAGTGCGATGGCGTTGCTCTCCTGCTTAAGTGTCTTGTACGGGTCGTTATCCTCTAACGTGTCATAGACCGCCCTGTGAAGCTTGGTGGCAATGGTGGCGCTGCAGACGGAAGGATCGTAGAGTTCCGCAAGCAGCCTGCATGCATGACGTAACGTCCTGGTCCTCTGTTTTGCATCATTTGTGCTAAGTTGCGCTTCGAAGAGGACCCGTTTGAGGAGGCAGGGCAGACACTCCGGTTGTATCTTCATGATGAAACCAGCAAGAGACTATCGGTTTTTTATCTTTCCTATTCTTCAAACCTACCGTTTTTTCGCTGGTACGGATGGATACGAAAATCCTCAGGAGACGCCCTTCTGTATTTTTCGTGGGAGCTTTGTCTTTTTCTCGGAGGACTTCTCCTGGTTTTTTCAAACGAAATATTAATATATTCACAAAATTATATTTATTATAGAACAACAAGGAATGGGACAAAACGCTATGAAAAATAGACTCAAAAAAATATTGCTTTGCGGCATCATGCTACTGACGCTCCTGCCTCTGACCACCCTCGCAAGTGCGTTTGGCACAGACAACGAGCCAGTCACCAACGGCATCTTTGACCACACCATTATCCGAGGCTTCGCGCTGTGCCTCGGCAGAGATTTATCAGGAAAAACCACGCAT
>JAFGFQ010000071.1 GCA_016930995.1 Thermoplasmatota archaeon | reverse complement strand
TTCCTCCCTTCTAACATATATTCTCCACCAACTTGTCGCCGTCTTCTATTTTTATACTTGATAGTAGTGCTGAATAACCAGCTTGTTCATCGATGAAGACGTTCACGAGCTATCCGTGTGATACTCATCGTCTCCGCATAACCAGATTGTAACAAGGATTGTTTAATCTCATTAGCCGAACAAGGGCTTTTTGAAAGATCAGCAATAATATTCCATCGGGCAGTCTTCCCTCGCTGAGAGCTTTTTGACTCGGTCATCACCAAATCGATTTTCATGTCAGCTATTTTCTGGGCAATCCGAGCGAGACAGCCGGGGGCATCCCCGAATTCGATTTCCATCTTTACAATGTCTTTTGGTTTTCCGTAAATCGGGCTGATCGTTATTGTATCGGTTTTCTGGTCTAAGCTCAGCAGGACCTCATCTCCCTCTTTCATGTTGAGAGGTTCTCGGAATTCATTGGGGATGACCAATCGCCCTCGTGTGTCTAATCGTACTATTGAGTTCATTGTCCACCTATGTGGGAATATTGTGGGATGTAATATGATAAGTAGTATATAATTTTTTCTTGGAAAGAGATAGGCATTTGAAACCTAGATTAAATACGAAAATGATCCCTATTTTTATGAAAATTTATCTCAGTTGATTGTAAGTTGAAAAGGTTGGTATGAAAAATCATTTTAACCCCTTGTTTATTTCATTATGATTAATACCAAAAAATAAACTGGTTATTAATGAAACCATATAATGAATGATATCGTATATAGTTTAGTTTAAAATATTAGAAATATAGTTAAAATGTAATATTTAAAGAAAATATATGTAACTTATGTAAATCAATGGGCGGGTAACAAAGTGGCTATGTGGCGGACTGCAGATCCGCCTACGAGGGTTCAAATCCCTCCCCGCCCTCTAACAAGAAAAGTCTGGGAGAAAAGAAATTATGAAGAAAAAACAATATTATTTTAGGACTGTACTCGCAATTTGTCTCATAACAATTGCGACATTACCGCTCATTGACCAACCAACGAGAGCAGAACCATCGTCATCACTCTTCATCAACGAGGTGATGTACCATCCTTCTGAAAACGAAAATACAAACGAATGGATTGAACTGTACAACCCAACATCCCTGCCAATTGATGTCGCAGGATGGTCTATCGCCGATGAAAAAGAAACAGATAGTCTACAAGCAGACACAGACCATGGAGGCAGCACCACTAGTATCCCACCAGGATGCTATGCGATAATAACCGATAAAGGAACGACCGTGTATAACGTCTACAACATTGATGATAATGTGATTCGACTCTGTGTTGATGATAGCACCCTTTGCGGCTATGGACTCAATAACCAGAAGGAAAAACTACTTCTTCTTGATGCAACAGATGGTTGTATCGATGCACTTGAATGGGGAGAGGATTATGAGGACGTTCCTGGTTCACCTGCGCTACTAGTATTCAAAGGGGGATCACTTGGGAGGTCTACTGACACGGATTTCGACGACCCTTCGATTGATTTTCTTGAATGCAGCATACCAACACCTGGAAGCAATAATCTCTTTGATGAAGAACCAGAGGTCTCATATTCCGATGAATCCCTTGGGTGTGATGCTGCGGTTATCCTCATCACGGAATTCTATTATCACGCTCATACGAACATTAAAAACGAATATGTCTGTCTGTTCAACCCAACATCGGAAACAAGGGACATCTCAGGATGGTATCTAACTGATGAACCCTATAAAGAACCAGATGATCAACCGAAAATCATCTTCCCTGAGAATACACAAATTCATCCAAATTCCTCATTGTGTATAGCACAGAACGCAACTGCTTTTTTCTTTGAGACAGTATCACTTCCCGATTTTGAATACGCGGTTGATTCCGAGCCAGGTGTCCCCCAGCTTCAAACCTACCAAACGGTGACGTTCAGTAACACCGGTGGTCTTCTCGGACTTTTTACCCCCGGTTCAATCCTTATTGACCTTGTCATCTTCGGTGATTCCAATCAGTATATGTCGTGCTGGGATGGACCCTCGGTTCCTTCATCAGGGCAAGGGGTAATTTTAAAAAGAAATAGAATAAATGGTACATTTCTTGATACAAATACTGCTCAAGACTGGATCCATAGCCGCATCTATCACATTGGTCAATCAGATTTTCCTCTTGAAACAGTGGAATCAAGCTCAGAGATAATCGTCTTTGTCTCACCAGATAATAGCTATGAAGTACTTGTAAAAGAGCTTCGTAATGCACACTGCTCGATTGACATCAACATGTATGAATTCACCAATCCGTTCCTCTATGCTGAACTCATTGATACGCTGAATCGAAACGTCTCTGTTCGCCTCTTCATGGAAGGATCTCCAATTGGTGGTATCGACGAGAGAGAAAAATACATCCTGACAAGCCTATCTTCCAATGGAGCGCATGTCCGTTTCATCGTAAGTGACCAAGAAAAACACATCAACGCTCGGTATCGCTTTAACCATGCAAAATACCTCATCATCGATAATGAAACGGTCATCGTGGAAAGCTGTAACTGGGCAAAAACCGGGGTACCAAAGAACCCGACCTACGGGAACAGAGAATGGGGTCTTGTGATCAGGGACCGGCAGATTGCTCGGAGGTACCTCCAAGTGTTTGAGGAGGACTGGAACCCGTTGCGTGTAGATAGTATTGCTTTGGATTCGATGAACATGACTAGCCCAGAAGGTTTTTTTCTGAGCTATGAGATACCGACTGGTTCGTATACTCCAGTGTTTTTTCCGAAAATCATCTCATCATCTTCTCGTCTCGCCCCTGTTTTTTCTCCCGATACCAGTGAACAAGCAATCCTTGATGTACTCGATGCTGCGACTACCACGATTTATGTCCAACAACTCTATATCTACAAGGACTGGGGGGAGAACCCCAGTCCATTTGTGCAGCATCTTGTTAATAAATCACAACAGGGCGTCCTTGTTCAGATCATCCTTGATTATAATCCAGGCCACGAAGATACAACCGCGTTGTTAAATGAAACAAAACAGTTTCTTGAGGCAAATGGGGTCAAGGTCAAGTTCATCTCAAGTGACTGGTCCCCGTTCTCTACGGTCCACAACAAGGGGGTGATCATCGATAATAGAACGGTTCTTGTCTCAAGCATCAATTGGAATGAACAGTCTGTTCGAAAAAATCGCGAGGCGGGAATCCTTCTTGAGAACCAAGAAGCAGCGACCTATTTCGCAGGCGTGTTTCTCTCAGATTGGTCTCTTGATGCTGAGAGTTGTACTCCAAGTGAATCTTCGTGGGCAGAGTATAAATACCTTGTGTTTATTGCGGGTGTGGTTTGTGTTACTCTTGTGCTCATTGCACGAGATTGGAGAAAACGAAAATGGAGATAGTCTTTCTTCAACCCTCTCTTATTTCCCTTGTCGCCATCGCAATCATGATTGGGACCTTAGTCATCGCATATCTGAAGAAAATAATGGTGACGTATGCGCTCATCATTGGTTGTTTCTTAGTCTTTCTGCTTAGTCTGTTCTCTCAAAATCAGCTCATTACGGAGTTAGGGTTCCGACCAGTGTTTCTTTCGTTGGAATTTTTCCCGAACACATATACATTGTTTACCTCGATGTTCGTTCATAGTGATTTTCTCCACATTCTTGGGAATATGTTTGTATTTTTCTTCATGGGTATCACATTTGAGCAACGGATAGGACGCAAGAAATTTTTAGTTATTTATCTTCTCACCGGGGTGTGTGGTGCATTGACACATTCTCTGCTCAATATCGGTTCACCAATTCCTCTGGTTGGGGCCTCAGGGGCGATTTTTGGTATCCTGGGAGCGTTTGCCTATGCGTATCCCTGGGATGAGATCGTCATGCCGGTCCCTATCGGCATTATGTTTATCATGCGCATCAAAGTCATCTATGCCACCATTTTGTTTGCCGTCTTCGAGACGGTGATTGTGACCCTATCGGTCTCTGATAACACCGCTCATTTCGCGCATCTCGGAGGATTAGCAAGTGGTGTGGTCCTTGCGGCGCTTATCTTAAGAAAAAAAACAGCCAGTGTGAATCAAATGGCACGTAGACAACCATTGGACTATATGCACATTAAACAATCTGATTCCATTAATGTTCCTCATTTAAAGCAGCTGGTACGGACACCTGAGATGAATAGTATTTTACAGCGCATTGAACAAGAAAACGTCCTGCAGGTGCGGGACATGTGGTTAGATCATTTCCTTGAGAAAGTCACCTGCCCGGTGTGCAACAAGCCCTTGCGTCATTTGAATAGAAAAATCTGGTGTGAGCAGAATCATTTCCAGACCGATTATTAAAGGCTCAGCCCGACAAGGGAACCAAAGAACACGTAGCTGGAAACAAGATACCCAAGGATGGCACCACTGCAGAGCAATGGTAGCCCTGCCTGAGGTTTTCCTTTTATGACGAATGTCATAAGCACAAAAAAACCTACAAGGGTACCTGCAAGAACGCCAAGTGCCACCGCCAGTCCGTTGGGGATAGTATGGTAGGTTGCAACAACAAGGATTCCAGGCATGACAATGTCTCCAAGTCCCATGAAGAAGGCGTCCCGCTCCTCGTTTTCTTTGAGTTTTTCCTTTAACCCTTTTGTTTCCTTTATCAGAGAATATTTCCGTATCTTTGGGACCACGAGCAGTACTGGTAATTTGAGGTCCATGACGGTATCGGCAAGATCGATCATGTGCTTTGTCTTATAAACGGAGATAGCATCGTACACTGCTAGGACACAAAGCAGGAGGATGACCAGCAGAATGCTAAGGGAAATGCCAAAGATAGCAATCGCTCCTGCACCGATGATTACTCCGCAGAGATCGATTACGTACCATTCTGGGAATTTATACAATGCGACGATTAAACCGATCGCACAGGCTACTGAGAGTATAAGGGTGATGATATCAGGGAGGATTAACGAAAATAGAGGAACAAATATAAAAAAAGCAGTGTATCCGATGGCAAAGAGGATGATGGCTTGTATTACCTGTTTTTTCCAGTATTTCGCGATGATAAGAATAACGATGGTCATGACGATGATGATAACAAAAATATAAAGGATATTCACGGGATCACCCGTGTCTTCAAAGGTAGGTTGGAACAGGTTCTTTATCACTAAGGCAAACCCATCGATGATGACGAAAAAACAGGCCATGATAAAGACAGGGAAAAGCATTTTCTTCTCAGGCTCTTTTTCACTAGTCATTCGCACGAGGAAATACTGTGTTCCTTTTTAATGGGTGTGTTTTTGAGAAGGGAGATATGCTTAAACAATTCAATTGGGATTTCATTAGTACCGTAACAAAAGTTACAATAAAATACGAAGGAAATGATTTAAATAGAACAACATCATATTGTAATTATAAAAAATTTTTTAAGGGAGGAGTACCCAATATGAAAGAAAGAGGAAAGAGAAATAATGTAAAAATTATCATGACGCTGTTAATCATATCAGTTCTCCTAAGCTCTGGTTTCACAGCACTTGCACAAAGCCCACAGCACATATTAAACAAAAAAGACACGACCCATATGACATCAGCAGAACAATTTGACGAACCACCAACAACCTATGAACTGCTCCTTGAGGAAAACTTCACCGATGGGAACATACCCCCGAAAGGGATATGGGGGGACTGGCAGCTGCTGCAAACAAACCCGAATCAGACCTGGTATATTGATTCTACGATGCCCTATACGAAACCGTACTGCGGAACAATCCATCGTGATGGAAGTCCTTATCTCCAGGATGAATGGCTTCTTACCCCAAGCTTGAATTTCAGCAAATACACAAATGTCTATCTGACATTCCACTGGTATACAAGTTATTATGTCACTATCTATAAGCGATATGTGGAGTTCAACATTAGTGTCTCGACGGACGGAGGGGGGAACTGGACGAAAATCTGGAGCTTTAATGACGTCGGCAATTTTTTTGTCGACTGGACCTGGCAGGACACGATAATACCGAATAACAACCCTATTGATCTATCAGCCTACGCTGGTGAAAAGGACGTCAAAATCGGGTTCCAATACTACAGCAATACCACAACATCAGCAGACTACCAAGAATTCAGCATCGATGACATCAATGTGTATGCACCCACTGTTTCAACCTTGTCCTGTGATGCAGGCGGCCCCTATGAATGGTGGTGGCCGATGCAATATGAGTACCTTGTGAATCCTGGTGTCCGGTTCCATGGGTCAATGAAAAATGGAAACGCACTCACACAATGGTTGTGGGACTTCGGCGATGGCAATACCTCCATCATGCCGTATTATCCTATTCATTTCTACGCTGATATCGGGACGTTTAACGTCACCTTGACCGTGATTGATAACACAACCACTCCTCCGCGGATTGCTTTCAGCGAAACAACCGTTACTCTCTTCTTGATCAAGCCACCGGAAATCGACATCGAGGCCCAATCACTCTCCCTCGGGGTAAAAGCCAACATCGTTAATGACGGGGAGTATAACGCCTCCTTTGTGAACTGGACGATGCAGGTATCTTGGGGTCCGTTCCAAATCTTCCAGATTTTTGATAAAGATATCGGGAATGGAACTGTTGAGAATATCGAGGCAGGCACGTCCGCAACGATACGAAGTAAATATTACTTCTTTGCTTTTGGCCTTATCAATATCGTGGTAACCGCTTATCCAGAAAACATCCCAGGCATCATCAAACACATCAGAGGAATTAAAATCGGACCACTGGTCCTAACACTCCCACAAAGATAGCGGAATAACACATCATAAAAAAAATTCCCCTTTTCTTTTTTTATTTATTTTTCAAATATTTTTTTACCATCTCAATTGCACAGAGCTTGCCGCACATTGAACAGGTCTTTCGTTCCTCGGAAGGAGACCGTTTCTCCCGATACTCTCGGGCTTTTATTGGGTCGATACAGAGCGTAAACATGCTCGTCCAATCCAGATCCTGTCGCGCGGCACTAAATGCCGCATCAACATCCCGATCGATGCCTCGTGCAAGGTCAGCAGCATGTGCAGCGATCCGCGTCGCAATCACACCATCATGAACATCTTGTTTGTCAGGCAGACAGAGATGTTCTGCTGGCGTGACGTAGCAGAGAAAATCAGCACCACTAAAACCAGCAAACGCCCCGCCGATACCCCCGACAAAATGATCATATCCCGGGGCAATGTCGGTGACAAGCGGGCCAAGAACAAAGTATGGTGCTTGTCTTGTCACCGTCTTCATCACCTGAATATTTGCCTGAATATCTGATAACGGCATATGACCGGGGCCTTCCACCATGGTCTGAACCCCAGAGGCGCGTGCCTTCTCAACAAGCTCACCGATAAGGAGGAGTTCTTGGAATTTTGCACGATCATTCGAATCAGCAAGCGCACCAGACCGCATCCCATCGCCAAGGGACAACGTCACATCATATCGTTTTGCAATCTCAAGCAGATACTCAAAGTCCTTGTAAAACGGGTTCTCTTCGTCATGATGCAAGATCCAAGCCATATGAAACGATCCGCCACGAGAAACCATAGGGATTAAGCGCTTCTGCCGACGCAGACGCTCCACGCTTACCTTGGTAATCCCTACATGAACAACCGTGAAATCCACACCCTGTTTGGCTTGCCGCTCAACGGTCGAGAACATATCATCGGTGGTCATATCGACAATCGAACCTCGTTTTTCAATCGCCTCGATACCCGCCTGATAGATAGGAACCGTCCCAAAAGGGACATGCACAGATTTAAGCAGTACTCGACGGATCTTATCAAGATCACCACCGGTTGATAAATCCATCACCGCATGAGCTCCTGCAGCAACCGCAACTTTCGCTTTTTCGACCTCCTCAGGAAGATTACAATACTCACGGGACGTCCCGATGTTCGCGTTAACCTTCACCCGCAGACCCGCCCCAATCCCAAGCGATGAAGGTGCATGAATCGGGTTATGAGGAATCACGATACGACCAGCTGCGACATGCTTTCTAACTAGAGCTACCGGAATCTTCTCAGATGATGCAACATGCTTCATCTGAGGTGTATTCTTCCCCTGTTTAGCCTCAGAAAGCTGTGTCATTACAAATACCTAATACCTTCACTGTATTAAAACTTTCAATACTCTATTTTTTATCCACACTACAAAATAAGACATCCATGAAACCATAACACTAAAAACAAGATGGTGTATACAGATTCTAAAAATACTTTTACGGGCGAGACAATGAACTCTATTCTCAAACTCTTCTCAGACCATGGGACGTTCGTCCTTCCTGATGCACTCGCCTATATCAGCTCAAAAGAAAAACCAGATGATTTCGCAGAATTCCTCATA
>JAFGFQ010000013.1 GCA_016930995.1 Thermoplasmatota archaeon | reverse complement strand
GGCTGACGGCGCCCGTTCACAAATACGTGACCTTCTCAAATTCCCAAAACCAAAGGAAACATTACAAGGCATCGGTGCAGACCTCTCAGATGCGCTCCTCGACCCGCATGTCGTCCATATCTTCGTAGGACAGAAGATTGCACCTGGGTTCTTTGCCTGGGTCATTCCAACCAACAGCCATGGAACCACTGCACGTATCGGACTGTGCATAGGAAGCCACAGCCGTCATTCTCTCCAGCAATACTTTACCACCCTTCTTCAAAAACCAGTAATACAGCATGCTACTATTATAAAACGATACGGTGGGACAATCCCCTTAGGGGTATTGAAAAAGACAACCGATGACCGCATCATGCTTGTAGGAGATGCTGCCGCGCAGGTCAAACCAACATCTGGCGGTGGGCTCTACACCGGTCTGGTCTGTGCACATCATTGCATTAACATTGCTGAGAACGCATTTCAAGCAAACCACTTCGACGAACCTTTCTTACGATCCTATCATAAAAAATGGACCGAAGAGATTGGACGGGAACTGTCTTTTGGAATGCGGTTCAGAAGAATATTCACCAGACTCACCGATGATCAAATCAACAAATATCTCAAAAAACTCAACAATACAAAAGCAATCGACATCATCAACCTCTATGGGGATATTGATTATCCATCAAAACTTCTATTCCCTCTTGTCAAAACCATACCTTCGCTTGTCTCTCTTGCACCCGTCCTAATGAAAAGAATGAAAAAATAAAGTTATCTTCTCTTTTTCGTCGAAGGCGGTGGGGGTGGCACGTAATATTCCTGTTCACTGTACTCGACTGGTTCGTTATCCTCAGGTGCAAAAAGTTTTGCTTTACCTCTGCGCAGACCACCTTTCTTCTTCCGCATTATATAGATAATGACGATGAGTACAACTAATAAAATAAACACAAGAATGCATGGTAAGAACAACCCAAGAACATATACTGGGGAGGCATTTAAGACGCAGGTGAGCTCCGTTGAAAGCACTGTTGAATCTGAATCAAACACGAGTTCCACATAGCTCCGCCCGTCATTTGTTGTCCCTGTTATAAGGGGTTTGCCTGTCGTTTCACTGACGTTTACCGATACCCCTCGGGGGAAGATTATCCGGTACGTCACTGTTTGATTCTCAAGACCCTGAAGGGTGAATTGTTGAGGCGAAAGCGTCAACTCAGCAGGCCATAATGACATATTAAACCTAACCGTGTATACCTCGGTCGCATAATTAGAAACCACGATGGGTACTAGTGCATCCATTGTGGAAATATCGCCATCCCATGCAAGCGAGTTGGAAAACATGGTTCTATCAATGATACCATTCACTAGGAGACCATGGAATATTTCAGATAAACGTTCTTGAAAAAGGGTTTTTTTCTCTGAAAGAAACGTATCTATGTCGATTTCACTAAACACGTTTTCCTGCACACAAAGACGGAATGCATCCGCATTCAAATATGTCAGATTGATTTTTGGGGAGAAGGAAAAACTCTGAGAACGGCGGATCACATAAAACCGGTTGTCCTCCTTCATTTTGGTCGATGCGGTTAACTCAGTTTTTCCGGTCAACGCACTCACAACGTTCAAATCCATTTTTAATAACTCGATTTCAATACGTGTTTCGATATGTTCAGCGCTGTAGGGTGGTGTCGGCTGGATTTCAGAATCAAAAGTTCCCATGATGGGTTTTGTTCTATTCCAAATATAGATGTTTTTTCCATCCAATGATAGATTATTCGGGAGGCGAAGGATCATCTCATAGGGGTACATGAGCCCTTCAAGTCCTAACCCAAAATTGAGATCCACAGAGGAGATTTGTGCGGTCGCTCCAGAATGTAGTAACCCAAAAAATGCACGCGCTGGCATCTGACAAATCATCAATTGCAGATGAGAATCCTTGAAATTCGCTCGTAGTGCAGGTACATCATCCATGGAGGTGATGTTATATGGTGTTGAGCAGTTAGTAGTGCTCTCCGGGTCCCAACTGAACGACAGATGTAGCGTTTGTTTTAACGAAGAGTTTTCTATCAGCGGCGTTGTTTGCTGTTCGATAGGTCGAATAGTGTTTTCAAACAAATCTTCCCAAGAAAATAGACCATTCTCGATACATAAGCGAAGACCATCAGCGGGAAGACTTCCAACATCAGTAATGAACGAAGGCAAGATATTATACCGTCGGATGTCTACTTTTTCCAAGAGAATAGACTCAATAAAACTGATGTTATCAATGGATCGTGTATCCAAGATGTATTCAATACCAATATCCTCTTTCTCAGAGGCAATAGTGGTGGGATTTTTAGATTGCACAGACAGCACTGCGGCTTTTCCTGGATCGTTTCCCGTCGCATTACGAATCATCCAGCTGACCGTGTTTGTCTCCGGGTTCGTATCCGCGGTATTTGCGTACGCCAGCGTCAAGGTTTTCGGAAGCTCGTATCGAAAAGTCGTGTTCCATCCCTGTTCTGCCTTCAAGTTATATTGATAAGTAATTGTTGCACCCATGTCCAGGAAACCATCTATGATGTTCGTAAGGTTCAGAGACCCACTATACCCGAAGGACGCTGGTGTGAGATTAACATGAAAATCATCTACAAAATATGGGGTCTGATACGAAGGAATCATGTTCATCGTGTCGATCTCAGCATAAGAAAACGCTGTCTCGACCTGTGTTTTTACGGATTCATGCAGACGAAGCATAATCGCCCCCATGACATACGGATTAGTCGTTGACATATCCTCAATTGCTTGTCTTGTATACACGGTGTCAAACACATTTATCCTGTTGACAAGCATCTGTGTGCGCACTGTCAAGCATGACCCTGAGTCAAACGTACATGTTATAGTAGCATCTACGTGGTTATCAGACAGCGGCGTCGCAGAACTAGAATAGATAAAAATAACCGATCCGAATAAAATTACAACCTGTATTACCGAGGCTAGAATATCTCGCCGCATCGCATCCTCACTTACTAAGGAACTAAGCATACACTCTTATAAAAACTTTCTTACGAAATCACTAAAAAGACATGGACTATTTAGGAAGTCGCATTATGTATATCCTTGGGGGAACCTCAGCAAAACACGTTGCAGAACAGTTATCACACAGACTTCAGCAACCACTGCTCCATACCACCTACAAACGGTTTCCTGATGATGAATTCTACATCAGACTCCTTGATGATATCACAGGCCAGGACGTCCTAATGGTTCAAACCGCATATCCTGACCCAAAAATCATCGAACTCCTTCTAATGCAGGAGGCAGTCCATGATGCAGGTGCTAAAAAAATCACGGTTGTCGTGCCTTACTTCGGGTACAGCAGGCAAGATAAGAAATTCGAAGAAGGTGAAGCGATAAGCGCCCGGGCTATTGCTCAGCATATAAGCCTTCGTGCCGATTGTGTCATCACCGTCGACCCGCACAAGGAGCATATTCTGAAGTTTTTTACGGTCCCTGCGTATAGTTGTTCCGCGGTCGGTTCTCTTGCCAAACACCTCATGGAAAAGCACATTGATTTTGTCTTAGCACCGGATAAAGGGGCAAAGGAACGAGCTAAAGAAGCAGCATCACTCATTGGTTGTCAATACGATTACCTTGAAAAAACACGTATCGATGGCACCACGGTGAAGATAACCCCAAAGACACTTAATGCATCTGGGAAACATGTCGCAATAATCGATGATATCATTTCAACCGGTGGAACCATGGCTCAGTCAATACGAGAACTGAAAAAACAAGGTGCGAAATCAGTTATTGTTGCCTGTACCCATGGATTATTTGTTGGAGGCGCGAAGGAAAAACTCCTTTCTGCTAATTGCGATGAAATCATTTCAACCGATACAATTGAAACAGAGTTTAGTAAAGTGAGCGCTGCAGACTGTATCACCGATACCTTCCTAAAAACCGCTCCATATATAAAGAATTAAGGAGAATCTTTTGGAGATAAGTTATTTATAAGACCTTCAATTTACGGTTGTAACCAACCTTGGGTGAAACCTATGCGGAAACGAGCAGAATTAAAAATGCCCATACAAACAGAATCAACTTCAACACTACAACAAACGGCTGTAACAAAAACTCCATATCGTAAACGCTTCAAACTGAAGAAAAACTGGTGGATTGGAGTATCATTAATAGCGATTTTCCTCTTAGTTCTCTTCATGAACTCGTATTTCAACATCATTTCTAATGTAAATATTAACCCTGAGGGAACAACCCTGTCCGATACCTATTATTTATCTGGTCCTGACCCGTATTACAACATGAGGCTGGTGGAGAAAACAGTTGAAACTGGTAGTTTTCCATATTATTCTGACAACGATCCTCTCCTAGCTTATCCGTTTGGGAAATCAGGAGGACGTGCCCCACTTCTAGTCATGTCTGCCATTGGCTTTAGCCATCTGTTAACTCCCTTCATGAGTGAAGCAGATGCCCTTGGGTATGCGATGCAGTTTATTCCTGCGTTATTTGGTGCATTACTCGTCTTTCCTGTGTATTTTATCGGAAAGATTCTTTTTGGAAAAAAAGCAGGACTTATCGCCGCGTTGCTTATCGCTTTGATCCCGATTCATCTCAGTTCCGGACATGGTTCAGCCTATGGGCTGTTCGATCATGACTCGTTTAACCTCCTCTTGTATTTCCTTGCCTTCCTCTTCCTCATCAAAAGCATC
>JAFGFQ010000012.1 GCA_016930995.1 Thermoplasmatota archaeon | reverse complement strand
ACTCACCCGGTACAAAAACAAGATCCATGCCATCCTTCTGATGAACGGCATACACCATCCGTTCACCGATGTGTTCGGCGTCGGAGGAATGCAATTCCTCAAAACAGTTAAACTCCCAGACTCCGCACGATACACCCTGAACAGCTATCTGCATATCCTTGAAACACTCACCAGTGAAAAAACACAGATCACCAAAAAGATAGAGACACTCAGCAAAGACAATCCACAGGCCATGCTGCTCACCAGCATCCCTGGAGTCAGTTACTACAGCGCCATGACGATCCTGACTGAAATCGGAGATATCACGCGCTTTCCCTGTCCGAAGAAACTCTGCAACTATGCAGGACTGGTACCACGAACCATTCAATCCGGAAACCATCTGTACCACGGGCCAATCCTGAAAGAATGCAATCACCATCTGAAATGGATCCTCAACCAAAACGTACATACACACATCAGACATTGCCCGAACAGCCCAATCACCAGACTTTATTATCGAGTAGCACAGAAGAAAGGAGCAAGTAAAGCTACCATCGCTGCCAGTAGAAAACTCCTCACCTGCATTTGGCATATGCTCAAGAAGGATGAAACGTTTAAGTACAGCAACGACGATTAGGACTGAGAAGTATTTTCATAGGTTTTTTATAGTTGTAGGGGAGTTTTCGAAAAAAAAAGGCGAGGATACCAGCTCTTTTTGATTCTTCAGAGCTGGGTGAGATAGGGGAAGGGGTGAAGGTACTTAGAGAAGGTTTTGGAGGCGACACATTTTATACGAAAAAGGGGAACTGACCTGCATATTCTTTTTGGAAGAGCAACAATCGATAAGGGACATTCGCGAGATCGCGGGAAGTATTATATCTCTTATCGATTTCTGCAAGCCAGGGTGTCGCTTTTATAAGGAGGCGTTCTCCATGTTCCTTCACCACTAGTGTCGATACTATGACTGAATCGTGAATGGGAAAAGGTGTTTCTTTTCTATCTGTGATGGGAGGTGCACCAACAGTTTTTTGTATGATTGACCAAGGGGTCATTGAGAGACAAAGGTTTTTCATTTCAACACCTATGTTTTTTTTTTGTCCTTTCCCTAGACAATTATATGAGGGGCTGATTATTTATTAAGCTATTCTTGATTTTTTCTTTCAAACAAAAAGAAATGAGGAGATTGATTGATGATTTGAACAAGAAAAGGTTGTTATGGGTTTCTAGGATAAGGGAGCATGTTGGAGTAGGGGATTCAGGAGAGCTATAAATAGAAACAGAAGAATATCACTAAGTCTTTTTTTTAAAAAAAAAGGGAACCTGATCAGATGATTTGAAGGGTCATCAGGAATGTCTCGCAGATGTCATGTTCTCCGAAGGGTCGCTGACAGCGCAGCTTAAGATTCGTACTGCCAATGTTCAGAGCAGTGAATAACTAAGTATCAGTTTTACGTCAAATGTAAAAAAAAATTGGTCTTTTTGGTTGATTGAAGGAATACAAAGAACACGGATTTTATATTGTTTGATGGCATCTTTCTTATCAGTGGGGTTTCTGAGGGTTATCGAAGGCGTTGCTATGTCTTTGGTTTCGTCACGCTGATTATCTAGAGAAATGAGTTCGCTCCGCACTCGATCAGGATTGCCCTTCTCCGTTTCTGGTAATCCTGGTCGACAACGGAATTTTTCCAATCTTGTTTGTCTGACTGTTTTTTTTTTTTATTACGAATATTTATATATGAAAAGAGTATTGTTTTATCTTAGAGAAACAAAAAGATATTAGGGGATAATAAAAATGATAAGAAAGAGTGTTTTGATAAAAATAGGTATTTTGTCGATGATAACAGTTCTTGTCATCGCACCCGCTAGTGCTGTTACTATTGGGACAACAACAGATCTCATAGCTGTCTCACAGACGACGCCAAATGCACCGTTGATGGACCCACCAAGCTCATTTGACCTGCGGAATGTCGGTGGCATTAACTATGTGACATCAGTAAAGTCGCAATCAGGTGGGACGTGTTGGACCCATGGAGCGATGGCAGCCATCGAGGGAAACCTGCTTATCACCGGGAACTGGGATGAAACAGGGAACACCGAGGAGCCGAACCTAGCAGAGTATCATCTTGACTGGTGGAATGGTTTTAACACCTTCAATAATGATGATTTCCCAGGGAGTGGACTGCAGGTCCATAATGGAGGAGATTATCTCATCACTGCTGCCTACATCACCCGAGGGGACGGGGCGGTGTATAGCGAGGCTGCGAACGATCCAACTGAATATGATGACAATTGGTATTATTCCGCACCAGCCAGATACGACAGTACGTATCAGCTGTTCTATCCTCCGGAGATCGAATGGTTTGTCGCCGGTTATGATCTCAGCAACATCAATACGATTAAGGAAAAGATCATGACGCAAGGGGTCATGGGTACCTGTATGTGCTATGACGGGGACTTCATCGATAACATGGGGAGTTATTATGCACATTACCAACCACCAAGCAGCTCTCTTGATCCGAACCATGCGATTGCGATCGTTGGGTGGGATGATGCGATAGTAACACAGGCACCAAACCCTGGCGCGTGGTTATGTAAGAACAGCTGGGGCTCAGGATGGGGGCCGCAAGGGGGGTACTTCTGGATTTCGTATTACGACAAACACAGCTGTCAGAACCCTGAGATGGGTGCGATTTCCTACAAGGACGTTGAACTAATGAAATACAATCATACGTATTTCCATGATTACCATGGGTGGCGAGATGAGATGCAAGACGTAACCGAGGCGTTCAACGCATTTGTCACTAACGCGGAGGAGGCATTACAGGCGGTTAGTTTCTATACCGCTGCTGATGATGTCGACTACCAGGTGATCGTCTATGACCGTTTCGAGGGAGGAACCCTGCTTGATGAGCTTACTACTGTCTCAGGAACCGCCCAGTACACCGGGTATCATACCGTCACGCTCCCCAGCCCAATCGGCTTTGAAGCTGACGATGATTTCTATCTCTATTTGAAGCTGTTCTCCGGCGGGCAGCCCTTCGATCGGACCTCCGATGTGCCTGTGTTATTAGGCGGGGAGGGACGGACGATTGTGAAATCCGTCGCTTATGCAGATGAAAGTTACTACAAGAGTGGTTCTTCCTGGGTTGATCTCTACGATTATTCATTCAGCGACCCGACATGGGATCATACCGCGAACTTCTGCATCAAAGGATACACGACCGGCTGGATACCTACCTACCCGGATCTGGAATGCGAAGGCGAGCTAAGCTGGGCGAAAGTAAAACCAGGGGCAACGGTCATGGGGAATTTCACGGTGCTGAACATCGGAGAGCCTGATTCTGAGCTTGACTGGATGGTTGTTGAATGGCCAAGCTGGGGTGAATGGACATTCACGCCTGAGAGTGGTACTGGGTTGAAACCAGAGGATGGAGCAATAAACGTTCTTGTCAATGTCGTGGCTCCCACAGAGAGAGAGGAGTACAATGGGACCATAAAGATCGTCAATACCCATGATCCTGGTGATTATGACACGATCACCGTTTATATGAAAACACCGGTGGAGTTCTCCTCTGTAAAATTCCAACTCCTCAACCTCCTGCAGGGTTTCTTGCAGAGGTTCCCGGTTCTCCGCAGCCTGATGAGAATGGCCGCCTAAGGCCTCCATCATCTCTTTTTTTTTTATGTCTGGTCTTTTCGAAGGTACTGGTGTTCATCGATTGGTTTTTTTTATAATATTTAAAGATTGATAGTCTCCGAGGACCATGTTTTATATACTATATCGGTAATAATACTTAGAATAGATAAGGGGCGTAGATTATGAAAAAATGGCTAAGTATACTCTTTGTAGGAATTTTTATCGCAAGCGGGTTTGGAACAGTCGCAACCAACGTGACAGAAACAGGGATTCTTTCACCACAGACCATCACGGAGAGGATCTTCCTTGATAGCTCCTCTTTTGAGGTTGTCGACAGTACAGATGACTATATCCTGGTTCGCTTGAGCGAGCAGGAATCGTATCTGTTAAACCCAGGACAGCCTATGGTACCCCGGTTGATAGAGAACTACGAACTACCCTTTGGTGCCACCAACGTCCAAATCGAGGTTCAACCCCTCGGGGTGACACAACAGAGTGTATCCGGAGAGATACGGCCTGCACCGGCACCAGTGCCATACACACCAACAAAAAAGACTGTTCTTAAGTCAGAGAAGGACGAAACAGTGTATTCTGGTGATGCGCTGTATCCTGATGCGTGGTTTGGTTTTCATGTGGGGTGTGGTCTGAACGCCAAAGGAGAGCATGCGACACTTGTGACTGTGAATCTTTTCCCGGTTCGATATCGGCCTACTACAGGAGAACTCTTTGTCGCTGAGGAATTCAGTGTTGTTCTACGATACCAGCCACCAACTGAGGAAATCTTCCCTACTCAAAGCACCTATGATCTGGTCATCATTGGTCCTGAGGTCTTCTCCGCTGAGATTCAACGGTTGATTGACCATAAGATCGATATGGGGGTAACGGCTGTTCTGAAGACAACCGAGGCGATCTACGAGGAGTACACAGGACGGGATAAACCAGAGCAGATAAAATATTTCATCAAGGATGCACTGGAGGACTGGGATGTGAAATACGTTCTGTTGTTCGGTGGGTTGAAATCAAACATCATCGCAAAACAAAAGGATGATGTCAACCATGGTGCGAAAGCCTGGTATTTCCCTATCCGATATTCGAACTTCCTATGGGATGGTGATGAGAGTTACAATTTTACTAGTGATGAGCCGGGGTATATCACCGACCTGTATTATTCAGACATCTACAAAGAAGGTGGGGTGTTCGACGATTGGGACTCCAACGGCAATGATGTGTTTGCAGAATGGTCAGGACCGCTCCATGACGAGCTGGATTTGTACCCTGATGTGGCCTTCGGCAGGCTTGCCTGCAGGAGCGTCCGTGAGGCAAAAAACGTCATCGATAAGATTATCAATTATGAGAAGCAACCTGCGGATCCAAGCTGGTTTAAGAACATCATCGTCATCTCAGGTGACGGGTTCCTGGACCAGGAGGACTGGAACATCCAGTGGGATACGACCAGTCTCCCCGATGGGGAGTACACCATCTCTGCGCAAGCCTTTAACTCTGAGGAGGGCGGTCCCGTCGATGAAATCCATATCACTCTTGATGCATCGGCTGAGACGAATATCACATTTAACCATGATGACCATCTCAATCCTGCACTCGCGGATGGGTATCCTGCGCCTCCGATTGCTGAGATCGTCTCGATCTCAAACGGGAACACCCTTGGCAACACCGATTACACGTATGAACCAAATGATGGGGAAGCCTACTGCAACGATTTGTATAAATGGGCGGACATCTCCTATGTCGATGGTGTGTTGACAATTCGGGGGAAATGCTATGACCCGCAACCCTATGGAAATCTCACTGATCTGGTCCTGTGGATAGAAAACGAGGAGGGCACGACCGTGTTTGAGACGACCCGGGAGAACATGCAGACATACTATGAGGGTGAATGGGTTGTCGGTGAAAAAACCCTTTATGGGCGCGGTGGAGGCTTGACATACATGCCTGAGGACTATGAGGCAAACAGCGTGTTTACCTCCAATGGGAAGTGGTATGACATGTCTGATGTCATAGATGAGTTCAGCAAAGGGTATGGTCTTGCGTATTTCTCTGGTCATGGTAGCCCGGGATGGTGGGGTGATCATTACCCGGGGATCCCTGGGAACCGGCGGTATGGTCAAGTGGAAGGTCTGCTGGTGATGCAGGCGTCACGGTACTTCCCGTTTGTGCATTTCCCTGTTTTTCCCATGCGGAAATTAACCAACACAGATAAATTACCAGTGACAAACGTCGGTGGTTGTCATAATAGTATGTTCAGCGTCTCGTTGATCCCCTCACTGCTTGATGGATTGCTGCCGATGCATATGTTCACCTATGGGACGCCGTTGCCTGAATGCTGGGGCTGGTACATGGTGAAGATGCCTCACACCGGTTCGATTGCGACCATGGGGAACACCGGTTATGGCTGGGGTTCAGAAGGCGATGTGTGCATGATCGGCCCTGGTGACGGATGGTTGAACACGGAGTTCTATCGACAGTATGGTCAGGAGAACCAGACGGTTCTTGGTATGGCCTACATCCAGGCGATTTCCGGGTATATCTCGAATTTTAAGACCTGGGAGTATGACTACTGGCGTGTTGATTCTGGTTGGGATGGGATTGACCAGAAGACCGTACAACAATGGCAGCTGCTTGGCGATCCGAGCTTGATGATCGGTGGATACTCGTAAATTCACTCGTTTCTCTTTTTTTTCTTTTTATTCTTTCTTTTGTAGTTGGGGAAGGTTGTTCATCCATTCCAGGAGCTGTTCGAACATCGCAGAAAACTCTGGGTCGTTTGTCTGCAACAAGGCGAGATAACCCAGAAGGGCAGCTTCATCGAGGTCTTTGGTTAGTATCGGGAGATGAATGGTGCTGTGTTCAGCAAGGGTGATACCGGTGTCGAACCGCGTATCGGCAAGCAATGGATCGAGTGTTTTTCGTTTTTCCTGGATTTGTTGGGCGAGGTCTTGTTTCATGGAAAGGAGTTCTTTTCTGAGCTTGTCTGGGAATTGTTTCTGCAATTGGTCAAGGTCCTGTGT
>JAFGFQ010000070.1 GCA_016930995.1 Thermoplasmatota archaeon | reverse complement strand
CCACGAAACAGACGAAGAAGAGAAGAAGAAAAACTGGCTCAGACAAGAACGGAGCTGCACCAGCTTCTACCGCAGTATCGAATTCCCCGAGAAGATAAAAACAGACACAGTGGATGCAGAGTTAAAAGATGGTGTGCTTCAGTTGACCTTACCAAAGGTTGAACCAAAACCAGAATACAAATCAACAAAGGTCAAGATAAAATAAAACACCTTCTTTTTTTCCCTTTTTTTATCTATTCATTTTTTATCAGGTTTTCTAACAACTCCTAGTATTATGCAGGAAAAAACCTAAATGGAAGTTTCTATCAATGATTCACATTATCCTCGTTCAGAAGAAAAAAGAGGTCTCTCTTAATGACCGACAGGGATGACGAACAGCGGAAGATAGGTTTCATCAAGCTGAAGCAACGATTGAACCGCAGCCGCATCAGCAGGGGGAAAAACCGCAGCGGAAAGACCCCAAGATGTTGCCTCCATAAGCACGTTATGGGCTGAGGCACCTGCTTCAAAGTACCAGAACCGGCGATCACCCTCACCAGACAAGTCATCTTTTCCAGCGGGACGAGTCATCTCTAAATCAAGAACGGTCAGCATGATAAGTGGAGCAGATGCTATGTTTGGGTGTCCAGCTGCTTCTGCGACCTCGAGACGATGATCACCTGAAATCTTCTTCATGAGAAAGGTCAGGATAGGAAGCCCAATGAAATCAACCGGTGTCTTTTGAAATCTCATAAAAAGGTTTGGCTGGTAATAGAAGACCCCTTGCTGGGTTACTGCATACATACATAACGGATAATACCCATGCGCACTGGGTAGAGTACGATGCCGTTTCACAACGTTTTTTTCCTGCCCGCTTCTGTCAACATAGGGGGAAAAACCATAGGTGCACCAGACAAGTTGACTGAGTTGAACTTTCGTTAGAGACCCTGTAAAGGATGTCCCTTCTGTTCGGTTGTCTAATGCCTCTGACAACGTCAGAGACGAGGTTTGTATCTTTGGAAGCGAGGAAACCCAAAACGGCCTGTTCTTGAAATCATATTCATAGACCAAATGACCTAACGGCATCACAATCATTCCTTCCTGATTTTCAGGGATTCCTAAAGGCTCAATGGCTGGTGGCGTCTGCCCACAGACAACAGTTCCCAAATCAAGTGCATTGGCCATCCACTGAATGTTCTGACCCATCTGTCCGAGTTCAGCACCTCCAAACAATGAATCAGCTTTGATAGTGTCATAACAAAGACCAAGTTGGATCGGTGCCTGGTACTGCCAGCCGACGACATCACGCCAATCCCCTTCTTTAAAGAATACCAGTGAGTGATTCACCGGATCGTAGGTATAGACGGCATCCTCCTTTAAAACATAGATAATCCCTGAGTAAGTCCCATTGATCCCAGCGATGGTCCGACCTCCTTGGCTTTGATACCCACAGGCAGCCCAAAGCACGGTTGATAATTCTTCATCAGTAATCAGCTCAGGAGTAAATTCACGGACAGACATCCGCCGGAACATCGTTTCTTCCAATTTCATGTCCACTAGAAGAGGAGATGGTAACAGATAATGGCTCTGTACCTCGCCTTGTGTTTGTGCGACGAAAACACTACTTAAAAAAAGTGTTAAAATACCAAGAACAACAACTTTATTCTTCAATGCCTCTGTACCCAAAGGAGAATCACCGAATAATTATAATTTATATCTTGGATATAAACCTTGGGTCTTTGGGAGTTGGACGGTTCACTTCAAAATCAATGAAAAATTATTGGTATGAACAACATTAGACTTTTTGACAAAAAAATTTGGTCGAATAATTAATTTTTGTCTGTCATTTTATCATTTTGTAAAGATGCCTCGATACTTCTTAATATAAGCAATGACAAATACTATCATTGAGCAATAAGGGAGGTCAATGAAAACATCGTTTGCGATAAAACACTCATGCTTTTCGTGTCACAACGGAAATAAGACACATTCTTTCTCCAGTCTCTTAATCATATTTGTCACAGCGTATTTGTCCCTGAAGAAAGGAAGAAAAAACACCATCAAAGAGGGAACCATCAAACTGGATACAGAACAAATCTTCAATAAATTTTCCAATGAAGCTATACAAATCAAAGGAGTGGCTGAACAGTAATGAACAGGCAACAACTCACCTATTTTAGAGTCGTTGCCCTTACAATGGCTGGTCTGGTTGCCACCCTTGCCATCGGAAATCTTTTTACCATTGCGACAAAAGGAATCTCTGTATGCCTCCCCAGCGAGGAAGACATCCATTGGTCCATCGACCCAATGCAAAAAGAAATTTTGTTCCGCACTACGTTTTCTGTAAAAAACCATGGTGTCTATGATATAAGGGACATCGGTATATCCGCCCGTTTAGTAAAGGATAGCACCAAGTCTCTGTTCACTTTTGAGAAAAAAGATATGGTAGTCTTACGGGGAAGCAACACAACCATTGATCTGTTGATCCCCATTAATCTTGATACCATTTCATTACTTGATTGGTTCAGCCTGATGTATTCAAAAACAACCCTTCAGTTGGTCCTTGATGTCGATGCAATGTACATGTTTGGTCTTATTGAGTTTACCGCAAATGAGACAATTGAGGTCCCCTGGTCACCTCCCTTGCTAAACCTCTCAGAGAATACAACGGTCCAGCAGGGGGTAAAAAGCCTCTGGACACTTTTAACTCTAGCACAGAACAGATCACTTGATTCCTTCTTAGATATCGTCTCGCTTTTTTCTCTTTCAGATTTCAATTTTACGACCGGGAATGGGTTTTCATTTTCCCTTACAATTACCCCTCATTCGGAGTTTGTGAAAAACATCACCTGTCAAGTGGTCACCCCCTTATTTGTCACTGATGGTTCTTTTGAATTCATTGTGTCGTTTCTGATAGGGTTCGAAGACGCAGGGTTCGTATTTGAAATACAGGAGGCTTCGATTCAGTATGTCGCCTAACAAACATAGACTCTCACCAAAATCTGGGTTAGCAGTCCTCTTTTATCTGATTATACCTCTCTGTTCCATCCTGCTTATTCTCCAGTTATACCCTGAACTGCCACCAGAACGGTTCTATGCACGTATCTACTGGATTATCCCAACGGCAACCGTCATTGTCATCTTTGCTCAGTGTGGTTCATTGTATCAAAAAGGTGAGACAAAGCGCTTTCTTTCAAATATCGGATTTACCATCGCCACCATATTCTGGATGTTTGGTCTACTGGGGGGAGGGATTGTAATCACAACACAATGGAATGACTATGAATTCTCTCTTCACATGACCCGATATGTGTTGCTTATCGCTTGTGTCGCAGCATTAAATGTATCGTACTATACTCTTGAATGGAGGATCTACCGAAAAGAAAGACCATCGTTTGCACACCATGAAAAGAAGACCACGACCATAAGTGTTGAAT
>JAFGFQ010000011.1 GCA_016930995.1 Thermoplasmatota archaeon | reverse complement strand
TACCAGAGAAGCGGGATGATTTTATATCGTACTTTTGTTGAGTATTCCTTGTATCCAGGGAGTTCTTGTTTCAGGGTGGTGTCTTCCAGTCCTGTCCTTCCAAACATAAGCAGAAGGGTTATGATGGCTGGTATCAACCCCCAGAAGGAGCCTAACATTAGCGGTGTTCCGATGGTAAAGATGAGACCGCCGAGGTACCCGGGGTGGCGGACGAACCGGTAGGGGCCTGTGTTGCAGACGGTTTGGGTACGATCCTTTTGTATCCGTACGACCGATGAGAAGAATCGATTCGTTCGTTTTGCCCACAGCACGATGGTCTGGCCAATGCAGTACAGGATGATCCCAAGAACCATAATGGAGAATGGGACAGGAGGCTGCCAGGAGAAACGGGTTGCGTCAAGGATGGAAAGGATGAACATTCCGAAGAACAGCGGTGTTGAGACCATATAGTAGATTTTATCCCAACGTTTCATCCCTTCCCCTGGTTTCATTCGTTCCTTAATCAGGTCCTTCCGGTCGATAAGGAAGAGGTAGGTGAGGAAGATGAACAGGAAGTTAAGTCCGTTGAACACCCAACCTTGCCAATAGTCTAGTCTTCCCGCAGTAAGAAACGTAACTGCAACGAACATAAGGAGGATTCCCAGGGATTTCATAATGAGTCTGATGCCGAGTTTTTCTTTTTGATTGGGACTATTCATTTTATTATCAAACCTCGTAAGATGTATAATTGTTTTTCTTGTTATGTGAAATAATTCAAATCGTTATTGTGACGATTTTATTTAACCCATCCTGTATCTCGCTTTGACTGACGATGAGTTGGGTTTCCCCAGGGGAACCATCAAGAACTCCTTTTCTAATATAAATGTCATAGGAGAATCCTTCACCCATATACCCAGCGTAATCACAGTAAGCGCGTATTTGGTCACCTGTTCGTGCGAAGAATTGGTTTCCATACATCGGTCCATGGTCGACGATATAGAAGGTCCAACTTGATCCGGAACCGAGTCGGAGACCTTCAGTTCCATCTGGGTTTGAACAGAGTTCGTACAGCTGGGTCGGGTTATAGACTTCGATGTCTGCTGAGTCGGTCCCAAGAGGTTCTCGCGTATCATCACCTTTGAGGAGAAACGCTGAGCAGGTGATTGGGATGATGGTGCCGTCCTCCCCGGTCCCATTGGAATAAAAACTGATTGAATCATCGTCGGTAAGTTCGATATGTTGTTGTTTGAAGTACCCAAACCCGCCAAGCGAGCTATCACCGCTGCTATCCCAGACGTAGAGGATATGGCCGTTTGGTCTGTTCTGGAGTTTCGCGTCAATTATCAACGTCCAGGTCGTTCGTTTTGCATCAAGCATTCCTGTCTCAGCGTCGTCAGGGAACATAATGGTCAGACCCCCGCTCTGCTGGAGTTGTTTTTGCAGGCTGTTTCTGCCGACATCCATCGTCACGGTTATCTCACTGCTGGTCAGTTCTTGGTTCATGCTATTGAACGCGGTGATCTCAATGGTATATGCTTCTTTTGGAGGGAAACAGACGTCTGCCATATAGGTGATGTCGAGTTCTGTTTCCTCATCGCCAATGGTTTTTTCCCCTTGAATCAACAGGGTAGAGTCTTTATCATAGACACGTATCCGTACTGTATGCGTCTGGTCAGGGATCCCAGTAAGGCTGAGGTCTGCCCAGGTTGGGAAGTAATACGAAAATGAGATAGCATCGACACTTGGGTCTGGGAAGATATCGAAGTTTACGTTCGGACTGTTGTTTTTTGGTAGTTCATTATACGCAGGGATCAAACCACGCACAGGGTTACTCGGGTCCCAACTGCAGTATCCTTTCACGATTGCATGGTCTGCATAGGCGCTGTAGACGCAGGATTCATTCTGTAGCATTATTTTTACCATATTTTCCATGTTTCCATCTGCATAGACCGCCTTGACGAGATTGTCCCATCCAAGGACGATTTTTGCTCCCTTGTCAAGGAATATTGTATTGAAGAATCCTCCATAGCAGGTGGCAAGATAGACATAGCTTGAGGGCAAGGGTCCTTTCATCTGGGATCGTAATAGGTCTCCTCGGATGGCGGTTCGATAGATATATTGCGCCGAATCTCCCTGGCCGATGGTAAAGGTTTCAGCAACGTAGATTTGCTTGTTGTCCAACCATGTCTGCAAAATAGGGTTGTTGACAAAGGATGCGTTGTTCAGATAGCAGAACTCAAGATACATGCCGGTGTCATTATAGTCGTCGTAGACTTTTGCTAAACCATGGCCGACGAACAAAATGATGCCGTAATCCTGTAAATTGAAGTAATCCGCGGGGGTCAGACTGAGACAGTCGGTATTATCGTAGTAGGGGTCGATAGACACCAGTTTCACCGTGAGGTCCTCATCGGTCCATCCATGTTGCTTGAAGAAATTGATGCAGTTATCGGTGGGTTCTTTTGGGAACTCCCAGTAACAGGGGCCAAGGATCAAGACTTTCTTTGATTCGCAGGTGGTCTTTCCTTCTGGTCCGACAATGATGATGTTGTACTCTGACTGAGATGGATATTTTTTAGAGGATAGGGTAGGTGTGTACTGTGGTGGGTCAAAGCGAAGTGTGTGTTCTGAGAGGTACTCATTTTCTGAGAAAGAAGTGTAGCCTGGACCTTTGAACCCAATGTGTTGCACTGCTTCCTCATCAAGTTCAAATGTGTTAATCCCGGTGAAATCACCATCAGAGTAGGTCACAAAAATCGTATAACCATCCAAACCAAGTTGTGCGGTTTCTACTCCTGTTTCGTTGTTTAATTTTTCCAGAAGTTGTTGACGTGCCTCGACCGGTGAGAGGTTTTCCCGTAGCTGGTCGTAGTCCGCGTACGCTTGGTTTAAGATCGTGTGGTCAACCTCGCTTAACACCGGATAGCTTATTATATCCAGTGAAGACTCAGTGTCCGTATTACTGGTACATCCGCTGAGTAATCCTATGCTTATCATCAAACAGAAAAAAATTATTCCACAACCGATGACTGATGATTGTTTTTTTTCTTTCATGCTTCTTTACCCCTTAATGATTTTTTGGTAAATTATTATGAATTTATAAACCCATTTCATTGAATAAAAACCATAAATATTCTCGTTTGTACAGAAAAGTCGGTGATGAGAAAGCTTAAAATCATCCTTTTTTCTCTGTAACAATATATGAGTCCGTATGATTTCCCGCCCTATCGACCTCCAAATGAGGCATCGTCTGCGCTCATCCGTGCCTCCCGGGGATGTCCTTGGAATCGCTGTCTGTTCTGTACGATGTATAAAGGTCTGAAGTTTGAACAGCGACCCTTACAGGATGTGAAAAAAGATATCGATGTTGCGGTGGACATGTATCCTGGCGCACGAGCGGTGTTCATTGCAGACTCTGATAGTTTGCTGATGAAGGATGGTGAGGAGATTATTCGTCATATAAAGAAACGGTTTCCTCGAGCAGAACGGATCACCTCGTATGCTCGGGCAGCGACCCTGCAGAGACTGGGCGTCCCACGTCTTGTGCAGCTGCGAAAGGCCGGCTTGACACGGGTGCATGTCGGCCTTGAGTCTGGTGATGCAGACACCCTTTCTTTTCTCCGGAAAGGAGCAACACCTGAGCAGATGATCGCTGGTGGGAAGGCTGCGAAAGACGCAGGTCTTGAGGTGTCGTTGTATGTGCTTATCGGTGCTGGGGGGAAAGACCGTCTCACTGAGCATGCTGTGCAGTCTGCTCTGGTCTGTAATAAGATACAACCGGATTTTATCCGGCTCCGTACCCTTATCGTGCAGCATGGCTCGCTTCTGGAGGAGAAAATGAGGTCGGGACTGTACCGTCCAACAAGTCCGCTTGAGAAGCTTGGGGAAGTTAAACTGTTTCTTGAGCATCTTGATGTGGTCGGTTGTTTCCTTGCTTCTGATCATCATACCAATTACATCCGTGTGGGAAACACCGTGGTGTATCGCGGTATTCAGGGGATGCTGCCGGAGGAAAAGAACCATATGATTGCGATACTGAATAGCGCTTTGGAGGTTCTGTCGCAAACACAGGGGGAAATCCTGGATGCGACGCTGCTGTATGACCGCGGGTTGATTTCTTCGTTGTAAAAACCTCATTTGTCCCTCGAATTTCTTTTAGTCCATGAAAATATTTATATATTATAGCAGCTAAATAATAAGGACGGTTGGAAGAGATGGGCGATTGGCAAGGGGCAGAAGAGGAAGACTGTTGGCAGACCTTTTTTGATTGTGACGTGCCTGAGGATGAATCCTTATTTCCTTATTTTGTACGATTATTCAGCGAGGAGAGCAAATGGCGGAAGAAAAAGAAAAAATCTGATGCGGACGTTGAGGAATCATATTATAATATTAGTGTTTACAAAATACTTCCGTACCCACCCAACACCAAGGACCCAAAGGAGTTCTTCATACAAAAAACCTGACCACTTCATTGGTAGCACTGATGGCTTTTCTCAACATACCTATGTTATAAGAAAAAATAATTTCTTTTGTGACACACAGCAAATAGTAGAGTTATAATGAGATGAGGTAGATACCCAGTACGACGATGAGGGTGCCGAAGAATCGGTGCCAGTGGAATTTTTCTTTAAGAAACACGGTCGCAAGAAGAAAGACCGTGACAGAATTGACCCCGGCCATGGGATAGACCTTTGAGGCGTTGGCCATGGACAAAGCGGTGTAGAGGAATGCTGCGGCAACAGCTGCGCATAGGGATGCGGCCAGCACGATGCGTAGTTGTGGTTTGAATGAAGCAATCATGTTGTGTCGGTGTTGTCGTAGTCCTAAGGAGACAATCACTAGCATGAGGAAAGCCATGAGGTAGATGGAGATGACTAGGGCGATTGGTTCTGCAGTTCCTAGGAAGGTTTTCACAAGCAGTGCGTACGCGATGTCGATAGGCACAAGTGCGATGATAATGAGAAGATTGCGGTCAAGACGAGGGCGGGTGGTGATGTGGTCGGTTAGTACCAGATAAACACCAATGACGATGATGAGGATACCAAGATAGTTCGGGAGCGTTGCAGGTTCATGTAAGATGAGTAGTGCGGCAAGGAAGATGAACAGGACGTCAAGTGATTGTGAGAACGGTTGGATCTCTGTTGCGTTCTTTTGTTGGAGCACACCGAGGTACACGACAAAGCTAAGGGCAAGAAGGAACGCGGGGAGTGCTGCAAGGGCGAGGAGTGATGACGTGAGGTGAAGGTGGAGGAACAAAAATGCCCCTGCGCTGAGAAAGACCGCATTAAACAAGGTGCGTAGGAGCACGGTTGTCACGGGGTGGTATCGCTGGTTCATCATATACTTATCCAAGGTGCCGGCGATGGCACCAATCGTATATCCCAAGATGCAGAAGATGAACCATAGTTCCATGGATTTCTAAAAAGGTTTTATCATCAGCCTCTATTAAAACGCTGTGATGCGAAAACTCATCCGGAAAACGAGCTTTTTATTTCATTCAACATTTTGAAAGTGAATCTTTTATTTTTTTTGTCTTTGAGCAATGTAAATCATACAAAGTTTTAAATAATAAAAAAAGTATCAATATGTACCTAGCAATATAAATTAAGGGAGGCTAGAATATGAAGAGCATGTTGTATTTTGTGGTAGGCATACTCATACTGAGTGGACTGACTGTCGTAGGTATGAGTGACGCTGGTGAGAAACAAGAGACCCTTCAACTGTCTTTTTTAGCACCGATTGTTGTTGAGCATGATGGGTACGTTGAAATTCAGGTTGATGGAACGACAGAGTATCTGGCAGAACCTGATCGACCGGTGTTGCCGGTGTTGGTCAAGACGTATCAGATTCCTTTCAGATCGACGGATATCCAGGTGATGTGTTCTGTACATGATATTGGTTCGATGAAGTTGACAAAACAGGTTGTTCCTGCTCGTATCGTTCCCCTGTCACAAGTTAGTGAGTTGACAGGCTATGTTACGGATCCTGTCGTCTACGACAGTGAGGCATTCTATCCTGAATCCTGGTTCAGTTATGATCTTGGTGCGGGTCGGAATGAAGAGAACGTGCAGGTGACGTTTGTCAAGGTGGTCTGTTACCCAGTACGATATTCGCCTATGAATAATGAGATTCAGTACGCGGGTGGTTTTGATATCCAGCTGAGCTATACAGAGCCGCAGACGCCTCAGGCTGCTTCTGCTGCGGATGACTATGATATGGTTATTATTGCTCCAGCCAAGTTTCAAGCTGCCCTTGAGCCGCTTGTGACGCATAAGAACACCAAAGGTGTAAGTACGTTGTTTAAATCTGTTGAGGATATCCTTGCTGAG
>JAFGFQ010000069.1 GCA_016930995.1 Thermoplasmatota archaeon | reverse complement strand
TAACGGTATTTGTCTGATGCGCCCTACCTACGAGCAGTCTGAATAACTGATCCCGATGTTTGGGCTTGCTCCAGGAGCAGATTGGCCGTTTCATCAAATCCCAAGGAGACCTCATCACCTAGTGAATCATCGCATAATCCAAGGGCTGTGTCGTTTCTGTTCCTCTGCTAAGACTCTCGCCTTACCTGCTTGCGCAGGATCCTGATTCAGAGTGAGAGAGGACTTTCCTCAGCAGCCAGAAGGCCACCGTCAACCGTCCACCTACGCCCAGCAAAAAAAGCAAGTATTGACCCATGGTTATAAACTTTATCCTCTTTCAGAGTATGTAACATGTTTGTTATGTATTTCTGTAACACCATATCTTAAGGAAATCGTGAGGTAGACTCCCGCTGGTTCACCATCATACCATCAAGATACAACTGGGTCTTTAACGTCGTAGCCTGCTCTTGCAGGAAGGTTGGTACATCAACGGAGAGCTCCACGAGGTGTTTCTCACCAGCAGCAATGAATAGAACTGATGTGATTCTTAAATTGTACAAGTAACTTTCATTATCATAGAACGCCCCATGAACCTCCAGAGAAGATGCTTCAGAGGAACCAAGATTTTCTACGATCATTACCACGCGCACGTAATCCTCACCGGTGGAGATTTGAAATCGAGTCGCACTTTTCCATTGATGAAAAAGCAAAGGTCGTTGAGAAATCGGATACACCGTCACATTCGAAATCCCCTCATATTCAGGAGGAACCCTCCCAAGGGTCATATGCAGCGTGGTGGTTTCTAAATAATAATACTGATCAACATAGAAGGAATATCCCGGTAGGGATTCATTGAGATGGACGCCAACCGCCATATGGTGCGGAAGACGAATGAGAGAAACGTTGTACTCAAGGATGCCAAGCAGTGCAGCAGTCAGAATCGCTTTATCCTCACAGTCCCCTCGTTTTTCCTTGAGTGTTTCTAGGGGATACCGGGGATATTCATAGGAGGTGTTCTCCGGGTCATCATTTTTGTATTCGATACTTTGGACAAATGAGGCGACAAAATTGATTTTCTCGGTTTCCGATCGAAGGGTTTTAAGGGAAAGGATTTGATTGATGAGGAACTGGATGAACAGATCGTCATAAGGGTCAAACACATAGGCTGCATAATCCACAGTATTCACACGCGGCAGACTGTGATAATAGTCAAAGAGCCACTCAACCTTTGGGATTTTCAGGGTGTGTTGACCAAGGTAGAACCAGCTGTACTCCCATGAGCCTACTTGATTGCATTGTAGTGTTTCTTGTTGAGTTTGGAGGAGGATGCTTCCTTTGTTGTCAAAAACAGAGATGGTCAGTGGCATATCTCCAGCGGGGAAATCTGCAAGTGAGAGAAAACAAGTCAGTTGGACGGTGAATGAGGGGAGCACAACGGTGGGAAGTAAGGATGCGTCTGCTACTGATGCGCCTTGCTGAATCGTCAACCTCTCCGGGTATGCGGGAAGATCTCCAGCGTTCTTAACCAGAAGGTGTACTGCAACAATTGAGGAGCGGCTCTGATCGTCCCACTCGTCTGCAGAAAGTGAGAGAAGCGTAAGGTTCGCCCCGTTGAAGGATAGTTCGTTTTCAAAAATCGTGTGCTTTGATGAGTCTGCTGCGGTTATCTGATACTTCCCAGGCATAACAGTCATGCGATAACCCGCAAGAGAAATGCTTTCATTGTAAATCCCGTTATAATAGGTATTTGAGAAAAGAATCGTTTGATTTGGATCAGTAACCGTAAGATAAGAAAAATCAGAGGTGTTAAACTGCAGAGACATCCGAGGAAACCCTGCATCATCGTCAACGATAAGCGAAAGAAGGGAAAAATGGGTTTGTCGAAAAAACATACAACCAGATAAAGAGCTTACCACGAGCAGAAGAGAAAGAAAGATTACTTTTATCAGCGGCATAACAGCTTCATTTTTCGTTCAATCACCGCACCAAGGCGTTGCATACCAATATCAAGTTGTTCGTTTGTAGAATAGGAAAAGTTCAGTCGCATGGAGCTGCCACCACCGCCGTCCACACAGAAGGCTTTCCCATGGACGTAGGCGACTTTCTCTTTAAACGCGTCAAGGAACATAGCTTCCGTGTCGATTTGTTCAGGAAGGGTAACCCAGGCAAACATCCCCCCTTTGGGTTTATTACAGAGATATCCTTCAGGGAAATATTTTTGCATGGCATCAATCATGATGTCCCGTTTTGGTTTGTACATCTCACATATCTTCATGATGTGCAGGTCTAGCGAACCGCTTTTGATGAACTCGTGGGCGACATACTGGGAGAATGGTGTGGTGCAGAGGTCTTGTGCCTGTTTGCATAAAGCAAGTTTCCGCATGACTTCCTCAGCGGCGATCATCCAGGCGATGCGGAAACCCGGTGCAAGGACCTTTGAAAACGTGGAGAGGTAAATGACGATTCCTTCATCATCAAATGCTTTTATTGGTTTTACTGGCGGGGTATCGTATCGAAGCTTGCCGTAGGGGTCGTCCTCGATGATAATTAAACCGAATTCATGGGCGATATCGATGAGTTTCTTTCGTCGTGACTCTGGCATTACAGTACCTGCAGGATTCTGAAAGGTTGGGACGGTGTAGATGAATTTTACAGGCGTGTCTTCTGAACGGAGTTTTTTAATTTTCTCCTCAAGGAGATCCATCTGCATCCCTTCCTTATCCAAGGGAACACCTATGAGGTTTGCCTCGTAACTGCGAAACGCGTTAATGCCACCCAGATACGAGGGGAGGCCAACGATTGCGATGTCTCCGGGGTTAAGAAAGATCTTTCCGACCGCATCTAAAGCTTGTTGGGACCCGCTGGTAATCATGATGTTTTCTGCTGATACCCCTTGGGTCATTCCTTCTTTATGGGATCGTTCAGCGATTGCCTCCCGAAGCTCGGTGACCCCTTGAGTTGTACTGTATTGAAGAGCAACTTTTCCATGATTATTCAGAACACTTTGAACGATGACTTTCAAATCCTGAATTGGGAACGATTGCGGGTTTGGTAATCCGCCTGCAAAGGAGATGATCTCTGGATCTTGGGTGACTTTGAGTAATTCACGGATTTCAGATTTCCGCATTTTCCCTGCTCTATCTGAGTATAATTGATCAAAGTTCACCATGAATTTCACGCAGCAGCAAAATAGACCTATGTTTTATATGTATTTCGATTCAGCACACCTAAATGAAAACAAGGGTTTATCACATAAAAGGGAGCGCCTTTGCTGTTACGTATTGATGGTGATTGTCGTTGGTTTCTTTGTCTTTGCGTGTTGTTGATTATAGAGTTAAATGTTGAAGAACTATTGACAGAAAAATTATTTAAATAAAAATTACTACTATATTACTCATAGATTTTATTTTGAGGAGGATTGACACACGACAATACGACTCATACAACTAGCAGGATACGTCCTGTTCATCTTCCTTCTTATATCGACATCCGTGGTAACGACAAGCAGCATAAAAAAAATCAATGTCTCTACGTGTCGCTGCAGCGTCGAATGGGTATAGCATTTTCCGGGAACAAGCTGGGCTCATGTGGTTCGACAGACAGATGATGGGTATATTCTGGCAGGAGCAACTGATGTTGATGATACCGGGGATGGTTTGATTCTCAAAGTCGATTCTCTAGGAAATGAGCTATGGAGCAGAACCTTTTCTCACTGTGCATTTGAAGGGTTATTCGTGACCACTGATGATGGTTATATTGTAAGCGGATGGAAAAACGAAGAACTCTGCATTAAGGGTGTTCTTATAAAGACCAATGGACAGGGGACTGTTCTTTGGGAAAAGACCTATGGTGGCTCAGACATCTGTTATCTCATCCAGGTCCAGCAGACGGCGGATGGCGGATACATCGCCTCCGGGTTTTCAAATGTGTCCGGAGGAGATGGATGGCTGCTTAAAACAGATGCAGACGGCAATGAACTTTGGAATAAAACCTATGGATTCGAATCCAGCAGCGACTGGTTCCATTCCGTCCATGAGACCAACGATAATGGGTTTCTCCTGCCCGGCTGGAGTAACCGAACCACGGGGTGTGACGGATGGGTCGTTAAGACTGATGTTCAGGGGACTTTGGAATGGATGAATAGCTTTGACAGCGGAGAAAGCATTCTGGGATTCGATAATTATGACATGTTCCTGTATGGAACACAAGCCACTGATGGTGGATATATCCTCACCGGATGGGCAGCAGTGAACTTTCTTACCGAGCTGGGGGAATGTTGGTTAGTTAAAACAGATGCCAATGGAGTTCTGGAATGGGAACAGCGTGTAGGCAAACCATGGTTTTTTGATCTTGGGTTATGGGTCGAACCAGTCTCAGATGGAGGATATATTGTTGCAGGAGAGCGATATGGGCGCGGAGCGATTCTCAATTTTATTTTCAGAGGGTATGGTATGCCGCTAAAAAATCAACTCTTGGTGTTCAAAACAGATGCAGCAGGAACGATTATTTGGAAGTTGACATATAGGGATGCGACCGCCCGTTGCGTCCAACAGACCATCGATGGAGGATACATCATCGCGGGTCACAAGGGAGCGTATTATAGCACAAAAGGTATCTTGCTGATTAAAGTAAGTATTTCGTGAAAAGATTGGAAGAAAAATACTGAGTAACCGACGATACGTTATTTCTCTTGTTTTTCTCTGCGGAATAGTTCTTTACAGTGCTCTTCAAATGCAGGCATGGTTTCGACGGTGTCCCAATCAAGGTTAAAACGATGCATAAATAACATGAGCTCTTCACTAGAACTGATCTCTTTTTTGTTTGAAAGAGCCATACAGCTGACTTCCTCCGGGTCGGTGCTTTCGTCACCCATGGTTTTCACGGAGTATTGAAGATTGTATACACTTATAAAGCTTTCTGCAATTTTAATAAAAAAAAAAAAAGAAAGAAGAAGAACCAAGGTTTTATTTTTTCTTTAAGTACGGTAGATTGGTTCTTTTGTTGACACCAACAGCATACCCGGTTGGTAAATCGCAGGGAGTGCCACTTTTTGGTGATCGTTTGCTGAAGTAATAGATCGTTTGTTTCCGTCCACCTTTGAGGTTGACATTACGGGTGTATAACGTCCATCCTTCGTATTTGTATACCATACCACACCTCCTATGGTATTTGATATACAACTCTGTGATTTAAACCTTCTCCTTTATCTCTTCTTATCATTTTGTTTTTTTTCGAGACATCTCTCCAGAGGATAGCTGATAAAAAAGATTATGAATAGTGAATTTATGTCTACCACACGCCAGACACGACGTGGAGTTTGTAAAAGAGTTGAATGCGGATGTGATCTAGTGGTTATGATTGAGGCCCTCCAAGCCTCTTGCCCGGGTTCGAATCCCGGCGTCCGCATTTCTTTATTTGATGTGTCTGCAGGGGTAGCCAAGCATGGCCAACGGCGCAGGACTTAAGATCAAAACACAAGAAAGGTTCGTGTGATGAGACATCCTGTCT
>JAFGFQ010000010.1 GCA_016930995.1 Thermoplasmatota archaeon | reverse complement strand
ATCTTTTGGAAAAAATGTTTTGGGATGAGCGATGTTGTAGCTTTGTAGGAGATGATAGAACAGTTCTTTATTGATGATGCTGTTGACAACCTCGTAACTAGCCATCGTGAAATGATAATATTTTTCCAGCCTGTCCCGGTGTTTAAGGATCACAAGACATTCGGTATCACCAGTAGGAAAGAGAATACCTTTCTGAGGTAGTTTTGTACCAATCTCAAGGAGAAAATCAATGTACTCCTCTTCGTGGTATTTTGGATGTGGGCAGAGAACTCCTTTCGCATATTTTGAAAAAAAGGCAGCCTGATTTTTGTTGGCATCAAGGACGATAGAAGATATACCTGCTCTGCCTAAGCTGCGTACAGCACCAAGGTTCGAGGTAGGATAAATCCCAAGAATAAAAGCAAGAGGTTCATCAAATTGCTCGAAAAAACGTCTCTCCGGGTGGATTAATATATCCATTCACCATCCTTTAACGGATTTCTTTAAATCCCAACTCTGAAAAGATACATAGAGAAAAGAAATTAAAATGTATTGTTTTATTGTTAGGAAATAAAACTCGGTGAAATTCTAAATAATCAAGAGCAAATAGGGTGTCGAGATGAAGAAACAGCTTCGAGAACAAATCATCAATAGGAGAAAATCGCTGACTTACTCCGAGGTGCTGAAGAAAAGTGATTTGATTCAGCGTCGTCTTTTTTCAACAACATGGTACCAACATGCTTGCTGTATCCTTTTTTATGTCTCGTATAATAATGAAGTAAGCACACATGACATGATAAAAGAAACCCTCAGGAGAGAAAAAAAAGTCATAGTCCCAAAAACTGATATCGAAAAGAAAGCACTCATCCTGTCACAACTGGAAAGCTGGGATGATCTGTGTCCAGGCTCGTATTCAATCCTTGAGCCAAAGGACCATTGCGTACGAGGCACCGCTCTATCCTCAATCGATCTGTGCATTATCCCTGGAGTTGTCTTTGATTGTGAAGGAAATAGGATCGGACATGGTAAAGGGTATTATGATCGATTATTTCAAAACAAATGCCATGCTCATCGGATTGGTCTTGCCTATGAGTTCCAAATCGTCAAAACCATCCCGTCTGAGCCACATGATATCAAAGTTGAAAAAATAATAACCGAGGAGCGGACGATAGACTGTTCTTAGGTGACGATCTCTTTGAGTCGCCTGCTTTGGATTGCTTTTTTCAGTTCCATGGCGATACGCTCACCATAGCTAATGGATTCACCATACAAATATCCAGAATGCGGGGTGAACTGGGTCAAAGGACTCCCCGGGATGCGTAAAGAAACATCAAAGACGACCATCTCCTCTTTTCCTTTATCAGCAACCATGGCACCTTGCAGGGCGAAAGGACCAATGATGCCTGGAGGATATTCTTTCTTTGTGGTGTTTACGAATTTTTCACCAAGGTCAAAGATCGATTCAATGATAGATTCTTTGGTAGTAGCCGCGATATGCCCTGTTTCAATGATTTTTGGTTTGAGGTATTTGAGCACCGCCAACTGCTCATCAGCGGGAAGCCGGAGCAGACCATCAAGGTTCGTTTGCCTTCGCGTATCGGTCCCCATGATCTCCAGTTCATCATCCAAGGCTGAATAGAAATAATTAAAATTAATCTGCGTCCCTATCACATATTCCTCGATGACTGCTTGATCTAATGATTCCTTCGTAATCATCTTTTTTGCTAGAAGCTGACCTGATTTCTTCTTATAATCCGCATAACTCGACGCAAAGAAAAAAGCACGTTCATACCCGCGGATAGCCTCGTTTACCTTAACAATCGCAAGGCGATCGATATCCTGGGGGGACGTGAACAACTGAGGAAAACGAATCCCTGCTTTCTTTAAGAGGTAGTATTGGTTTTTCGGGACAGTACGTTCCTCAAGTTTAAGCATCGAACGGGTCCCAAAAATGGGGACGGTGAAGTTGTTCTCAATGTCCGTAAAATCAAAATACACCCAGAAATACCGATTATGGATAAAAACCGTATTCTCATCCCGCAGCTGTTCCTGGACAGATGGTTTTGTAATATCCCGGAATCTGTCAAGGACTATTGTCGTATCGATGCATCCTCGACCGTCACCCCTGGTTTTATAGTATTTTGTATAGGTTTTATCCCTTCCTTTCTGGCACACAGCAAGGGTTCGAAAACCATGTTTCTTAGCCCCTCTACAGACATCAAGTGCCGAATGTCCACCTAAAACACCAATAGTAATTCCTTTTGGATCATATGATTCGACCAGCTTTTGAATTACGGAACGTTCTATCATGAATCATTTCCTCTCCAACTGATATATGACCTTAATACCTTACCCTTTGAATTTCGGTCTTTTCGAAAGATACATACCTAGAGGGAGTTTCTGTTGCGGGAAATCCTTTATTTGGTCTAGGAGCAATGCATGGAACTGGGGAATCGTATAAGCTTTATCTGTCTGCCCTAGTTCTGCTAAACGAATCCGTGGTGAAATGATTTTTTCTGCTCGTTCTTTTTCACCAATCACTACGATATACGGGATCCATTCTTTTTCAGCATCCCGGATTTTCCTGCCAACACTTTCTTCACGATCATCGATATCGGATCGTATGAAATAAAACGGTGAGATTGAATTTAACTCGTTGATCAGCATCTCGCAATCTGCAACAAACTCATCGGCGACTGGTATGAAACGCACCTGTGTTGGTGACAACCAGAGCGGAAACATCGGTTTTTTCCCCTGGCTCATTTTCATCGCCTCCCGTTCCAGTAACGCATAGATATTCCGGTCGATGCTTCCAGAGATGCTCGTATGCAAGATATAGGGGTGTTGCTTCTCACCTTTCTCATCTGCATAGGTTATGTTGAAACGCTTCCCGTTCTCCACATCGATTTGGACCGTGGAAAGCGCACTAGCTTTCTTCATAGAGTCGATGATGTTGAACTCGAATTTCATTACAAAGTAGAAGTACCGTTCATTCCAAAGCTCGATAAGGATAGGCTTCCCTGCTAATGCTGCAAGTTCCTTTGCCAGGGTTTTGTTATTCTCGTAAAATTCTTTGACGAATCGTAATGCAACCTCGGAATCAAGCTTAAGAGACTGCATCCATTGCATCGAGGTGCTAAACTGCCGTTTGAACTCCTCAGCAGCCTGAGACAAATCCTTACAGAAGGTATGAAGATCAGGCATTGTAAAAGCCCGTAACCTTTTCAATCCGCTGACCTCACCACTTTGTTCACGTCGGAAACTATAATGGGTCAGCTCATACAACCGCAACGGAAGGTTCCGATATGAAATCGTCATGTCGTGTGCTATCATGTATTGACCGAAACAGGCTGCGAATCGTAGGAAGAAATCCTTGTCGGAATGCACGATATACTGTCGAGCAGGGAACTTCTTGACATACTCGCTTAAAGCCGGATGCTCAAGGTCATACATGATTGGTGTTTCCACCTGCATACCGCCAATGTCACGAACCATGTTATTGATATGTTGCTCAAGAAGTCCTTT
>JAFGFQ010000068.1 GCA_016930995.1 Thermoplasmatota archaeon | reverse complement strand
GAGTCACGAGAAAAGAGGAAAGAGCGGGATTGCACTGTTCTTTTTTCTTAGGCGCTGTTGTTCTTGCTTTTTGTTTTTATCAGCATCATTGGATGATAATGAACATGTGTTATCTTTTTTTTGAAAATATCGAGTTTTTTTGTTTAGCCGAAGTCTTCGCATGCGCTGGTGTCGATCGCTCTTAGGTTTTTGAAGGCTGGATCTTCGAAGTGCTTCTCTTCATTATCTTCGTAGTCCTATAGAGGAATGCGAGTTCTGCGAGAGTAGGACACCAACTATGCTCTCTTCCCAGGCGGTCTTTTTCGTCGCTTTTGAATTTTACAACCACCAGAAGACCTCTGGGCTCATCCGTTATTATTTCGATGCTATGATACTCCAAATCCCTTTTGCTGTTTATCTCTCCCATAGAGTATTATTTCGTGTTTCGTTGTTAATAAAGATTCGTTGGTAGAATAGCGTTTTGACTGATTGTAAAAAAAAGGAACCATTTCGTGGATATTTTATTTTTTTTGGTTTATTTTGGAGAAATCATGAAAGCAACTACTTCAGTGAAACGCAAAAACCAATGGTGGAACCAAAGCCATCCTAAACCAAGCAGGGATTCTTTTGGCATCTGAATATTCAGCGTTCCCCATTCGCTCCCTTTCCCAACAATATCGACTGCTTTTGCCTTTATCGTATAGAATCCTTTGTCTACCCAGGTATGACTCACAATGACAGATTCACCAGAAGAAACATATCCTGTTTCTTCTTGATTTCCATCATCCCAGTCGATAACATATTTGATATTCTCACCATCAGGTTCTACCGCAGTAAACGTATAGTTATACGGCACCCCCGGTGGTCCTTTTAGAGTACCTGTTATACTCGGTTTCTCTGGTGGATCATTATCAATCCCATAGGTCTTAAAACACATATCAACATTAGCACTTTGTTTCCAATTTGGGCTATTTTCATCAAGATAATAGGCCATACCATTCGCATAAGGGTTTGCATCTGCGCCACCCCACAAATACATACCAGTGTAAGGATGGTCATTCGAACACCCAACAAGGTAATATGTTTTTCCGACATCTACTGGTATATCTGGTAAATCAAATGTTACCCAAGCAAAATCATAGATGGGGACACTACCAGGACTGATGCTGATTTCTGTTAGCGTAGCACCAGTCAATGTTTCTCGAATTGCAAGATGGAATGGGTCAGATGCGGGAGCGACCTCCCATCGTGACAAATAGAGTTCTACACGGGTAAGAATCCCCTTCTGAGGAATAAATGACTGTGCCCCTTGTCTGTCGGCAGGATCATATCTTCCAACCCAAAATGCTTGATTACCAATTACTGTTTGTGATTGGTCTAACTCATCAAATAACATAACATTCTTGCTAGAATTAATTAATGAGGCAGTAACCGTTCCGCATAATACCAGGTTTATCAATAGAATACAGATACTTTTTTTCATATTTTTTCCTCCGATAGTATTCATATGTGTGTTCAATTCTATCATTTTAGAAACATCCAAAAGAAAACAAGAAAACCTTCCGCTGACTTCTGTACTCTTTCACTGTTTACCGCTTCAGCCCAAATATCAATTTTTAAAGGACCGAATCCAAATACCGATGGCAAGGGCATCATAAGTTGTTCGTTAACTAATAATATCTCTGATGAGAAGGGCTGCTGCTCATGTATCAAACCAAAGATTCCCCCCGTGATATTAATTTGACCAGTGATCTGTTCTGCATCTGCATCACCAGTATTGGTAACACTGACCATTTTATTTTGTATCTCAATATTTAATATAGGATTCCCAGCAGTGGGGTTTACATCTGCCGCAACAACAGCATAGGGGGTTTCACCAACAGACTCGTAACCGTTATATAAAAACGTGCCCGTGCCTGTCCCCAGAAGAATACAGATGGCATCCTCCTCCGATACTGCAATCGCTAAATCGTTGACAGTATCAGCATTAAGATCAACTACGGATAATCCATACGGCATTGTTCCGATATAAATCTCCTGGAGAAGTTCAAAACTTCCATCGCCAGTATTGATAAAAACAATAAGGGTCCCATCAATAAAGTTTGTCACGGCAACATCTAAAAAGTTATCACCATTAAAATAACCAGGAATAATCCCGTTTGTCCCCAAGCCTGCTGAATACTCAAACTGGCTGGTAAACACCCCGGTTCCATCATTTATCAGAACCTTGATACTCCCCATAGTATACGCATCATAGTTAGTGACAATTAGATCTGATGATCCATCATTATTGACGTCACCACAAGTGATTTGATTCGGATTGACACCAACAGGATAGGTATCATACTCAGGAAAGGTACCAGATCCATCGCCAAAAAGAACAAACACTTTCTGCCCCGGAAGCTGCGCGACCGCGACATCCAGATGAGTATCATTATCAAAATCCGTGACAACAATATCTGTCAACACCCATTCACTAAAAAAATCAGTTCTATCCCCAAAGCCACCTGTTCCATCACCAAATAAAACAGTAAGACTATTGATATCCTCAAAATTACATGCAATAATATCTACAAAACCATCTTCATTGAAATCGCCACACTCAAGAGCGGTTACTCCATCCCCTACAGAATAATTCATTGAATCTAAAAAACCACCAAGGCAATCATTAAGAAAAACCGTTACAACCGCATCCCAATAACCACTAACAGCGATATCAATGTAATCATCTCCATTGAAGTCCTTTGCTACAATGTCAGCTTGCCCTTGTCCTTTCGGATAATTCTTTTTTTGTGGGAAGCCCCCTAGACCATTCCCATATAATACTGTGATATTTCTAGAACAAGCAACAATCAGATCTTCCTTTCCGTTTGCATCAACAAGGTAGTGATGACTGATTGCATCAGTATGTAAATCAATCGCTGATGAGTTTACAATTATATTATTTCCCAATGGTATGAGACAAACAAGTATGACTCCCAATATCAATATTTTTATATGCATAATACTTTTCCCCAGGTTTATATCAACATACTGCTATTTAAAGATACATAATCGGTATCTATAGACTAAACAAACATATTTTTATAGGGGGATAATCTTCTTCAATGTGAATGGGGATTCCGTGAATAAGAAACATTTTATTAAGAAATATATTGCGATAGGAATCATTCTACTCTTCGTTGGAATATGTAATAACCAAGCTACTCCAACGGACATTCTGGGCACATGCTCCCCATCAAGAGGGATTTGGTTGTACGTCGGTGGCTCTGGACCGGGAAACTACACCACAATCCAAGGAGCAATCAATGATGCAAACGACGGGGATACGGTGTTTGTATTTAACGGGACGTACTACGGGCATGTCAATGTCAACAAATCAATTCAGCTGCTTGGTCAGGACAAGAACACCACCATCATCAGCGGGTACATCGCGTATACTGTTTCAATTGTCTCTGATTGGGTGTTCATGAGTCAATTCATGATACAGAACGGGAAAAGCAAAGGTGAGGGTGTGAGGATAGATTCATCACATAACTCCGTTATCAACGTCATCATTGACACCCCTGTTGATGAGATACGGATCTCCGGTGACAACAACACACTTTCCAGCAGCAGTATTTGGTGCGATAGGATTTTTCTTTCTGGCAGCGGATGTATTTTTTCAGGTAACAGTATCACAAATAATTATTTTGGTATCTACTTTTTAGACTCATGGGATAACATCATATCCCAGAATCATTTTTTCAACTCTGGTTTGTT
>JAFGFQ010000009.1 GCA_016930995.1 Thermoplasmatota archaeon | reverse complement strand
CCCAAACATCGGGATCAGTTATTCAGACTGCTCGTAGGTAGGGCGCATCAGACAAATACCGTTAGAACAAAAAGAGGCTTACGGCCTACACCCAGCACTCAAATTTTTTTTAATATTGTTTTGTTATCGTAAAATATACTTCATATGTTTTTTTTGCTTGTTCAAACATAAGTTGATAGTAGTTCTTCTTTGTTCTTCGTTGTAGACCTTTGGCAATTGCATTATGGTATGCTCTGCTGTTATTTGCATAAATAATAATCGGAAAATATCCGTGGTCCATGAGGATTTTGTTCATTATCAATCTACCAGTTCTTCCATTCGCATCTAAAAATGGGTGGATATTTTCGTATTTTAGATGAAAATCAAAAGCTAATTTAAAAGGGTACATTATTTTTTTGTTTTTAATATAATATTTAAGAAGATTTGATAATTCATTTTCTACCCTATCTGGAGAAACGGTTGATTGATTATTTACGATATTTTCTACTGTTTTAAATCCTCGAGGATACGGATCTCCACCAGACATCGTGAGACCTTTCGTAAGAATATAATATAGTCTTTTTATCGAAGGAAGATTGAATTTAAAACCACTTCGTAAGTAATTCATCGCCTCAATTGAATTATAGACTTCTTTTATTTCATTTCTATTACTATATCTTGAGCTTCCTGTTTCGATGATTTTTTTTACTTCTTTGGCAGGAATTTTTGATCCCTCGATATTATTAGAATTAAAAATGAATTCTTTAGCAAATTCAACAAGAACAACATCTTTAATATCTTTCATTTCAAAAAGATTGTTGATTTCAATAGATTTTAATTCTACATAGTCTAATAAGTTTATATTATATACTATATCTAATCTATCTAAAAACATTTTTCTGATTTCAAATTCTTTTCTCGATATGTCCGTAAAATTTTTTCTTAAAAAATCTTTAATAGTTATCGTTGAGATATTTCTCCCGATATGTTCTTTAATCCTGAAATTTTTCCCCATGAAAGTAAATTTTTTTACAAATGAAATGTATTCGGTATCGTTTACTTTTTTTAGTTCTATATATGACATTAGACAAGAGTATGCATTACTAGTTTATATATTTTTACAAATTGGGCAGCAAAAGTCCCTACTTTTTTTACAGATATGGCACGAATCATTAATCCCCTTTATAAATAAATATCAGATTTTCTGTATCTTCTGTCACGAAAATTATAAAATATATGTCTTTTTCTGCTGTTGCAAAGAGGCTTACGGCCTACACCCAGCACCTGAATTATAACAAAAATACAAGGATACTAAATAAGAAAGATTAAATACCGTCTTTATCTATTATATTCGTATGGGTGAAATATTTAGTGTGGTTGTTCATAAAGAAAAAAAATATTATGTTGCTGAATGTCCTGAAGTTGGTACTGTTTCTCAAGGTAAAACAATCGAGGAAGCTATTGAAAATTTAAAGGAAGCAACAGAACTTTTTTTAGAAGAATTCCCACTGAAAAAAACATCGAAACCTTTTGTTTCATTTTTTGAGGTCACCTCATATGGTAAAGCTTCCAAGGCTATCAGGGCGTGAACTGATCAAAATTCTTGTTTTGTTTGGTTTTAAGAAGGTTCGACAGAAAGGTAGCCATGTAATGTTGATCAAAGAAACAAAACAAGGAAAAGTTGGCTGTGTTGTTCCACTCCATGATGAATTGGAAACAGGAACCTTACTAGCAATATTACGACAAGCAAAAATCAGTAGAGATGAATTTTTAGATATATTGAACAAATAAATAATTATTCAATCAATTTACCTCTCAAAAATTATCAATTTTTCGTTGTTTCTTCTACCACACTATTTCTTAAAAATTCGAATTTTCTCCTCTTGAAAAGAGGCTTACAGCCTATACCCAGCACCTAATAAATTACTATTTTTTGTAGACATTTTTTCTATGATCAACAAAGAGAACAAAGATCCTTTTTGTCTTTTCATCAATATCTACAATAACTCGATAATCTCCAACTCTTAATTTGTATTCACCTCTGGCAGTTAATTTTTCAAAATAATGAAATGGATTTTCTTTTGTCGAATGAATTTTTTCAAAAATTCTTTTTCTGAATTTCTTTTCTAATTTTCCTAAATCTTGTAAAGCTACATAGTCATAAATGACTGAATACATTCATTAAAGCCCCAGTCGATATTTGGCTTCTTCCTCGCTGACGAAATGTCCTTTTTTAATGCGTTCTCTCGCAGCTTCAATCGCTTTTATAGTTTCCTTGCTCAGTTCTGGTTCTTTTTTCAGGTTTTTTACAATAAAGATAAGTTTTTTGATAACCTCATCGTAGCTTTCGTTTTTGTATTCGCGAAATTGATCTATTTGGGATTTCGTATCATTTTGAATTTTTATGGTCGTCGTACCCATAGTACACCTAGGTATACCTAGGTATACCATGGTATAAATAGCTTTCTATCAGTTTTTTTCTTCTGTCATATAAATTCATAAATAATGACGTTTTTCTCCTGTTAGAAAGAGGCTTGCGGTCTCTCTCCAGCATATTTCAATATCTTTACTTTTTCTCTATACTATTTTATAAAAAATTTTTTATTCGATCGTGCAGACAGGACAAGCTGCTTGATTTCTGATGGTAGTTGCTCATCTTGCCATTTCTTTTCTTCATCTATTGTTTTTCCTGCAGATTTCACGGCTTTCAATGCATACCACGCTGCACCTAACGAATGGTCTGCCATATGGGCGGTGGCAACAGCATGTCCCACAGAACGAGCTACAGCAATTCCTGTGCGATTTGAAGATTCACGGGCAACGGCATGAGCATCGACAGATGCTTTTCTTGCCTTACCCGTTGAAGCGTTTCCTGCTTTCCACTCGTAAGCTACAACCAATGCGTTTTTTAGTCTTTCATCCGTTTTCTTCCCAAACAGAGGCAAGACATGCTCTGCGCAGTCACAAGCCCATTGAATTAACTGATAGTGCTGTTTCTTTTTTAGAGGTCCTCCCCGATGTTCAGCAACAAATCGCGTGTCTCGCATTTTTTCCTCTTTCACAAAAGGTACGATTCGATATTTCTCCAATGCCTGTTACCCTGATAGTCCCTCTTGATTCTTGTATATTGCTATACTATAGGTACATGCGTCATTGTCATAGTCAACGTCTATGGTTTGAAGGATTGAACGTACGGTTCTTAGATCAGATGCAGGAATAACCCCCCAATCAGCGTTGACGATAGTTGTTCAACAGTACGATTATACCCGCGTTCTTCTGCTCACTGCAATGTTTAATAGATATGCTGAATTCGAAGGCATGTTCATCTTTCTTCATCATCGTGTTATCTGTCTCTCTCACTCTCTTGATACGATATGATTTTTCTCCATTGGTAAAGAGGATTATAGCTACTATTTTTCTTTGATTCAATGATCTATGAATCGAGCAGGATGCCAATCGAAGTTGACTGTTGGTATCGGCAGGCTCCCAACCAGTTTAACTCCTATGATTGGTTTTGGTAAAATTCTCGGACGATTCCAATAGTTGTTGTTCCAATTGTTTTGAGAGCAATTAACAAAGAAGGCTGAGAGTACATTTTTTTGAAAAATATTATGTGTTATCGTGTTTCCCTCTGTTGAATATAACTCGATTCCGATGAAATTCTTCTTAATGGTGTTATTAAAGATTGTATTATTGTATGTATAACACAAAGGATCCCGGAAAGATGTCGATAATACTATCCCATATTTATTGTTCAACACTTCATTTTCATAGATTTCATTATCATGAGCAGGTGCATTTTTTGTATACGAAGAAATCCGTACCCCGTAATCGTTCTGATACAATATATTCCCGTATACTTTGTTTCCACTGCAGAGGGTAATAATCGAAATCCCTTCCCGGCAGTCATAGAGTTCATTATACCGGGCGATATTGTTTTTTGCTCCAAGATCAAAACAAATTCCAACCATTGACTCATTGATTCTGTTGTATTGAATCGTTGTATTCTCAGAAAAAAATAAGATAAGTTCGCCATCGGAATCAAGGATGGTTATATTTTCAACGATACAATTATTACAGTAATACAGCAGCACGGAAAAGTCGTTTTTTAAAAACGCTACATTTCGAACCGTGATGTTTGTGCAGTTGATAAGTACAACCTGACCTATGTCGTCTTCTATGATAGAATCATGTATGTTTTGCAGATAGTAGAGGGGTTTTCCGTTGATGGTATTATTCGACACATTCAACGTTAAACATGCGAGTGGGATATTCTCTGTACCTTGATAGTGCCCGTCAATATTCTGAAGATAGCACCCTGGGAAAAACCCATCATAAAAAAACATATTATCGCAGATAGTCAGGTTATAGGCTGTCGTATAAGACAGTATACCGAGTCGGTTGTCTGAGATAATGGTATCTCTCACTGTTACGTTCGAAGTGAAAATCGCAATCCCGGATTGATTCCATATAAGAGCGTCGTTACTGCGTGCATGTGTTATGGTAAAACCTTGCAGCGTGACCCCCTCGGCTTTAATACCTACTGCATCTGAGGAAGAATTGTTAATATCGATAACTGTATCGAGTTTGTTTTCGCCTACGAGGGAAAGGTTTTCTGTTGATATGACAATACTTTCTTTGTACACCCCTGATCGGACAAAAATCGTATCACCGGAGTCTGCGTTATCAATTCCTTCTTGGATTGTCGGATAATCATCAGGGATGATAATCACACTTGACTGAGAAAGCATAAGAGAAGAACACTGTGATGCGTGTTCTTGGAAGGATTGAACAGGGGTGATGATTGCTACAGACACGATACAAAGGAGGATACAGAAAATCATGTTTTTTGAATAATTTTTTTTCTTCCTCGATCTCATATTTTTTATATAATATTTGATGAATATTTAAAGATGATGTTACATATTCACACTCTGACTGATGTGTTTACAGGGATATTATCAACAAATTCACAGATGATTCATCGAGGGATATTTTTTACAAATATAAAGAAAATAATTTTCATTGCTAGCTTGTAGGTACGGTCACCTTAACAAAACGACTCTCAGTACTTGGACAGTTGGATGTCCACCATATATTCCCATTCATACTTTCATGCTTTGCACCAGACCCATCGACTGCCGTAACATTCACTTCTGCATACAGCGGTTTGGTGCTGAAGGGAACCATCGAAAAAGTCGCAGGAAGGTCTGGAATAAGTTTTTCCAATACGACCTTTAGGATATATCCTGTAACGCCTTTCATCAAAAACCGATAGAACAACTCAATGAAATAAGGAAATCGCTGAAACATCTTTGAATGCCACAGCACCATATCAATTGATGAAGTACGTGTCAGGGTCTTTGTCAGACTCAGATTATATATTGTATCTGTTTTGCTGTTTATTCGGAACCGTGCATTCATTCCCATCAAGATTGGTTCATGATACATCAGATTGACCATCCCATAGCGGTTCCCATTGATACACGCGGTAAAATTCATGACGCCATCCCAGTCACAGAGGTGTATCGGATCAACCGTGAAATTCACTTGTTCATTTTTCATGAGCGACCCTGAAGCATTATACCAATGCCCACTCAGATACAAATGAAAATCATCGGTTGTATCACTCGTGCGCTGACGTTTCACGCTGAAAGAGGAGACATCGTACTGCGTTGCGTTAAGGAAATCTAATGTTCCCTGGAGGAACCATGCATTTCTATTGTTTGGAACGGTGTATGACCCAAAGAGTGTTTCATTGGTTTGTCCGAATGTATAGGCAAAGACCTGCTGTTCGCTTCCTGGCAGCACGCTATACTGCGATTTTGTTTCCCAATCACAGCAACTGACGTTCATTCTGAACGGGGCCATTCCTGAGGAACACCGACCCGTGATAGTAAAATTGTATGTTTGGCCGGGAACCGCAGCACAAATCGTCCCCATGGGGAACGAATGATACGGCTGGCCGCTCCGACCGTCTTCTTGGAGATGGGTGTGATGCGGATACTTCTCAGGGAATGTAAGCTGGCTAGGTCCATGGACTCGCATACCTGGTTTAATCCATTCAACGTTTGCTGATGTGTCATTGCCAAATCCAAGAACAGTTTCATTTGCCCAACCACTGGGTGATTCCATCTGTGCATCAAAGAAGAGTTCCATAGGTACTGTGCCGATGAGTTGAAGTGTGATATTAGGGGAAAACACTTTCATGTCGGTTAGCTGGGTTTCGTTATCCTGCAGGAACACCGGAAACGAATACCAATTCTGCGCATGAGAGTCAAATGATGTTGGGATATTCCATGAATGCACATAGTCTGAAACCCAGTGTCCGTCGGCACCATTGTTCTCCCATGATGCTGTACTAATACCGGTGGATGAAACGTTGTAGATGATAAGGTGATCCAGCTTTTGACCCAAGTCCCAATACATTTGTGGATAAGGGGCAGAAAACGCCATTTCATGTCCGAATACTCGAACGGAATAATTCCTCCCTGTGCTCTGGTTACTGAGGTACCAGTCGAGATAATGATTGTGACCATGGATCCACAGTTTAATCTGTGGGTTCTTCTGGAAAAATGTCGCCCACCAATCCATATCTTGTTTTCCCCGGTATGCCTCATCCCGCAGAGATCCAGTGGTGTCTTCTATTGCTTGATGAGAGAACATAATCGTTGTCGCATTTGGATATTGGCTTGTCATATACTCCAGCCATTCATATTCGACAGGGTGCGTCCAGGTGATGCATCCAAGCTCAGGCACGGTAAGAAAAAGTATTCCATCCCGCATCATCGCATAGACAGGGCTATTCATGCTGAGTTCATCAAGAATAGATTTTGTGAGATTGTGCGGATCATCTCTGTTCATTTGATAATCATTCACATCATGGTTCCCGATTACACAGTAGAATGGCAAATGGACATGGGATACGAGATAGGCCTTGAAATTGTTCTTGTATTGATTGACGAACCAAGGTAAACCGATACCGTTCACCTGAGCGGTCGTATGATGGACAATATCCCCAAGATGCAGGGCAAAGTCAAGCTGATTTGTTGAATCGACTAAATCTTCCCCTAATGCATCGAGATGGTCAGCGGAACTGTACAGAGGATTTTGATATCTCACTCCGATATGGGTATCGGTAAATACTGCAAAACTTATTTGTGATTTCTGAGGTACATTACTTTTATTTCCCTCGTTTTCCTGTATACCTGCCTCGAGGGATTCGAAGTACAGTCTATGACTCACTTCGGCAATATCCTCTATTGTCTTCGCATGTGTATATTTTGGTGTTGCTGTGCATACCAGTAAAACGACTATCGTCGTACAAAAGATTCTTTCACAAATGTTTTTTTTCATATAATCAAGACTGCTATACTATTATTATGATATATCTGTTATATTAAAATATATCTCCTTTTTTAAAAAAAATATAAAAAAGACGGAATAATCCTTCATAAGTGTGATCTTCTCTCTTCAATTTTTGTAAACAATTGTGTTTTTCTCCTTTGTCACCGACACTTATCCTCTGGACCTAGTCGTGTGATACAAAACAATATAAAGGCCAGAAATCCATATATCTATATAAAAGGAATAGAGATAAGAGTTTCATATTTTCGTTGAATCGAACGTTTGAGATTTTTTATTTTTGTTCTTTCGTTGCAGTCGTAAAACGTACGACTGAACGGATAAAAAACATGAACAAGGGAACGATTACATGATAAATTTCTCAAAAACAAAATGCGGAGGTTAATGTATTTTGGTAAAAAAAGAAAGACAAAAAATTGAGGAAATTCTCTGTTGTCCCGAATGTGGGAGCGGACATCTTTGTAAGGATTATTCTCGGGCTGAATTGGTCTGTTCTAAATGTGGACTTGTTGTCGATGAAGATATCATTGACCATGGCCCGGAATGGCGTGCATTTGATAACGAGCAGCGGGAGAAACGATCCCGAACTGGATCTCCGATGACCTATACAATCCACGATAAAGGACTTAGTACAACAATAGGGTGGACGAACAGAGATGCATATGGGAAATCAATTCCAACAAAAAATCGGGCACAATTATATCGATTACGAAAATGGCAGCGGCGTGTTCGCATCAGCGATGCAACCGAACGAAATTTAGCGTCTGCTCTTTCAGGGATCGACCGGCTCGCCTCTTCAATGGGCCTTCCAAGAACAGTACGAGAAACCGCAGCAATGATTTATCGAAAAGCAGCATTAAAAAATTTAGTCCGGGGACGCAGCATCCAAGGAGTAACCGCTGCTTCATTATATGCAGCATGCCGGCAATGCCATGTACCACGGACATTAGACGAAATCAGTAATATTGCGCAAATGCCACGAAAAGAGATTGGTAGAAATTATCGATATATTTCCCGAGAACTCGAATTAAAATTAATGCCAACAACACCGAAAGATTATATCTCACGATTCTGCAGCGAGTTAAAACTCAGCAGCATCGTTCAAACGAAGACACTAGAAATTCTTGGGCATGCAGTAAATCAGGAACTTACGAGCGGACGAGGCCCCACTGGACTTGCTGCTGCATCTTTATATATTTCATCCGTTCTCTGCGGTGAACGCAGAACACAGCGAGAAGTTGCAGAGATTGCTGGGGTTACCGAGGTAACGATTCGAAATCGTTACAAAGAACTTGCACAGAAACTCGATATTCATATCGTGATGTAAGAGTTTTTTCCGATGGTATCACCAGAAGGGACATATGTCCTGTCCTAACACAAGGATTTGTCATTTTCTCAGTGAAAAACTATATATATGCGTGAAGGCTATAGCAGGTCAAAAGGAATAGAAATAAGAGTTTCACCGTTTCGTAGATTCGAATGTTCGAAATTTTTTTGTTTTTGTTCTTTTGTAATCATTCAGATATAATCTGAGGAAAATGTGAACAATATGAAAGGAAATGTAAAATGGTATAATGCAAGAAAAGGATATGGATTCATCCAATGTGACGATGGAAAAGAAGTCTTCGTTCATCGATCTGCTCTTCCAATGGAAGCATCACTTAACGAAGGAGACGCCGTCGAATTTGAAGTTGAATCATCAGATCGAGGGCCACAAGCAAAAAACGTAAAGAAGGCTTAATATTCTTATAACAAAACCCAGATTCGATAATACTTTTTTCAAATACGTAGAATGAAGGGTAGACGATTTGTTATATACAAACACGAGTAAGTAGATAAAGATTGAAAAATAAGGTGAAAATAATGAAATGTGAACAACTGATTATACATCCAATACTTTTAGAAAAACTACATAAATTAGAATTCAGGGAATTGACGTTGATCCAGGAGAAAAGCATACCGGCTATTGTCCAGGGAAACGATGTGGTCGGCCAGGCAGAGACCGGTTCAGGAAAAACACTGGCGTTCTGTCTTCCCATCCTTAATAAGATTATTCCAGGAAAGGGACTGCAAGCACTTGTTCTGACACCAACAAGGGAACTCTGTGTCCAGGTCACCGATGTCTTTCGGGATTTTGGAAAGAACTTAGGAATACGGACTACGAGTGTCTATGGTGGTGTCAGCATTGGACCACAGATACATGACATCCGGTTATCGGAGATTGTCATAGGAACTCCTGGCAGATTACTAGATCATCTTCGCAGGAGGACTATTGAATTAGGTACTATCAAAATCCTTGTCTTAGATGAAACCGATAAAATGTTTGAAATGGGTTTTGTCGACGATGTCGAAGAAATCATTCGCTACATACCGCAGCAACGCCAGCTCCTCATGTTTAGCGCCACGATATCAGAAGAGGTCCATCGTCTCGCAAGGAAACATTTGAAACACCCTGTGATAATCAAAACACAATCATACGTAGATCATACGAAATTGAAACAAATCTACTATGATATTTACGAGCAGAACCAGAAGTTCTCGCTTCTCGTTCACTTACTAAAAAAGAACATTGATGGACTCTCTATTGTGTTCTGTGGGACACGGCGGGAATCTGATGCGGTTTCAAAGAACCTCGCCCGCCAAGGCATTCGCGCTTCCGCAATCCATGGAGGAATGAAACAGCAAAAACGATCAAATTCATTAGATGCGTTAAAAACGCAGAAGACCAAAGTATTAGTAGCAACCGATGTCGCAGCCCGTGGTCTTGATATCAAAAACGTCACGTATATCTATAATTACGATGTACCAAAGACACCAACTGAATATGTTCATCGTATAGGAAGAACCGCCCGTGCTGGCGCAAACGGTGCTGCAATTACTCTTCTAACTGAACGCGATCATGATAATTTCAGACGTGTACAAAGCAATGATGATTTCATGATTGAGCGAGCAGATATCCCTGAGTTTAGAAAAGTACCATTCATGAGACGATTCGAGCCGCGGAATCACTCCTATCGTGGTTCCCCACGGTATTCCTTTGGACGCTGAAAAAACGACGTATTAGATAAAAAACGGCAGCAATGCAAGTTGAACGAATCGGTTACTTCCATGTAGCAACCATGCTCCAAGGATGTTTTGTGATCTTCGTGCTATCTCAAGAGTCAATATTCCTTGGAGGAGTGTTCCTAGGATAAATAGTGATTCTAAATTCTGTGGATGCATCAGTGTAAAACTCGCTAGCGATGTGGCATAAGCTATCTTTATTGGAATCTTCTGTGATAAAAAAATAAACAAGATACCCCTGAAAAAAAACTCTTCAGTAAAAGCCTCAAAAAAACTAATGCTTCCCGCTAAGACATCAGCGTTCCAATCCATACCGTTAAAATATTGTAAGAAACCTGTAGCCACAAGCATGAGTGGTAAAAAAAGAATAAACCACATGAGACTTTTTTTTCCCCCTTCTTTCTTAATGCCGTAGACGTTGAGATGAACCAAAGAGGTATTCCGTTGTACGACTATGAAGATTATGATGGGAAGAACCACGAACAGAAGGGTTTTTCCTACAATGTAGGTATATGTCGAAAAAACTGCGCTAGTCATAAACGGCCAATACAAGAATACAATCAGCATCATCACAAGGATTATCGTTCCAATTTCTTGGGTAACTTCCTTTTTGCGTTTCAAGCAGTAGAGTAATGGAAGTATCATTGGTACAAGCATTGGCCAAAGAAACAGGTTTATCTCCACGATGATGCACCTGCGGGGTCATGAATAAGTTTGGTTCTTATTTCATTTTAGGTCCTGATAGGATAAAAAACCTTTTAAGAGCATGTAACTTTTCGGTGTTCACCGGTATGAGAATCGCTATACTCTTAAAAGATAGATGTACATCAAAACGATGTGCACAGGAGTGCATTAAATTCTGCCCTAGAGTGCGCGCTGGTGATGAAACCGTTATCATGGGTGAGGATGGAAAACCAATCATTTCAGAAGATCTCTGTGTCGGGTGTGGCATCTGTGTGAATAAATGTCCGTTCGAGGCAATCAAAATCATCGGACTTGCTGAAGAACTTAAAGAGGATCTCATCCATCAGTTTGGAAAGAACGGGTTTCGTCTCTTTCGACTTCCAATACCAAAAAAAGGAAGCTGCGTGGGAATCCTTGGGCAGAATGGGATTGGAAAAACAACTGCGATAAAAATACTCGCAGGAAACATCATACCAAATCTGGGGGAGTATCAGAAAAAGAAACCAACTTGGGATTTGGTCCTTGATTACTACGCAGGAACAGAGTTGTACGAGCATTTTAAGGCACTGTCAGAAAACAATCTCAGTTGTGTGCTCAAACCCCAATACGTTGACCAGCTCCCAAAAATAATCAAGGGAAAGATACGAGACGTCCTTAAAAACGCTGATACGTCAAATAACTATGATACGGTTGTCAGCAAACTAGGGATTGCCCATCTCCTTGATAAGGAGATCGAAAAAGGGACGATTTCTGGTGGTGAACTACAACTTGTATCTATTGCTGCTGCCCTTATTAAAGACGTGGATTTATACTATTTTGATGAACCAACCTCGTATCTTGACATCTACCAGCGTTTAAAGGTTGCTCGTATCATCAGGGAGCTTTCCAATGAAAAGAAGGTCATTGTTGTTGAACATGACTTAGCGGTCCTAGATTTTCTTTGTGAAAACGTCCATATCATGTATGGAACTGAAGGAGCCTACGGGGTGGTGACATTCCCCCGTGCAGTACGCCATTCTATCAACACTTATCTTTCGGGGTACTTAAAGGAGGAGAACATCCGCTTTGGAACAAAAATCGAATTTTTTGCCAGCCCACCCAAACCACAGCAAGGTCTACGAATTCTTGTCTCGTATGATAAGCTTACAAAACAGTTTGAGGATTTTACACTCGCCGTTGAACCAGGGATCATCCGTCAGGGTGAACTGATTGGTATCGTCGGACCAAACGCGATAGGCAAGACTACCTTTGTGAAGATACTTGCTGGAGTGATACAGCCTACGAAGGGTTCTGTTGAGTACGATTTAAAAATCAGCTACAAACCGCAATACATCACCCCTGATTTTGACGGGAGTGTCCAGGAATACTTTGAAAAATATTCACCGCAACTGTTCACGTCGACCTTCCTTCAGACGGAGGTCCATGATGCATTACATCTGAAATATCTTCGGGATCGAGAACTCTCCACCCTTTCAGGAGGAGAATTGCAACGGGTCGCTATCGCTGCATCGATAGTAAAAGAAGCAGATATTTATCTTATCGATGAGCCATCTGCGTACCTTGACAGTCAACAACGGATGATTGTCTCGCGTATGCTGCGTCGAGTCATAGAGAAATCAGCAAAATCGGCAATGATCGTCGACCATGACGTCTATTTCATTGACATGGTCAGCGATGCATTGATTGTGTTTGATGGCACACCTGGAAAAGAAGGGCGCGCACAAGGCCCATTCGGCCTTCATGAGGGGATGAATCGTTTCTTAAAAAATGTCGATATCACCTTCCGACGAGATGAAGAGACAAAACGACCACGTGTCAATAAACCCGACTCTTATATGGACCGTCAGCAAAAACAAAATGGGGAGTATTACTACAAGTTCTAAAAAAAACATAATAAAGACCTGTGTGTTTTATTCTCTTCATGACAACGATCGTTACTTGGGGGTTTCTTATCTTTCTTTCGTTTCTTCCGCCTTTGATTTATACTATTTGGATACGTAATACAGAGCGATGTCATCGGCAACAATGGCTATCGATTTTCCTTTGTTTCCTCTGGGGTGCGACGATTGCTGTGGTCGCAGCATTGATTTTAGAAATCATTTTCCAGATGCCCTTCTCGTATTCATCAGCTCATAGTGAACTGACTCCCTTTCTTGTGGCAGTTATTATAGCTCCGGTCGTAGAAGAGTTCACAAAACCACTTGCCCTCCGTCTCAAACCTGTGAAAAGACATCTAAGTGAGCTTGAGGACGGCTTGATTTATGGTGCTGTGGCCGGACTTGGTTTTTCCGCAACCGAGAATCTCTTATATGGGATAAGTTTTTTAAAAGAAGGTTTTTTTGTCTTTTTACTCCTCATGGCGATACGTAGTTTCGGGGGCTGCCTCCTGCATGCATCAGCGACTGCTTTAACAGGATTTGGCTATGGGAAGACGGTGATGAAAAAATCCTCCTTTCTTGGTGTTCTCCCCTATTTTCTCCTAGCGATTTTCCTTCATGGTTTTTATAATTTCCTCGTCTCTTATGAGTTCATCGGGGCTGCATCAGGACTGGGTCTTGCTTTTCTTTTTGTCGTCGTGACAATTACCCTCATTCGTAATAAGATACGGACCCTTGATGGAAAAAATTGTTAAAAAAGGAGAAAAGTTGGGAGAGATTAGGACAGAGGTACTTCAAAACTCCATGTCACCCGGTCACCATTGGTAAGGGGATATTTATCGGCTCCCACACTTGGAAGCTGACCGTTCACATAGTACTGCCAGTATTTTCCGTCTGTCCCGCCGATGGCATTGTTAATGGAATTTACTAAGGTCGAATCGAACTGGGCATAATATGTCGATTCGACAGAAAAATCGTTTTTCTCCGCGCATCGTTGCAGGAGTGACAGTGCGGTATCTCCTTCGTACGCAACAAGGTTATCAGATAGAACCCAGGAGTCTCCAACGATCATTAACTGAACACTGGTCTGATCTGCCTTTTCGATCCATACCTCGCTTTTCTGTGGCACTTGCACAGCGGTTCCTGAAAAGGAAAGTGTAACCAGACCAAGGACGAGGAATATTGCAGGGATTTTATGCAGTGTTTTTAGCGTGAGTGGTTGCAGGTATGTATTCTCCTTTCTCTTTGTAACATAGAATATTATCGGTACTCCAATGACAATGAATGTAATGACTCCCGAAATCATATGATAGATCATAAATGGCACTCCTGCGGTAAACACTAAAGCAAGAGAGCCTGCGTCATGAGGGAACATTAAGTACCACCATCCGAGGTTTGTCCAGATGTCGAAGAGCAGGACAGAGCCGACCCCCAGTCCGCCCATGAAACCAATGCTCTTCATATGGAATGGTTTGAGCTGACCCCAGAGTCGATTTTTATTAAACAGGTTTATGACAGCTATGATGGCAAACCCAGAATAGGTAAAAACCACGATTCTGTTCATTTGATCTCCGATGAAAATCGGATTTCCAATCAGAACGTCACTACCTACCATCGAGATGAGTGGAACAAGCAGTGCGATTGGCGATCGGATGAGCATGATTGCTAGAAATGAAATCACCATGATGATTTCAAAGTTCGGGAACGGTTGTAATCCTGCTCCTACCAGTATGTATCGTCCAATTATTCCAAAAAGGATTAATCCTATTAGAGTTATTATCTGCTCTAGACCTTTACGATTTTTTTTATCCATAGAACATTCTCCCTTTTTGCAGGAAATGCAATGTTATGTATAAGAGTTTTGTCTTCTTAGAGCACTACACCATTGACTGTGCGGCACGCTGCAATAAGTTTTTCTTTTATCTTCTCGTTGCATTCAACTTTGACCGTGATTACTTCACCGTAGTTGATATGAGTTACCTTGGTTTTATCATAGAGTTGAGAAATAAATGCCTGTGATTTTTCCTCAAGGGGGAGTTGGAAGGTAATGTCTACCATGTGAGGTAACGAATCGTAAATCGTCTTCAGGAGGTCTTCAATGTTTCTTTTGTCTTTTACCGAGATTGCAACAATACTCTGCCCCTTAATAACGCCCGTTTTTTCCAAGTGCTGTTGGAGTGATTCGAGGGTTGAATTCTTTAGTAAATCGATTTTATTTAAGGTGATTATCAGAGGTGCAGCAACACCGATGTTCCGAAGCTCAGTAATTGAAACACGTAGTTTTTTCTCAACAGTTTCTTGTTGTTCGCTTCCATCAACGACTACTACGACGACATCTGCAAGTTCGATTTCCTCAAGCGTCGAATGGAATGCATCGATGATATACGCAGGGAGATTTTCAATGAATCCTACTGTGTCCGTGAGCAAGATGGGGAGATGTTGTTCTTTATTTTTTGTTGAAATGCTCCGAGTGGTTGTGGAGAGGGTGGAGAATAATTGCTCTTGGACTTTTAACTTTTCTCCTGAGAGGATATTCATAAGACTGCTTTTTCCTGCATTGGTATAGCCCGCAAGTGAGACAGAGTAAAAACCACTTCTTGCCCGGGTTTGTCGTTGGAGTTCCCTGTTGTCTCTGATTTTTTCAAGATCCGTTTTTATTTTTTTTGTCTGTCGTTTAATCATCTCGTAGTAGTCATCGACTTGGTATTCTCCTCCGGCCATGAGACCCGGATGTTCTCCAGCTTTTGCACGGTGTATCAATTCACGGACGTATGGTCGTTCGTATTGTAGCTGTGCAAGCTTTACTTGGAGGAATGCTTCTCGTCGTTCTGCATGTTCTTCGAAAATGGCAAGGATAAGCCGGACGCGGTCATATACATTGGTCCCTAATTGTTTTTCTAAAGTGAACCACTGAGATGGTTTGAGTTCACCATTCACGATGATGAGATCGATAGGGTCCGGTGTTTCTTTAAAAAATTTCTTTATTTCTTCAACTTTTCCAGGTCCAATATAGAAATTTACGTCTGGGTTTGTTCTTTGCTGGATAAATTCTTTAGAAATGGAATACCCAAGGGTTTCTGCAAGTTGAGTTATTTCTGTTATTGCATCATCAAGGGAGATGAGTATTGCCGTCTTCTGTTTGGTATCCATTGTTTTCTGTGATGAATATCTGGGGGTTCTTCTTTAATTTTTGGCAATGGTATGGAAGAGTAGATCTGTCGGTTTTCGTTAAACTTACTCCTGGGTATTTATAAATATCATTCTTATTTGGCATAACATTTAAATATATGCTATGCTATTACATAGCATAGTGATACTATGGAAATCATTGCATGTCCTTTATGCGGAAGTAGAAACACCCATTCGCTAAAACAAACAACAGCCCAATTGCCCTATTTCGCCCGTGGATACGCCTGCGATGATTGCCAATTCAAAGGTGTACCCTTGATATTCTCCTCAGAACAAATATACAAACGATTCGTACATCTCTTAAAAAGACTATAAAAAACACAAAATGACTTCACAATTTCCCCACAATCAGAAATATCTTTTGAAAGGGTTCAAAGAATCATCCAAAAAATTATTATTTGGAAGAAACACTTTATTATATACTCACTTTTATGAAATTTAGATAACAAATATCATAACAAATGTTATAAAAAATTGTAGAAAATTTTATATATGGATGTGACACTTCATTTATTCGAGAAACGGAGGAAGGGTTTTTTTTCTTCATTAAATCCCCTTAAAGTTTTCCCTTTCCTCCCCAACTTTCTAAAATATTTTTTTCCTTTCCACCCTTCAGTTCTTTTCTTTTTTCATATCATTTTTAAACCATCGTAACGTAAGATAGAATCGCTGAATCGCAGTAATGTTTCCAACAATAGCAAAATACACTAAGACCAGCTCAATGATCGTAAGATTCCATGGCAACTGGTACGGAAAACGAAGCAGAATATGCTGGAGAATGGGAAAGATGATCAAGAGGACGAGCCGATCCGCTCGTCCTAACAACCCGGAATAATCACGTTTATAACCAATGGCTTGTGCTTGCGTCCCCATATAACTTGTCAGAAGCACTCCGATAACAGCCAAGAGACCAATTGGGGAACGACACCATGCACTCAACGCCAGTGCACCAACCATAAAGACATCAGCATATCGATCCAGTGCATGATCAAGAAAATCACCACGTACCGATGCTTTGTTTGTTAACTTTGCAACCTTCCCATCAATAGCATCAAACAACCCGTTGAGAAACACAAAAAAAGAAGCAAAAAACAAAAAGAAATTCTGTAGCTCGACAACAGGATTTGAAAGATAAAAAAACACCCCGGCTATCACAGAAAACAGCAATGCACCCCATGTAAGAAGATTCGGGTTCACTGAAGCGAACTGCTTTGCAATCGCCGTGAGAAGTGGATCAGCTCTCCCTCGTGTTTTATCTAGTACCATATCTATTCCTTTGAAGTATCAACTGTAAGGACTTCTTCTGCCCAATCAATCTGCCCGATACTATATGCTTTTGCCGGTCGAAATTTATGATTGACAATATCTCGAACTGCACCAGCGACCTCATCAACAGTTTTATTAGTTGTGTCAATCTCAAAGACATCCTGCGCTGAATGACATTCTACCGTCTCGCACAGGATAATATCCAACGCCTCTGCATCGACGTTTTCCTTTATCTTTTTTCTACTCCATCTTTTCTTCATAAGCCGTTTTTCCAGGTTTTTCGGATGACAGCGCAACACAATCACCTTGTCCATTGCTTGGAGAAGATGACTGATATGCCCTTCAAAAAACATAAGAGACTCAGTCGGAAAATTTTTTTCAATCCACCTATTTAACTTACGTACATCAATGAGCTGCGACTTGCGTTTTTTATCAACTCCACTGATGCAACTGGTTTCTTTTGCAAGCCTGTGTAATCGAACAAGAGTATACCCCTGTTTTTTAAGGACTGCTGCTACTGCGGTTTTTCCTGTTCCCGGGGTGCCGGTCAGTGCTACCCACATATCACATCAGCTTAGGGTAGTCATAGCCTCGGAATCCTTCTTTAAAACAAAAGCAGAGCTCCTGGAAATCTTTACGGAAATCTTTGACATCATCTCGGATCTTCTTTGGATTATCTTTTCTTAAAAGCGCCCGGGCGTAGAACACTGCTATCTCCTGCATCTCCTTTTCTTTCATCCCGATTCTCGTAAGTTCAGGAGTCCCAAGACGCAACCCGGAGGGGTTCAGAGGATCAGCATCACCAGGGATCATATTCATATTTGTGACAATCCCTGCGTCCTCAAGGATCTTCGATGCTTCTTTTCCTTTCCCAGGACCGATTTCAACAAGGACCTGATGGGACTTTGTAAAACCTAGTTTTTCACCAAATACTTTGAATCCCTGCTCGTACAAAGACTGCGCAAGTTGTTTTGCATTCTTAATGGTTTGATCCGCATACGCTTCACCAAACTCAAGATGCTCAGCAAATGCAATTCCCTTCGCAGCAACATGATGCAAATGATACGAGGAAGTCACCCCGGGAAACACCCCGAAACCCAGTTTCCTAAAAAATGCTTTCTCCTCATCGGTACGAGCCTGGTTATTTGACAGAATCATTCCCCCCTGTGGACCGGGGAGGGTTTTATGCGTGCTTCCGTTCATCACATCAGCACCCTCTCGGAGCGGGTCCTGAAACCGCTTCCCCGCAATCAACCCAAGCACATGGGCTGCATCATACACCACATATGCACCGACCTCATGGGCTGCCTCTGCGATGTGTTTTAGTGGTGTTGGGAACAAAAACACCGATTGACCGCATAACGCAAGCTTAGGTCTTACTTGTCGTATCAGCTTGACTGCACCATCGACATCAATAATCATCTCTTCATTGCTAAACGGGAAGGACACCAGATTAATCCCCCGTACGCCAGCAGCACCATATTTCCCAAACGAGATATGAGCACCATTCGCCGTGTCAAGAACCGTGGCGGTCTCCCCTGGTTTAATCAACGCCTTTAACACCGCCATGTTCGCAACGGTCCCTGACGTTGGCCGGACATCCGCATATCCACACGAAAAGAGTTTTTTAGCTAGCTCCATCGTCTTTTCTTCAACAAGATCAAAAAATTTACATCCCTCATAATACCTATTCCCCGGAGTCCCTTCTGCGTATCGCCCATGGAAATCTGTAATAAGCATTTCCCGGCAGAGGGGTGAGAGGACATTTTCGCTCGCGATCATAGGGAGGGAATTGGCAAAAAACTCGTTATTTTTCATCGCCTGTTTCCTGATATATTCAACCTCATCGTACCATTTCATAGAATCAACCAAAGCTGTATCTTTGACTTCAATAAAAAGGTAATGGAAAGAAGTATCAAAGACTCTCTTTCCCTATTTTTTCTTCTCTTCACGCATTTTAAACAGAGAGGGGAGATGAATTGTATAGGTCCCGTCTTTTTGGATTACAATCGGCTCCTTCTCCAAAAGCCCCTTCAGGTCGATATGGTATTTCCCTGGTTGCTCCACCCCTATGGTCTCCGGTGAATCTGAATGGTCCACCTCAGATTTGATCTTGTCAATGATTTCCTTACGTCGATCATCGCTGATTGGCTCCCCAAGCTTTGTTTCCTTTTCTGGTTTACTCTGATCGATATGGTCTTCTATCATCCTTCGAAGGTCCTTTGGCTTCAGCGATATCCAAGCGGATGTGCCTTGGAGAGTCTCCTTGTTTTTTTCGACCGCAAGCTCCATAATTCTTGTTGTGAGATCCTGACCGATTTCTTTGCTCATCGCATCCCGTTGTGCTTCGTTTAACGGTTGTTTTGTGAAAAAAAACCGATTCCCCCCGCACCCGGGACATCCCTTCAACAGCTGCGAGGATCCCTCTTCGAAAACATGACCGCATTTCAGACATTGATGGGGCATTAACTTGCTCCCTTCCCAGGAATAATCGTTGTTTGTATCATATCATTATCTTTATGGACCATCTTAAGGAGGTGCGCAGGTCCAATCACCGTCATACGTGGTTTTTTTGTCACCCCAAACACCCGCTGAAAAAAACCGATTTTTTCAGTCTCGTATCCTCCAATCTCGATGCCAATGAACGTATCATGGTTGATTTCTTTCATCGTATGCTCAATTAATTTGGCTTGCTCAGAGGGGGTAAGACCATGTTCTAAGACAAGGATTCGTCCTTCTTTTACTTCATTTAGGATATATTGCAGTTTCTCTGTTGAAGATAAATGCTCTAATTTTTGACGTGAAATGAGATGAAAAGAAATCCCTCCTTCCTTTTTTACCATTCTTCTTACCTCCTCTTTTTATGTCGTTTCTTACCAAACTCTTTGACCATCATCGTATAGAGATTCTCTGTATTATAACCGGTAAGGGCACTAATCGGAATAACAGGGTGTTGCGGAAACGCGGATTTCAGCGTCGCAGGACTTGCGTTCTCTGCATCAATTTTATTGGCCGCGATAAGGATTGGGAGGTTCCGTGCTTCAAGATTCCCAATAATCGTTACATTGACCTGGGTGAACGGATCCTGTGTCGCATCCATGACAAGAACCACGCCGTCGATATCCTCAAGCCATCGTATCGCTTCGATGACCCCCTCGGTCGCTTCTTTAGCCCGCATGCGGGAATCATCCTTAGTCATCCCATACATGCTCATAAATTCCTTATAATCGATTTTGGTAGCAATCCCTGGTGTGTCAACAAGGTCCATCGTCAGTGATGATCCCCCGTTATCAATTCTAATATTGTTCTTCCATTTCGCTCGTCGTGTTTCATGAGGGACCTCAGAAACACTTCCCATGATGTCCCCGGTCCAATCCCGTAAAATACGATTCGCAAGGGTTGTTTTTCCGACATTTGGTGGACCATAGATCCCAATTTTAGCGTGATTTTTCCCAAAGATTTTATTGATCATTATTGAAAATCTACTTTCTCTAAATCTCTCGAGTAGTCCCATCCCTTTCTATCTCCAAGTTTTTTATTTAAACGTAGGGAATAGTATACAAATAATAGTTTATTAGTTTAGCGGCTCGTGATGATGTTCTAGTAAGTACAAGAAAATAATAACCCTTAAATAGCATCAACATTATTCGCATAGTAGAGAATTAATTAAATGGGACGGCATGATTTATGACTGAAGAAAAAGTAGGTGGTATGAACGTGAAAGGAGTAAAAGACTCATTTATAGAACAATTACAGGAAGCATCAACTGAATTATCTTCTATTAAAAGTTCGTTTTCTAAAGGCATGGAAGACCTCGCGAAAATTCAAAGTATGCTGAATCTCGAAGGATTAAACAAAATGGATACCATGATGCGTTCCTTTGAGGATCGGCTCTCCGAGGCAGAACGACGACGAGAAGAAGCTGTGGAAGGAGCTCGACGCTACAGTGTAGAACTTGAGAAAGAAAAAGAACGATTGATAAAACTCTGGGATGCCTACAAAAACCAAGAAGAAACCCTCTCAGCCCAAGAAAAACGCGTCGTAGAACTTGAAGAACGATTACGTGATACCGAGCAGATGCGCGTTCAATTTGAGAGAGATGCAACAGCCCGGGTTCAGACACTCACACAGAAACTCGATGAACGAGAACAAACTATGCGCCAATTAGATGATTTAAAACAGCAGGTGATGAGATTTGACGCTATCAGAACACAAATGGAGACAAGCATGGACCGGATGCGCGGAGAACTCATGACCAAGGATGATATCATCAGAGGTTTAGAAAAACAAGTTGAGGAATTCCGTGGGTTCCAACAGTTCGCAGAGTTCAAAACGAAGTTTGAGGAAGTCTCAGTTGAGTATGAGAAAGAAAAAGAACGACTTACGAAGCTTTTCCGCCTCTATGAGGAAACAGAGACAGAGAACAAACAGATAAAAGACGAACTTCGAGGATGGCAGAGCTGGTTTGAGTCTAATGAAGACCTCTTCACAAAATTATTTTCCTCCGTGGAACATTTGAAACAACAAGCGAACAATGTACCTACCTCGCATACTACCGATGAGGACATCGAAGGACCATCATCTGTTGAAGAGCGACCGGAATTTGTTGAAAGGCCAAAACGAAAACTTCGATTCAGAAAATAAAAACATATTTTTCTTTTCTTTTTTTTACCCTACTTTTATCGTACTAATGCCATTGTCATCTTCTTCTATTGTTACAATATTTTCTGTGAAATGTTTAATATCATCGACATGGGTAATGAGGAATATCTGTCTAAATTTCGATGAATACTTGCTTAACGCTTTGATGATATTTTGTTTCCGCATATGATCCTGGGATCCAAAGATTTCATCAAGGATAATGAACTGGAAAACACTACCCGCACGCTCGGTGATAACCCCTGAGATTGCCAGTCTAATACAGAGATTGGCAAGGTCTTCTTCGCCTCCTGAAAACCGTTCTATAGTGTAGGGAACCCCGTGGTCGTACACCAACAGATTGTAGTCCTCATCCAGCTCAATTTCTGAATATTTCCCTTCTGTTAACTCATTAAAAAGCTCTGATGCATGCGAGGAAAGAGTTGGTCTGATCTGTGAAATAAGATAGGTCCGGTATGAATCCATTACCTCTGAGAGCATCCCAAGACGCTGTACATCGCGTCGTTCGCCTTCGAGTTTTTTCCGAAGTACATATTGATCTTCTATGTTCTTTTCAATGGTCTTCATCTGTTGAACAAGAAGTTTCTTTTCTCCTTCAAATTCCTTTAGACCTAAGGTAACCTGTTGATGCTTTTCTTTGATCTCATCAAGTTTTGTAAGTGTCTCTTGGTAGATTTTATAGGCAGCATTCATCTGGATTCGGATTTGCTGGTACTGTTTTTCATCAAATTTGATCTCACCGATTGTTTTTACCTCGTTATTTTTCTGGTCCAACTCTTGTTTTTCTCTCTGAATCTCCTGGGTGCTATGGTGCAGAAGACTTTGGATTTTTTCCCGTTCAACGACTTGACTGTGAAGGTAATTGCCTTTTTTCTGTAACGCCTGTCTTTCTTTGGAAAGCCTTTCATACTCTATCTGAATTTTTTTTTCTTCTTCGTATAATTGCTGTTCTTCTCGCTTCTTTTTATTAAGCTCTCCTGTGTATGCAGTAAGAAGTATCTGGTATTGATTTCCAAGGATACGTTCGCAGGTTGGGCATTTCGCCTGTGAACCCATTGTCTCGATATGGTGTTTTTTCGTGGTTATCTCCTTGATGTCATTTTTGAGTCGATGCAGCAGTGTTCTGGTATGTTCCTGGCTTTTCACCACGGATTGAAGAAGCGCGGTATTTTTTTCTTGTTGTCGTTCGACCGCCTCAAGATCTTTTCCAAGTGTCTTAAATATAAGGAGCTTTTCTTGTTGCTTTTCAAAAAGTTGTTGTCGCTCCAGGAGTGATTTTTTCAATGTTGTGATATCATGTTCCAAACGTTGTTTTTTTTCAAATTTACTTTTCTTTGCTTCAAGTTGTTCGGCGGTTACATACAATTCCTCATAGGTCCGTTTTTTTCCTTCGCTGTCTTTTTTTATTTTCTTCAAATCGCCTTCTATTTTCTGCACTTGTTCTTTTTGCTCATGGAGACGTTGCACAAGCATCTCTTGTTTTTTTTGTTGATTTTCAAGCCCTTGTTTATAGACAGTTATTTTGTCCTGTCCTTTTTCATCGGTAAGACCATCGGAGAGCTTCTCAATAACGGTCTTCTTCTCTTTAATATCTGATCGGATTTCGCTGATGATCTCATCGATAACATCGATACCAAGCATTCGGAGGATAAGTTGCCTTCGTTCACTTGGGTTCATTGAGGATAACGTGTTTAATTCCTTTTGTTTGGCAAAAATGGACGTGTAGAATGATTTCCAGTCCATCCCCAGTCTTCTCTGGATGAATTTACTGAGAACCTCAGCGCCGCTGGCAACAAGTTTTCCATTGACCGTCGCACTCCCAGATGCTAGTAGGTTTTTGCCGCTCATCTCCCGCAGGATATGATATGCGTCATCGTCGAAAACGAAGTCCAGCTCAATCCGACAGGGGTCCGATACCGCGGCTCCTTCTCGTTTGATTTGATCTGTTGAGGTTCGTGCTGCAACAGGTCCGTAGAGCACCCATGCTATTGCCTCGAACAGAGTTGATTTTCCCACACCGTTTAATCCAACAACACCGGTGACCCCGTCAGGGAACTCGATGTAACTGTCCTGAAACTTCCGAAAATTTTTCAGATGGATTGATTTTAGGATCATGGTTGTATCTCTTGTTCATCATGTTTTTGGATATAATGCAGGCCGAGATGTAACAGTTCTTTTTTTTCTTGGATTTGTTGGAGGGAAAGGAATTTTTCAAATTCATCTGCCAATGATTTCATTTTATAATTTTCCTGGAGCGATGACGAATCTGTCTTCAGGGTTGATGATCGTATTTCAAAATGAACAGCAGTTTTTGCAAGGTCCTTGAAAAGATGATAATCGATGCCCCTCTGGATAGTAGTAGGAATATTTTCAAGATGGATGCGTATGATTTTATCCTTTGGATCGATTGATGAAATGATTTCCTTAATCCTTTGAGAGATTTGATCGATGCGAAGCGATGAGCAATCAACTGATGGTACGTCAATCATTGATCTGATTTTTACTGGGATAAACCGATGCTTCACTTTTTGTCCAAGGTCAATTTCAAGAAATCCTTTCTGGGCTTCTGCCTCAGTAAAACTCAAATGCTCTGTTGAACCTGAGTAAAACGCATTCTGCTGTAGCTTTGTGTAGAGATGATAATGACCAAGAGCGATGTAATCAAAATCCTCTTTCAGCTTCTTTACAGGAATGAACAATTCATTAAACTCGTTCATTTTGAATTCCTTAATCCCTGCGACAGCGCCATGAGCAAGGAGCATATTGAAGTCAACGTTCTTGTTTACTGCTATTTTTTTGAAATTCGACTCGAATTCCTTTGGACTCTGACATTGGGGGATTGCGTGAGTAAGAACTGTTTCTCCCTTGATTTTTAAAGAGATAGTTTCGTGCCTATTGTTATGGACAGGATACACGTTTGCAAGATGCTCAAAAATGGTGAAAATATTGCCTGTCTCCCTTAACTTTGGTGTTTCGTGATTCCCGGAAATAACAATGAACGGGATACCCTCTTGAGACAATCTAAGGATTTGTTGAACCGCTACGGTTATCGCACGGTTCGTCGGTCGAACAGAGTCAAACAAATCACCAGCATGTAGCACAAGATCTGGTTTTGTTTTTACCGCATAATCAATGCATTGAATGAAGGCATCATAGATGTCGATTTCGCGTTGATTCACACCATCCTCTGTTATTTTTCTGTATGCAGAATACCCTAGATGCGTGTCAGCACAATGTAAAATCCTCATGTGCCCCTTCTTCTTGCAAGCTTTAAAGCGACCACATCACAGGAAAGTGTCAGGGCATCCAGTGTCGGAGCGATCGGCGGAGCATAGGCTGTCTCAAGTTTTTGGACATCATCGACCTTCATCTTTCCCAGAATCGCGCAGGCGAAGGTGTTGATCCGCTGGGCAGCATTGCTCCCAACCGCTTGAGCAGAGAGGAGCGCCTTGGTTTCTTCATGAACACCGATTTTTACTACGATAGGGTGTTTTCCGGGGAAATATTCCGGAAGGGAGTATCCTTTATATTTTCCTGTTACGAGTGGAATGCTTTTCATACTCTGTTTCACTGGACCAACCGCCGCTATCTCGATGTCGAAAAACTCAGAGGTTCTTGTGAACAGAGCCCCGGGGGGTAGGTAATAGTCCCCACCAGCTGCGTTCATCCCAGCGGCAATCCCCTGTCGTACGACTATACTGCCCAGGCCGATTGCCACCGGCTCATTCGTCACATAATCAACATATTCGGTACAATCGCCAGCCGCGTAGACGTGTTTTATCGATGTCTCTGATTTTTCGTTTACTTTGATTCCACCAGTTGTACCTACAGTACAGCCAATGGTTTTTGCTAGAGATGTGTTGGCTTTTGTCCCCGTCGCGATGACAAGTAGGTCGGTTTCTATTCTTTTTTCCTCCTTAGTTATGGTATCTTGAATAATAAGAGCCGTCACAGCACCGTCCTGTTCTTCAGATCGTATCGCAAGATGATTGGTGTAGATGGCTATCTTCTCTTGTAACGTCTGCAGGACTGGGTCGCTCATGTCCTCATCAAGCGTGTTAGCAAGAATGCTTGGAAGTGCCTCGACGACGGTAACCATCATCCCTTTTTTATATAGTGTATCTGCCATCTCAAGTCCAATGAGTCCCGCACCAATGATGGTTGCTTTTCTCCCTTTTTTTATCTGAGGAAGCATCTGCTCTCCATCATCGATTGTCCGAAGCACAGAAACGCCTTGAAGCAACCGACCGTTTTTCTGAATATGTTGGATAGGTGGGACCCACGGGGTTGCCCCTGTGGCAAGGATGAGACTATCAAATTTTTTTTCGATGACCTCAGTTCCTCTTGTTGCTTTCACGATTTGATGTGTGATATCGATGTCCTCGACAGATGTCTGAAGATGAAGCTCTATATGTTCCTTTTTGAACCACTCTTCAGAAAATTCGATGAGAGCAGGGAACGAAGGAATCGTTCCTGCGAGTGCATAGGGTAACCCACATTTCGAATATTGTGGATATGGTCCTTTTTCAAAGACGGTTATGGATGCAGATCTATCTATCTTTCTTGCGAATTGTGCACTGGTTCCACCACCTGCACCACAACCGATGATAACGATTTGTCGAGTCTCCGTCACGGTAAAAACCCCTATCCAACTAACTGAGATGTTTTTTTAAACGTTTTTGATTAAAAAAAAAGAAATCCGCCTGCTTCTGTTCATGGTCATGATGGAGAAAATACGAGGATCATTCCCTGTTTTTCCTTGCTGTCTCTTGGATTGAAATCTTTTTATTCATCTCCGATGGAAGGAAGACCTACTTGGAAAGCTTCTCTTTTGACTTGAGATTGTCTGATACTCTGAATTATCTTTGTAAGAGTAACAAGCATCCCTGAAGATCCAGGGATCTGACTAAGGGGCAACATCGCTTGCTGCATATGAAACAAAGACACACTATAGTTCTCCATCCAGAGGTGTTCAATGAGGTTTCTTGTGGTATTTGGCGCCGAAAACCAGAGCTGCTGGGTGAGAAACGCCTGTTCCTGCATAGCCATGTCCACGGCAGTCATAAACGGAGTGATATTCATACTATGCTGGATCATCTCATATGCGAGAAGTTCATTTCCCTGGTTTTCTGCTAGAAAAACAGTTTCAACACTTTGACAGAGTGCAGTGATATTCCCATGACCATACTTCTGGAGAAGTGAAAGGGAAAGGTTCGCTGCTTCCCCTGTTTCATAAGCTTCGTAGAACTCCTCATCACAGATATGAACCGGGACATAGATTGATGAACACGCGTGATTTGCGGCAAACCAACCACTGCTTAGGAAGTTGGCTTGTTCCGTGGGAATTTTCCAGATCATCACTGCTTCATACGTCACTTGGTCCTCACAGAGAGGCCGAAGATTATCAAGATCTTCGGGATGCAACCGTGACCAGTCCATCATATGTTGTATTGTGATGTTACCAATCACGGGGTCAATAATGCTATGGATTTTCTGCTCCCATGCAAAGGCAGCCGTGCAGAGTGATATCTTCGCTGTTGTTTCATTGATTTCCAAAAGTCTCATGCTGTATGGTCCGACAGTGACTCTTTCTCCTAACGGAATGCTGTACTCCGTCTCAAGTCCGGATTGTGTAAAGACAAATGAGGGGAAGAGCTTCACCGTGAGCGCAGAGGGTGTTATCTGAATGATGCGTACCCCGCAGAATGACCCAAGGCGCAGGATTACCCCACGTCGCACCCCTGTTTCTTTCTGCAGGTCAAACGATGATGCGACTGGGAGTGATTTGATGAACTGGGTTCGCCAGAGGTCTTTAGCGTAGTTTGACATGACTGCAACTGTTGAGATATTCTTCCGTGTGTAACGGAGTGCATCTGCTTCAATGACGACCGCTTTTTGTGGACCGATGACAAAGAGGTTCTCAGAAACCCCTGTCGCATGAAGCTGATCAACTGCTTCCGTGGTCAGAGCGGTGATTGCCTCTTCTTCGTTTTGCACGGATTGACACGCATATCTGATCCAGTCAAAATCATCCCAGGCGTTCTTTGTCGGATTCACCCAGCCTGATCGTGTATCCGCATCCCCAAAAGCAAGTCCTGCATCGGTAAGCACCATCCCTGCTTTTACGATATTCGGAAGCGTGTCCCCTTGTGTCGCAACTCCTATAAAAGTATGGGTCACCAAGAATTCCCAGGGTTTCCCTGTCCATGGATGATGATACGAATAGGTCGTTCCCTTCGGAACACGACAGAGCACCTGCAGACCGTCTCGGCTTGGATCTCGGACTTTTAAAAGAAGGCTATAGTCTCCCGCTGTTGCAGCTGATGAAACGACAATGTCTTTGCAGCTTTGCCCAAGCGGGATGAGTAGACCTGAAAAGACCATGAGGAAAACGAACAGATAAGAAATCCTCTTGCACTGTCGCGTCATAGATGAATAAATTATTATACCGAAATATATAAAAGTATGCTCTGAGCGTCTTATTCCTCGGAAGCTTCTTCTTTCTTCTTCTTTGTTGCCTTCTTCGTCGTTGTTTTCTTTTTTGATGGTGCCTTTGCCTTTGTTTTTTTCTTCGGTTCCTCTGCTTTCTCTCGGTCTTCTGCGGTTGGCTCTTCTTCAACAGGTGCCTCTTCTTCTGTTGGTTCCTCAGATTTTTCTTCGATGGCCTCTTCCTTGGCAGGTGCTTCGGGTTCTTCCTTAGGTGGCTCTTCTGGCTTGCTTGGTTCTTCCTGTGGTTTTTCTACGGGTTTTTCATCTTCGATGAAGATGGTCGGCAACCGAATGATCTCAGTTTTATTTATCTCTATACGTTTCACCGGATAGTAAATCTTACAGTGCTTGTAGATCTCACTGCCAATTTTTCCATCCAGGCAGTCTTTAATAAAAGAGTTCAGTGTCTTTGCTTTTCCTTCTTTACTGATGACCTCGTTCATGACGTTTCTAATAAGTTTCTTTTGCGAGCTTTGAATCCGTTTTTCTGCGATAGCAAAGGGTTTTACCCGAAGCAGTGCTCCATCCCTGGTTTCAACATCAAAGACCCCATCGACACGAGATTTTCTCCTTCGGATCATCCGCCGGAGGTAATCTGAGGTGAGCAAATGACCCTTAAGCTGGGTATGTGCCGTGTTCTGCTCTATCTTATCTACCGTGAAGAGAAGTTTTATATGGGATTTTCGAAAATCATTCGTCAGATCCTGCAGGGAGACTTCAGTCACTCTGCCGATGAGGCTATCAGGTGTCTCTGCAAGCGTCTCAGCCACAGGGGTGTTATTGAATAATGATGGGGCAAGTATTGTGTACCAATTCTTTGCTTTCCATCGGTCTTTTACTTTTCGGGTTGTCGTCCGTGCACGTGCTTTGGCCATACCTATCACTTTATAAATCTACTGATTTTTTAGTAAGGGATTTTTGGAGTAATAGAGTTCTTATACTTAAATGCTACGAGTGGCCCCCTGGATACAGGCGTTCCCCTATCAAGAAAAAGCATTTAAAAAGCATCGATGATTTTTATGTTCCGCTCTTTAGCTTTTTTTCGGATTTCTTCTCGTAGTATAGAATAATAATTTTTCTCTTGAAACACCCTGGTGGAAAACATCTGTAAAAGTGCGGTATTGTGACGGATAGAGTGTTGGAGGTTCTCCCAGATCCCGGGTCTCAAACGGAGCGTATCAATCCAGATTTCCGAGGCGCCTGCATCTTTTGTCATGTCCAGAATCTGCGGGATCTCCTCGATGGTTGTCGTAGGATATATCGGGCCGAGAAACACCGCTGTTTGCAGACCAGCGTCTGCGCATTGCTTTAGTGCCTTGAAACGATCTGGAATCGAGGATGTCCCTGGTTCAAGGACCCTGCGTTCATCATCATGCAGGGTCCCGATGCTGAACATGACCTGTGCATCGTGAAGTCGCAAAAGAACGTCGATATCTCTGGTCACCAGCGCTGATTTCGTCTGAATATGGGCGTAAAACTCATGGTGTATCAACTGTTCGAGACACAGTCGGGTCAATTTATAGGTCCGCTCCAGTGGTTGATACGGATCGGTGACGGTTGAAATGCCGATGATACCAGGCGTCTTGGTTCGTATTTCCTTGGCTAAGACTACGGGGATGTTTCTTTTCACCTCCAGGATCTCCCCCCAGTCGTGCCGTGGTATTCGCAAGATATTTGGTGCATAACAATACGCGCACTTATGCATACAGCCTCGGTACGGATTAAGAGAATACATCAGACCAGGCAGTGAGGAATGGGACAACGCGGTCTTACAGGCTATCTCTCGTATTCTCATGGTTCCTCACGATGAAATCCTCAAGCTTTCGCTGATAGAGCTGATTTTTCAATACCGCACTATTTCGAATCCATCGCTGGAGAGGGATATCCATTTTCTCAGAGACATACACCAGCGATTCCTGTAATGTGGTAAATGCCTGATACGGTCTTGTTAAGGCGCACCGCACGCTCTCACGAACATTCCAGACCCCAATAGGCATAATATACCCTGGATGAGCCTCCCGCAGGATCACCACGGCCGCCTGTCTTCTTTCCTTGTTGAGCAGTTCATTGACCGCAAGTCGGGCAGCATAATAACATCCTCCTATCTCCGCATAGGTCGTCCGACCATCATAGAACTCATAGCTGTTGAAAATTGAGATCCCTTTGCCAAACTGATTCCATGTCGTATTGGGGTACCATGCTTCAATAAGCTCATATTGCCACTCTGACGGCATCAGAAGGATAATCCAGCGATTGTCATATTGATTTAAATAGTATGCCCGCACCTCGTTAATGAAAGGATACTCCTTTGTCTTTTTCATCAGTTCGGCACCTAGCGTTGAATCAACCGCGGTGATACTCCAACGAGTTGGCACAAAACGTCGGTTCTTCTTTATTCCAAAGGCTCCCACACTAAACGCACGTTGTATCTTTGAGATGAGCACACCGTCTTTATAAATATCAAGAATGGCGTCCCGTGCCTTCAGATCAGTATCATAATACGCTTTTTCGATACGCTGGTCGTATTTCGGATTTGTAATATCCAATGCTTTCAAAGGCGCTGAAGGACCATGTGGTTGGACTTCATCATAAAACCTAATCCTGCCGTAGGGTTTCTTCTCAAATACCGCATCAGCAAACACCGCGTTCTTTGAAAGAGCAAGCTCTCGTGTGAACTCCACGATACGCTGCGTGCTTTCGACATTCGTCACATCGACAAGGAATTTCCCACGGACAAGCTGACTACGGAAATCGACGATATCATCAAGTGTTTTATCCAACCATCTTTCCGGAGTGTCAATCTCAGAGGTGTCCCCCATCATCGGTGGGATCATCGGGCCAATGGCGACCTTTGGATAGCCAATCCTCCCTACAAAGACACTGGGCGGTGACGCCCCTTCGAGCCGCACCTTCTCAAGCAGGGGTTTTACTTTTGCCTTGGAGTGAAAACGAACAATCACAGGACACCGGTTTTTTCCACATAAAAACTTCGTGCCTCGGCAAAGAGCACAGAGACTGGTTGATTGTTTTTTCTGAGCGGGTAAAAGCTTTTTTTGATGTTTGGATAGATTCTGCACCAGATCCCCCATGGTTCACATATTCATTTATACCTTCATCAGAGAGCAATGAAAGTATATAATCATTCTCTTTTCCTGCGGGGAACATTCCAGATACTACTCATGTTCACACGATATAGCGCACCCAGCAGAGGGTATATTTCCCGATCCTAAATTCTTTATCAACAATCCATCCCCCTCTCATGTAGAAATGAAACGCTGGTCTGCTTGTGTTCGTCACCCCGGTCACACCACCATACCCGCTCTTTTTGGCATACTCATACAAAAACTGAAGCATTCGAGCACCATATCCCTGTCGTTGATGGGTTGCGCGGGTTCCATAAAAGAAGAGCTCAAGGCATTTTTTCTCATACTCTGGTTTGTTTTTATTATAGACCCAAAACTCTCGAATGCCTTCTAGGCCTAAGGTAGTGAAAAGGGAAACACCAAATCGAAGCACCTTGAAAAGACCAGGTTTGCTATCAGAATCGATACAGAAACCAACACAAATAATCTTGTCATTTTCCCTTATGCCAAATACCTTTATCGTCCCGGTTTTTTCATATAATTTCACTAATTTTTTTATTATTCTTTCTGTCTTCTCTGGTTTTTCGATAAGAATAGGGATCTGCGGTAAATCATGAAATGCTTGTATGATAATATCCATATATTCGGGTTCATCCTGTTTAGATAATTCGACCACAGTATACTTTTTCATCATCTCTTCATACCTTGGATATCATGTTCCTTATCTTTTTTCTCCGATCACCGCGAGATACCTATGGATAATCGGGATGTTTTTTCGTTGCTGGTACTTTGCCTCAAAAAGCTCCCCGATTCGTGTCATTAGTTGATCCTTCTGATTGTCATCGACGAGTTGTAAAATCCCAGCGGTCACCCCTGATTTAATCAGCTGTTCCAGAGCAGTCGCTGTCGATTTCACCTCAAAAATCTTCTTCCCGTTCCATGTATCGATGATCCTTAGACCATTCATCCGCAGTCTCTGGGCAAGTGTTCCTGCGAAGAGAAAAAAATGTGGCTCAAAAGTAGCTCTCAACGAAGCAGGCTGTTCTGCGAGAGCAACAAGGAAGAACCAGACGAATTCCCAGTTGGAAAAGATGCTGTTATCAATAATTCCTAGCTTTCCACCCGGGCGAAGCACTCGGGTGATTTCCTTTAAACTGCGAGGGGTCACATACCCAAACCCCCATGCACAAGTGATACAATCATACGTGTTCGAAGGCTGTGTTTTCAGGAAATTGTACACATCATCAATGATGAATTGGCAGGTATCAGCGTACTTTTGTTGTGCGACCGCGATCATAGCTTCTGATACATCAACCCCGGTGATGTGTCCATGGGTCATTTCAAACAACGACTGTGTCACAAACCCGGTCCCACACGTCAAATCAAGACAGTCTCCCCCTTTTGCAGGGTTCAGTTTTTTTAACATGTCAAGAGAATACTGCGACATATACGGTGTCCAGTACGTATCGTAGAAAGATGCAACCTCGTTATATCCAGATTCTACAAAATCCCTTGAAGGATGTTTCTGGTTCAAATAGAGATTGAAGATACGCAGTCCAAGCTTACACCAATGCCGATTGCTTATACCTCTCACCCAGTCAGTTCTTTATTAAATGGACAATAAGAAAGATGATTTTTGGCGTTATTAATGTTTCATCTGAATCTTACGGATTTGATCTTTGTTACCCTCGAATGTTTCGTCGTTTTTTGTCAATGAGTTCTCCCTTCACCCGTTTTTCACTTTCGTTCGTAACGTCTCAATCCACCTAGGGATCCCTTCAACCGTTCGGCACATGCATCGCTTGGCAAACGACTGTCGATAGGTCATGTCACACTCCGCCCGGTTCTCAAGATGTTTTCGTATCGAAGTACCCAGCCGGCCTCCGCGCCAATCCCAATCTGTTAACAGAATGATTTTCCTGTATTTCTGTGCGATGAGATCACAGAAATTAGACACCGATTGCCCTTTGTTGAATCTGATGATTTCACCAGTCAATCCCAGTTTGCGCAACGCGTTGATATCTTTGTCTCCCTCTACGATCACAGGGGTGCTTCTGTTTTCCTCCGCCAACTCATCAAGCAGCTCCTCAAGCTCTTGTAAGGTCTGTTCGTCATCCATGGAAACACTCCTGCAGGGTATCAATGACTCTTTCGAAAGAAATTTTTTTCACACATACTGTTTTGTCCCTGCTTTTTCCCCCGCTGACCAGAACAACATCCTGGATTGAAAGATTAAAAAAACCAGCGATTGTTTCCCGCACCTCCGTGTTTGCCTTGTTGTCTTTTGGTTCGGATGTGACCTTCATTTCAAGAGATTTCCTCCATTGATTGTACGCGGCTGGAAAAATCACCTGAGACGAGCTTGGTACGACGTGCAAACAAAGAAGTACGCCCTGGTTTGTTTTTTTTATCGCATCCTTAAACGAGGTCATATTCCAAAAAATACGGATTATGGTTGGGTGAGTTTGAGGATTGCTTCTGCAAGATCCCCGTTTGTCTCCATCAATGCCTTTTTTACTTCCGCTTCTGATTTCCCGGTTTGTTCCATGATGAGTTTAATGTCATCTTTCTGCGTCTCTTGGGTTTCCCCTGCCCTGTTTTTCACAGTCGGCTCTCCGATGATCTGGTACGTCTTCTGTCCTTGTGCCTCCATGACTGTTACTTCCGCAGAGTCAAACACATATTCCTTTGTGTCTGTCTGTATGAGGACTTTTTCAACGTTATCGATGTTCTTGACATTAATACCGAACCGTTTCATCATTTGAGCAAGTTGCCTGCTATTCATTTTTCCTGGCATCATAGGTAACAAACCCTCGTATGGTTCCGAAGCATATATAGAGTTCTATTCGTTTAACATTTTTGGTATGATTTCAGAAGCAGAAATGAAGGTGCTGGACAGAAACTCCGAGTTCTATGGTGTCCCGGCAGTACAACTAATGGAAAACGCAGGAAAAAGTATCGCTGATTTCATACGAAACACTGTAAAAGACACAAAGAAAAACATCCTTGTACTCTGTGGACCAGGCAACAACGGCGGAGACGGTTTTGTCGCAGCACGGTATCTTACCCAATACTATACGGTGGCTGTCTTTCTTGCAGGCTCTGAGATAAAAACAGAGCTTGCGTTGAAAAATCTCCAGAAACTCCAGACCTATGACGTCAAAATCTACCAATCTATCCATGATATTGACCGGCTTCTTTCTGAAAACGATGTCCTCATTGACGCACTGCTCGGAACAGGTCTCCATGGTGAGTTAAAAGAACCTACCGCATCTCTCGTAAAAAAAATCAATCAAACCAAAGGAAAGATACTTGTTTCAGTTGATGTCCCAACCGGTCTTGGTACCTCTAACGTGATTCTTCCGCAATACACCATCACATTTCATGATTACAAGGAAGGGATGAACAAGCAAAACAGCGGACAGATCACCATCGTCGACATCGGTATCCCCCAAGAGGCTTTGACCTCTGTCGGTCCAGGTGAGCTTTCTATCTATTATCCACGTCCTGCGAAAAAATCACATAAAGGAGACAATGGTGTTATTCTCATTATAGGAGGAGGACCCTATATTGGTGCCCCTGCGTTAAGTGGACTTGCTGGCCTACGAACCGGGGCTGATCTTGTCTACATAGCGACCCCGAAACGAAGCTGGAAATCTATCGCTGCGTTTTCACCAAACTTCATTGTCAAAGATCTCCACGATGAGATACTGACGACAAAGGATATCCCCCGTATTGAAGAGCTGTTGACGAAATGCACGGCAGTCATCCTTGGCCCAGGACTTGGGGCTGCCAAAGAAACACAAGAAGCGATAGTTCCATTAGTCCAACGTATCATGAAGGAAAAAAAACCACTGGTCCTTGATGCAGATGCCATCAAACCAATAGGGGAACATCTTTCTCTTCTCAAGAACACGACGACCGTCGTCACCCCGCATGTCGGTGAATTTGCAAAACTCACTGGGATTTCCCTTTCACAAGATCTTGATACACGGATACAAGCGGTGAAAGAATGGGCTGCAAAAATCGGAATTACGATTTTCTTAAAAGGATATATCGACATCCTGAGCGACGGAACAGCCGTAAAACAAAATAACATCCATAACGAAGCAATGACGGTTGGGGGGACCGGTGATGTCCTCGCAGGGATTATCGGAGCTCTCCTCTCAAAAGGTGTACAACCATTTGAGGCAGTTCGCATCGCCGCCTTCCTCAACGGAGAAGCAGGAAACAGAGCGTTCCAGAAGAAATCCTATGGATTGCTTGCGACCGATATCATCGAAGAAATTCCAGGCGTCCTGAAACAATACCTCTAATTATCTTTTTGATTTGAACATGCACCTCTTCACAACAAAAAAAACTTTTAAGTACTCTTTTGTTATCAGCCGTTCCAATGAAAAAATTGATTATACTGCCATTCCTTCTTACCTTGTTTTTCATCATCACTCCAGTATGCTCTGCATTTTTCACCTCTTCGTACGACCTCAGAGGTACACTTCCCGATGATTCAGAAGCATTTTTTATCGGAAAAACAACCATTAGTGGAACCTGTGCTGGGTATCCAATGGAGTTTCTCACGAATTCATCCCTTGTTCAAGGAATGGAGGGTTTTCCTTACATCGGAGAAATCACTCTTGCCCATCTTGATTCCGTGATAGTTGCAGAAAACATCGATATCACCACGGCAGAGTCTCTTGAGGACCTCCTCGTGCAATACTATGATCACCTCTCTTACTACTCAGATGTGGATCTTGTGACTGAAGAAGGTCTTTTCCTCCTTGGAATTCAGAAGGGAACAATGACGATTACTGCGGATCTCCCCTATGCGGTCAGTACATTTGTCTCTCTTGACATGATCCAAGATACACCCACACGAGTCTATATCACAGGGATGAGTTCACCACTTCTCGTCGATTATACCGGTGACTTTGCAGTCCTTGTCACTCTCTCTGATACAAGTACCATCCATGTAAGGGATACGAATGGGAGATCCCGCTGGAGTGGTGGATCGCCAAATGACTATCTCCTCATTCAAGACACGTCCTTTTCTGTCAAACAACATCCACCCATGTCTCTTCTCCCATGGAGCACCATGTCAGAGGACACACATCTGAATCTTTCGATAACTCCTTCAGAATCAGAGGATATCAAGCTTCAACAGCTCATAGAGAATGTGTCGGTTGTTATCGAAACAAATTTACAGGATGGTTCCCCCTCAGACTTTTTACGCTCCCTTAATGAATTAGATACATTCATCCACACGGCTTCCTTTATTGCTAACGGAGCAATGGTGTTACTACAAACCAATGATACGATGACCATTGATTACTCAACACAACAGTTTTCTTCAGTAGGATTCGTTCGTTTCAACACCCTTGAAATCACCAATGTTCAATCCGCCCTGGGACCGACCCTACGGGCAGATTGCTTACTTACCTTCCTTGGAAATCATTTCTATACTTCCCAGGCAAAACAGAGTCAGGATGGGATACGATTTCCCTTTGAACTGATCCTCATCTGGATTCTTGCTATCGGTGTGTTTGTCTACGTTCGTTTTTTTATGCGCCCATCGGTGGATGACGCAAAAGATGACAGGATACGGAGGTACGCACTTTTTGTTCATATCGCATGTTTGATTATCTCTTTTCTTTTACTTGACGTTGAGATACATTCGATTTTTGGTATCAGTGCACTAACAGCACTGTTCTTACAGGGGTTGACAATGGTTACCGGAGTGTTTTTCGCTATCGAGGCAGTCATCTGGATTCTTGGGTTCTTTATATTAGCTATCCCAGTTCAGCTTCTTGCATCCTCTCTTCTTCGTTTTCGTGGCATCGGAAAAGGCGGTAATGGGATATGGAAGGCAGTCGGAGATCTCTCCATTTGGGTGTTTTGCGGATTGTATCTCCTTTTGTTTTTGAACATACTTCTTTCCCTTTTTAACTTCAACGGTTTGTTTCCAATGGGGTAATCGATGCAACTAGCACTGCAACCACTTTTTGATGAACCAGCGCTCCTTCTAAAGGAAAAAAAAACATTGATTGTTGCTGATCTTCATATCGGTATTGAAAACGAGTTGCGACAAAACGGGCTGCAGGTCCCGTCTCAGACGAAGCTCATGGAACACCGATTGATTTCAATTGTGACGACGCATGAGGTAGATCATATCATTCTGTTAGGAGATATCAAACATACGATTCCTTCCTCGACAAATCAAGAACGAGCTGATGTGAAAAACTTTCTTCGTACTATACAGTCCTACTGCACCCTCCACATCCTACCAGGGAACCATGATGGGAATATCCATCGACTCTGTTCACCATCCATTCAACTGCATCCATCCAATGGTTTTGTGTTCGAAGGGATCGGCCTTACCCACGGTCATCGCAAACCTTCTGCTGAGGTCATGCAATGTGAACAGGTTGTTATCGGGCATTCTCATCCGACCGTGATGCTGACCGACCGTCTCGGGTACCGCACATTCGAACAATGCTGGCTCCGAGGGCCTCCGCATCAAGAAGTCCTTCAGGAGAAATACCCAGCTTCTCCAACTTCACACATCCTACTTATACCGGCGTTCAACATGCTCTGCGGCGGTGTTGCGGTGAACCGAGATTCCCTTCTTGGACCATTTGGTTCCCTCATCGATGTTGACAAAGCAGAGGTATATCTCTTAGATGGTTCATTGCTTGGCAAAGTGAAAGACTTAAAAGAATCAGGTTAACCTTAAATATATCATGTATTATACGAAACCGACTTACAACAACGACTTGATGGCCTATGGAGTTAACTCTCTCTGAAAAAGTCGGAAGCCTGTTGCAGGCAGTATTCCTTCTCATCTTACCAATGATCATACTGCTTATCGGACTTGTATTTTCGTTTAACAATGTTTGGTTGTACCTTCTGTGCCTTACCTGGTTTGGATGCGGTCTTGTCTTCTTCGAATCCCTTCATTAATAGAACTGCGTGTGAATCGATTTTCTTAAAATACAAAATCATTTAAAGCACCTTTCGTATTCTGTCTTCCTGTTGATCGGGATGGTTAATTATATTATCGTGACAGGTGGAGTTATTTCTGGCTTGGGAAAAGGAATTACGACAGCCTCAATTGGGAAAATCCTTGTGAACCATGGATATAAAGTCACAGCTATCAAGATTGATCCCTACATTAACTTTGACGCAGGAACACTCCGGCCAACAGAACATGGTGAGGTCTGGGTCACAGAGGATGGCGGGGAAATCGACCAAGACCTTGGTCATTACGAACGTTTTTTAGATATCAACATCCCTAAATGTAACAACATCACGACCGGGCAGGTCTATAGTGCGGTCATCGAAAAAGAACGAAACGGTAAATATCTTGGGAAAACCGTCCAACCGATTCCCCATGTGACCGATGAAATCAAACGGCGTATTCGGGCACCGGCGGAGGAGTCAAAATTTGATTTCGTCCTTGTTGAAATCGGCGGTACCGTTGGGGATTACGAAAATGTCTTGTTCTTAGAGGCAGTCCGTCAGATGAAACATGAAGGCGAGAAGGTTCTCTATGTTCATGTCACGTATGTCCCTGTCCTAAAATCACTTGGTGAAGCAAAAACAAAACCAACGCAGCATTCCGTAAAACTCCTTCGCGAAATCGGTATCCAACCTGATTTCATCATCACACGGTCTGAAAAACCTCTTGATGACGTACGCAAGGAAAAAATCGCGTTGTTCTGTAATGTCTCCGGGGAAGATGTCATCTCCGATTCTAATATCGATAACGTCTATGGAGTTCCCTTGCTATTTGAGGAACAAGGCCTCTGTAAGAAGATATTAAAGAAACTTGGGTTGCGCAAGGAAGAAAACGATCTGAACACATGGAAAAATTATATCGCTAAAATCCGGAAGCTTGATAAGAAAATCAAAATAGGGATTGTTGGGAAATATTTCGATATCGGTGCGTTTAAGCTCTCTGATTCGTACATCTCGGTGATTGAAGCGGTCAAACACGCTGCATGGAATAATAATCTACGGCCTGAGATCGAATGGATTGACTCGAAAATCTTTGAGAAACATCCACGGAAGATTGTCAATCTGAAGAAAGTAGACGCTATTATTGTGCCCGGTGGATTTGGGTTCTCCGGTGTTGAGGGGAAGATTACAACAATAAAATATGCTCGTGAGAACAAGATTCCTTACCTTGGATTATGTCTTGGGATGCAGCTTGCGGTAGTCGAATATGCACGAAACATATGTGGTTTGAAAGGGGCGAACACCACCGAAGTTGAGAAGAACACCCCGCATCCTGTCATCGACTTCATCCCTGATCAGGTTAAAATCGTCACGGAGTCACGGTATGGTGCCACCATGCGTCTTGGTGCGTATCCTGCGATTCTTACCCAAGGTTCTGTTATTCGTAAACTGTATGATGATCAAAACAAGATTTATGAGCGTCATCGACATCGCTATGAAGTCAATCCAGGATATATTGAGACCCTTGAGAAGACGGGTCTTGTGTTCTCTGGTCGCTCACCTGATGGGATTCTTATGGAGTTTATGGAGCTTCCGAGTCATCCTTATTTTGTCGCGACACAAGCCCACCCTGAGTTTAAATCCCGGCCGATGAAACCAGCCCCTCTCTTTGACGGTCTTATAAAAGCAGCGAAGAAAAAGAAAGAATAACCTGTTACATTGTTTTAGGCTCAAAAATCGTTTTATGAAGCACTAAGTTGCTTACGAAAAACCACAGTGGGGGGATGAGTGCAACAAGGATGATGTAGATATTCAATGAACTTAACATGATCGGGGTTGTCGCATACATGAAGATGACGATAATCCCAATCATCTTCCTGATGCGGGGCCGATTGAAGGTTTTAATGCAATACAATTTGTAAATTGAAAAAAAGGTGAGCAGCGCAAGAAGCACAAGCAAGACGATCTGCCAGAGGTACGGGTCCAAATCGAGGAGGACAAACGGCAGAAAGATCAAAATGATGCGGATGATTTCAATCAGATACCCTGTTGTCCTAAACGAGACTGGTAACCGTATGACACCTGCATGAATGTTTGCTCCGAGACGAATCGCGATGGTATCCGCACTCCCCTGCTTATCATGGTCAATGTCCTTTATCGCACCGTTAATCATATTCATAAAAAGGACTTGTAAGCTCCCAATGAGCGCTACGATGTACGCTAACATCGTTGGTGTCCCAATCGTTCGTGCTCCAAACAGGATCAGGAAAAAAATAGCTCCTGTGACAAACAAGTCCATCCCAGGATATTTTTTACTTGCGACATCATAGATAGTGGCAAAAAAATACGCGATGAGAAGGATAAAAAACAAACTAATGTAATCAAAGAACTCTGAAAAAAATATCAGCGAGAGAAGAAACGAACCAACCATGCAGGATATCGCAAAAAAAGCAGCACGTCGCCGTGTGATACTGCCTCTGACCAATGGGCGAGCAGAAAGTTCCTTGGAGAGTTTATCCACTTTGATATCGATGACATCATTGATAACAAATCCGTAGATATGAGCAAGACTCCCGATGATAAATAAAATACACAACTCTGGGAGAGATAATGATCCGATATCCCACATCGATAACGCACCAAGCACCGGAGCGACAGCAGTAAGTCCCATATTGAAGAGTCTGGTAATTTCAAGGTAATCACGAAGCATTCGAGGAAAAGTAAACCAAAGGGTCATAAAAAACCATCGGTTTGTAACCTATAGCTTTTTATACCGATACCTATTTTTTTCCTCTGTGCTAGAAAAAATTCGTTCCTTTGCTGACATCGGTCGGACACAGGGAGTCACCACCAGCGCCTCAGTCGTCATTGTCGGTGCTTTGACTTCCACGGTCCCTGTCGAATGGTATTATATCATTTATTTTACCATCCTGACAATTTTTGCTCACATGGTACTGAATACCTATATTGCGCTTGGTGATGTTGAACTTGACGCACATACCTATGTTCCTTCAAGAAATCCTGTCATCAGCGGTCTTTTATCAAAGAAAGAAGCGATGCGCTTCTTCTATGCAGGAACACTCATTTGTCTGCTGATGATTGTTCTGCTTCTTGTAAAGGTCGATCCTTTCTTTGTCCTCCTGTGTTTCTTCTGTTCAATACCCGCGTTTGGATCCCTTGTCTGGTATGGATGGAAAGGGAAAAAATTCCTTGTCTCGTATGACTTTGCCTTCTCAATTTCCTATAGTTTTTTTGTCCTCTTCGGGGTGTTTGCTGTCGGTGGCTACCCAACAATCTTTACCTGGATTTTCATTGGTGTTGTTATCTTTGCTGCAACCGCGTTTGCCCAGTGGGAAAACGGTCTGAAAGACGTCGATGCTGACCGCAGCGTCGGGGTAAAAAGCTTCGCGGTTGTCACCGGCGTACGGAACAATAAACGACTCTCTGCAACACATCCATTCTACCTTTATGGATGGGTATTAAAGATAGGGTTTCTGCTCTGTTGTTTCCTGGCGTACTGGGTAACCAAAAACATCTACTATCTCCTCTTCTTAGTTTTCTTTGGTATTCCCTCACAATGTTACATCATGTATCGATTCTTAGTTAAGCAAACACCACAGGACCACCGAAGAACGATTCTTTTTGATGTGACGTTTGCTGCGATTCTTGCGTACTCGACCATCTTTGGGTATACCGGTGTTGTCCCAATCGTCCTGCTGATTATCTACCTCATTGGAGGATACTTGGTAGGATCCCTGATTCAATCAAATTGTGAGTTTAAATTCAGAAGATTCTCTGCATCATTCAAATAAAAACCGTGTCAGACTTTCTTTTTTAGGTATGCATCAATGGCACGCGCGGCACGTTTCCCAGCCCCCATCGCAAGAATAACGGTTGCAGCCCCGGTCGCGATATCTCCCCCGGCAAATATCCCTGGTATAGAAGTCCGTCCCTCGTCATCGGTGATGATATTCCCATGTTTTCCGATCTTCAGTTCCTTCATCGTCTGAGGAATGAGCGGGTTCGGACTCTGGCCGATAGCAACCAGAGCAGTATCGATTACGAGTTTCTCTTCAGAACCAGGGATGGGCACAGGCCGTCTCCTCCCAGAATCATCGGGCTCGCCCAGCTTCATTTTCAGATATTCGACTTCCCGTAAGATTCCCTGTTCGTCCCCGATGAACCGAATCGGGGCAGTCAATAACTTGAAAAGCACCCCTTCTTGTTTTGCATGTTCAATTTCCTCAGCACGTGCAGGCATCTCCGCTTCGGTCCTCCGATACAAGATATACGATTTCTCAGCTCCCAGGCGTAACGCGGTACGTGCACAATCCATCGCGACATTACCCGCACCAAACGTGACGACAATCTTTCCCATCTTGACTGGTGTATCATACTCAGGGAACCGATAGGCCTTCATCATATTCACCCGAGTAAGAAACTCATTTGCAGAATACACCCCATCAAGGTTCTCACCAGGGATGTTCAGCCAGTTGGGAAGACCAGCTCCCGTTCCAATAAAAATAGCATCAAAGTCGTTTTGTAATTCTTGGATTGTAAGAGTTTTTCCGACTACGACATCATAATTAATTTCAACACCAAGACTTTTCACATACTCCACTTCTGATTTCACTATAGCCTTTGGGAGACGGAACTCAGGGATCCCATACATTAAAACCCCCCCGGGGTCATGTAACGCCTCAAAGACGGTGACTGCATGCCCCATCCGCGCTAAATCCCCGGCGCAGGTAAGTCCCGCAGGACCAGAACCAACCACTGCAATCTTTTTCCCTGTCGATTCTGGTTTTTTCGGAGGTTTTTTCCCTTTCTTCTGTTCGTAATCAGCGATAAACCGCTCCAGTCGTCCAATTCCGACTGGTTCCCCAACTTTCTTTAAAGTACATTCTCCTTCACACTGATTTTCATAAGGACAGACTCGCCCAGAAATCGCAGGAAGGTTATTTTTCGCTTTGATAACCTCAGATGCTTTCTCAAAATCACCCTGGGCGATACACGCAATAAAACCAGGAATGTCGATTTCAACGGGACAACCTTTCATACATGGCTTGTTTTTGCATTGGAGACAACGCTTCGCTTCTTCAATCGCGATTTCCTTTGGATACCCATAAGGGACTTCCTTAAAATTTTTTATCCGTTCCTGGGGGGGTTGTTCTGGCATTTCGTGTTTTGTCTTTCGAACGCTCATGCAACACCTGCCAGTTTACATGCTTCCCCCTCGGCATGAAGAAATCGTCTGTTCCGAAGCATTAAATTATCATAATCCACTTTATGCCCGTCAAATTCAGGGCCGTCGACACAGGCAAACTTCGTCTTTCCATCTATCGAAACACGGCATCCGCCGCACATTCCGGTACCATCAACCATGATAGGATTTAAACTCACCAGGGTTTTAATGTTATACTTCTTGGTCAGATTAGACACTACCTTCATCATGATAATCGGACCAATCGCCATGACCATGTTAACTTTATGTTTCTCGATAACTTGCTGCAGCACGTCACTGACAAAACCTTTATGACCTTTTGACCCGTCATCAGTTGCAATATAAAATTCGTCGCTATATGCATGGATCTCCTGTTCTAACAACAGAAGGTCAGCTGATTTTGCTCCAAGAATTGATATCACTTGATTCCCAGCATCCTTTAAAGCCTTCACGATTGGATATAAAGGAGCAATACCAACACCACCACCGACACAAACAACTGTTCCATAGTTTTTCACTTCGGATGGCATACCAAGAGGTCCTGCAAAATTCTCTAAGGAATCATCGACATCGAGTGTCCCAAGTTCCTTTGTTGTTTTTCCAACTTCAAGAAAAATAATGGTCACTGTTCCTTTTTTTGGATCTGAATCTGCAATAGTCAAAGGAATACGTTCACCTTTCTCGTCAATTCGTAAAATGATGAATTGACCGGGTAATGCCTTTTTTGCTACTAATGGAGCTTTGATCTTTAAAAGCTTGACATTTGCAGATAACACCTTTTTTTCAACAATCGGATACATTATAGACCCCTCTGAAATTTTATTCTTCTGTTGTAACCGTAAATAGGCATGATTTTAATAGTTTATGATATCTTTTACCAGAAAGCTAAATTTTATTAAGAATGAACAGATGGCTCGCATGACAACCCCGTCGGTGGTGAAAAAGTGAACGGCATCTTTGTCTCAGATATTCATGGCAGTATCCAGCGATTCGAAAAACTTTTTCAGATTGTCCGAATAGAAACGCCAGATGCTGTTTTTTTAGGAGGGGACCTTCTCCCACATCGTCTTGAAAAACAGATGAACATGGAAGAGTTTATTGAGACAATCATCTTTTCTCAGATCAAAGAAATACACAGAGATTTCGGAAAAAAAATCCGATTTTTTGTCATTATGGGCAACGATGATCCAAGGATCTACGAGGCTCTTTTTATAAAAGCAGATGCCGCAGGTTTTTTAGAGTACGTTCATCAACAAACCAAATACTATAAAAAACACTATATCACTGGATATTCCTATGTCCCGCCAACACCATTCCAACTCAAGGATTGGGAACGATATGACATTTCTCAGTATGTTGATGTTGGAGCGGTACCACCAGAACAAGGAAAACGAACAGTTGACGTTCCCCTTGATGAAATACGATATTCAACAATAGCCGAGGATCTTGAAGTGCTCTTAAAACAGAGCCCGGCAAAACAAACTATATATTTGTTTCATTCGCCACCATATCAGTCCAATCTCGATAGAGCAGATCTCCATGGAAAAAAGGTCGATCATGCTCCACTTGATGTGCATGTTGGAAGTATTGCTATCCAGCGATTCATTTTGGAGCATCAACCCTTGTTGACTTTACATGGTCATGTACACGAATCAACACAGATTACTGGACAATGGAGGCAAAAAACAAATGACACCTATTCATTTAACGCGGCTCATCATGGATCGGAACTAGCCGTCATACGATTTGATACAAAAAATTTAAAAGATGCGTCACGAGAACTTATGGATATTTCCTAGTGTTCTTTTTTCAGGTTTAATTTTCGAACAGTTTGATAAGGGGACGTGATATGCGAAGCCCAAGAGCTTTTCCTTTTGATGTCCTCATCGGTGATAATATGGACATCAAGTAACGCATCGGTCTCAAATCCAGTTCTTTCTTTGTTTTCTTGAGCAAGTTTTTTGCCCCATTCGTCAAACCATGCCATAAGTTTATCCTTTTGTTCCTCTGTTCCTTTGAAATGGACCAGTAAGTCAATATCACTTGTTGGACCAGCACTCCCATCCTTTGTACTGCCAATGAGATACATTCCTTCGATTCCGTAGAGATCAGGGTCAAGTGCTTGGGTGATTTCTTCAATTTTCATTGTCCGCCAGGTGAGATGATCCGCAGGTTTAATATAAGCGAGTGCTTCGTTTGCTTCCCCATCCATAATCACTGAGAGCGTTCCACCTGGGAGGATATCCGAGATACCGATGAGCTTGACGACATGTTCAAAATTCTTATATCCTTGTACAATCTTTGATAATCTGTTCTCCATATTCAGTAATGTTTGCTCGTTGAAGAGATTATCCTGCTCATCAGGATACAGCGGTAGGTATCTAATATTTGATTCAACAAGGTCCTGGAAGAAATGGGTTCCGAAGGAGAGATCAGGAGTGTATCCTCCTTTTTCTTTTGCAATTTCCACTATCAGTGAACAGTTGTTGATGTCTCCATATCGGACAGGGACACCGAGTTTGATATCCCCTCGACTTCCCCATCGACCAGGGCCAACGAGGATAAATTTTCTTTTGGGGAGTTTTACGTTTAATTCACTGATTATTTTTGCTACCTTTTGCATCTGTTCCCTTTTAGAGAGATTGGTATATTCCTCCGGTACCACATAGACAATGTATTCGATATTCTCAATACTGCCTGTTGTGACATATTTTTTAGTAAAGAATATCTTCCGGTCCTCCGGGATGTCTTTTGGGACTGGTTTGCGTTCAATATCCCGTGACTGGCTTTGAGGTCGACATTGGAGAATATAGAGTTGATTTCCACTTGATGCAAATTCAACATCAACAGGAACACCTATTTTGTGTTCAAGGAGGCTTAGAATATGTTTTATTTTTTCAAGGAAATCAGTTTTTTCAAAGAGATGTTGGAAGGTGATGACAATATCAGCGTCCTCCGGGTTCATTAAAATATTTGACGCGTTCGTTAAACGCCCTTGATCATGGACTGAGACGACATCTGTTATTTTTGGAATCTCATTAAAATATTTCTTGAACATTTGAACTGCATCGACTGTTTCAATCATTCCTGTCTCGGTGTTGATTACGTCCATGAATCGTGGTGAATATTTTACACGCTCTTCGACTAAGGTGTTTACTAAAAGGTTGGGTCGTTTTGGGGAAATCAAAATAGGATAATCATTCCCGACACGGTCGACTGCTCGGGTGCCAAGACCAGGTACCATGCGAATCATACCATCCTCTCGTGTGATACGTGGCGACCATCGGAATTCATTTCTACTAAACGCAACTCCTGCAAAGGTCGGCATGAAGTACGGTCCGACTTGCGTTCCAACGACTTCCTGGATTAAAATGCCCATCTCCTCGTTGAAATCCAGCAGTCCTCGTTCACGGCGATATTCAATAGGATCGGGGCTGAATGTTGATGCATATACTTCAGTAATCGCGTTCATCAGCGCATGTAATTGGTCGTCTTCAGTTCCGGTGTTAGGAACAAATAAACTTTTATATTTTCCAGAGAAGGCGTACCCAAAATTGTCCTCAAGAAGACTCGATGAACGCACAATTAAAGGTTTACCTTTGAAATCACGAATGATCTTTCTTAATCCTTCGACGATTTCAAAGGGAAATGTAGAATTAATGAATATCTGTTCTAAAAAGGATTGTTCTTGTCGGATTTCCAGGGGGTCAAGATATTTGACATGGGACACTTCGTCAAGATCGTTATAATGAATAAAAGAAAGGACTGTATCTGAAGTAATATACCAACTCATCGGAAAATTGATGTTTTTTAGCACAGGATTTTTTTTCATTTCTTCTTTGATGAGTTTTTCTGCGAGAAGAACACCTGATGCTTTTCCCCCGAGTTTTCCTGCCCCTTGTGCAGGGCCAACGATATGATCAACGATGCCTAAAAAATCTTTCAGGTCAAAAGCTGTTTTTGCAACATTTACGTATTCTAAACGTTCGGTAAAGAATCGTCGAATCAACGCGGTTTTTATACTCGTCTTATCTTCTGGTGATATCGATGTCTCAATATCTTCTTGATCAAAAAATCGATTCAACTCAGCAGCAATTTCCACAAGAGGTATCCCGGTTTTTTGTGACATAAGCAACAAAGGACGTGCTTTGTCTTGTTTCATCCAATTAGCGAACAGGTTGGATATGATATCAGCAGGAATGCTTTCTTTTGCGATTTCAAAGACTTGTTTTTGAATGGTTAAAAATGTGTCGAGATCCTCCCGCGGATTTGGCATATTTACGCCACGCCAGTTCACGGCTGAGGAATCATTATCTAATGGTGAATTTTTATTTAAAAGGTTCGTTATTTTTTCATTTTCCATCCGATACAGATGATAGGCCATCTTTCTGGTTAATCTGAGTAATGTTCGAGGATCTGTTTTGGCAAGGAGCTCTAGGATAACTTCCCAGTCTTGCTTTTTCTCTTCTGATCTGGTTTTATATGTTGGTTCCCCTTCAGCTTTCATCATTTTTTCTACATAATCAAGTTTCTGTCGTTGGCGCTCAAGTTCTTCTTTAATACGTCGTTCTTCGATAAATTTACTTAACAAATCAGCAATCGCATCGATCAATTTGCGTTCCTCTGTAAGAAACGGTCCTTCGTTAGCCTGTGGGAATTCTTGCGAATAGAATATTTCTAAGACACCGATTATTTTCTCATCAACGATCATATCACTGCTTAATTTCCACTCACTGTGTTGAAAATTATCTGTTGTGAATTCCCTTCCTTCCAGGCAGATTCGAACACTGGTGCTCTCGGGGAATTGCCATGCTGGAGGGATGACTTTTACAATTTCTTGTAAAGCTTCATCAATAGATAGTTTACTGTTCCGTATTATTTTAGTGATGCGATAGAAACAGTTCAGCTCTTTTACCCGTTCTTTTAATTCATGAATCATTGTACCATTCGGTGCGATACCTGGAACGATCTGATCATCTTTTTTTTGATATTTCGTGAAATCTGTTTTATCTGCCATTGTTGTCTCCATCGCCATGTGGTACAATCCCACCCCGTCTTACATGCCTGAATTTATTCCAGTTATTTATTACTTTTCCTTAGCCGAATCACTGCTTTTCCTTGCTTTCCATCAATACGTACTTCAAGGGGGTCCTGCAAACGAACATGTTTTACATCAGGCATATCTTCAACAACAGGTAGAGATTCTAACCATTCTATTTTTATGTTCCCTTCTCCTTCTTTTGTGATGATATATCCAACCTGGGATGAGATAAGGTCATGAAAGAAATGTGATCCCTGGGATGGATCGATTGCTCGTTCTTTAAACGGGGTTTCGATGATCACTTTCACACCGGCGATATCGCTCCAAATCACTGGTATACCTAACCAATGATCCGCTGAGCCCCACCTTCCAGGACCGACAAGGAGGTACGGTCTTTTTTCTTCCATTAATTTAAGGTTTAAGGAACGTAATTGTCCTACAACGTCAACTGAATTTGACATGGTAAATGCTGATTTTACAAAAACGATATCCTGAATAGTATCAAAGATTCCATTCCCTAACGCATTTTTACTATAACAAACATCGGTTTTCTCGTCGAATTCACCGATATCAATATCACTTGTTTTCCCTGGTGGGAGCATGCTTCGGATTTGTAGAATCACTAATTCAGATTTTTCAGAGTCGGTTAAGGATAAATTTACAGCAAATTCTATCTCAACAGGATATCCTAGGGTTATTTCACTTATCCGCAGTAATAATTTCAATGCTTTTGCTAAAGGGACCGCATCATATTGAGTGATTGGACCAAAATCGATAACTAATGATCCTCCTTCATAAATACCCGGATAAAGACTATCATCTTGTCGGAGATATGTGGATGCTATTTTTTCAAGAATTCCATGTCGTTGTGCATCTTCAACCCCAAGAATGCTATATGATGTTTCTTCGTTCCGTTCGACAATCCTATACACGGATTTCAGGTTTAACGCATAGAATCTTCGTTGTGCATACCGCATGAAATCTTTTGGAGTGCCAAATAAGGGGATCGCAGGATTCTCTGGACAAAACCCAAACGTGCTTCCTCCATCAACGATTGCTTTTCCTAAGCCTAGCGCTAGATAGACGATGCCGTCTTCTTGTTTACAACCACTTGATGGATAATAATTATATGATTTTGCCACCCCGGAGATCGCAGGATAAAAAAACGTTTCATGTTTTTGTCCAACCACCTCCTGGATAATTACCGCCATCTTTTCATCGCCGATGTTTTTGGGAGTTGATTTGATATATGTTCGTGCTTTTTCAAAAAATGTCGAAGCATACACATATTTTACTGCGTTACACACATCCTGGAACCGAAAATCTGTTTCCCATGATTCATTTGGTAACAAGATGGAGTCATAGATTCCAGCAAAGGATTGTAACAGTGAATCCTCAAGAACTCCTGAGGAGCGTACTACTAATGGTTTTCGTGTGTTATGAATAAAAGTACGGAGGTCACCAAGGACCGTCGCAGGAAGACTTCCGGACATGAATTTTAACGCAATCCGTTCATCAGCTAGCTGAAAGAGATCTTCGCTTGGTAAGGAATTTTGTTTTAAAAATATATCAAAGATATCCGTTGAAATGACGAGTGTCCGTGGGATAGTAATTCGAAGAGTTTGAAACATGTCCTCTGTGATATATTTTGATAAAAGTTTTGCTAGGAATGAAAGTCCCCGTGCTTTTCCACCAAGAGATCCTTTTCCAATACGAGTAATCTTAAGATGTGAAGAAAGTGATGTCCGATCAAATGGAGTGACTAATGCTTGAGTCTGTGAATATTTATTTTCCTCAAGAATATCGATAAGTTTTTTTCGTAACTCATCAGCCTTATTTAATTCTGATTCCGCTTTGTGGAATTTATCAGCAAGATTGAACTCTCCTCGAATACGAAGCCACGTTGAAAATCCATGTTCCTCTTGCACGCGTAAAAGGTTTGAATCCTCTATTGACAACACAGCATTTTCTAAATCGCTTATATTCCGAATTCGAAAGATGTCTTTCTGATTCTGACCCTTTAGAATAATTTCTCGAGGTCCAAGACACTCGTTGATAAAATCTTTGATAATTAATGCAAGTGTGACTTCCTTTTTTGAAACGAATCGAATGCGAGTCCTACCACATACGTCTCCACTACAGGGGTCAGATGACTGAATAAGAATCGGAATATTGGGCATCTCCCTATGGATGAGTGTTGCGAGTTCCTCGCCTGCATGAGGTGTTCTTGTTGGCCCTTGACCAAGATTGTTGTCTGTTATGATACAAATGATTCTATTTTTATGTGTACGAAAAAGATTTTCTGCATTGTAAAAATCCTGCGCATGTAAGAGAACCGGTCTTGTACTGAGCCGAAGGGTTCGTTGTTCCTCAGATAAAGAGTCCGATAAAATACTTTGGAGAAATTCATGGATTTCATCATAAATCAAGAGGAGATAGCTTGAATAATACTGAATAGAATCTTCAATTAAAAGAACAAATCGACCATTGGCTGCAAGGAAAGGATCTTTTTGTATATTGACTGAATCTTCAATAATTTGGATAATGGCAGGAATAATTTTCCCATCGCCATTCCATGTCACAATTTTGGTAAAAACATTATCAATATTTTTCTCTTGAATCTTCGTTAACTCTGCTACATTATTACCTAAAAGAACAATGGGGATAGTGGTTATTGTCTTGATTTGCTTTGCTAAAACGTCACTTTCTATGGGATTAAGTCTGTCAAAAAGAATCACAAGGTCAAAAGACTGTTTCGTCAAAAGGTTGAGGCACTCTTCTTTAGTTTCAACATGAGTTATCCTTGGTGGTATTTTTCGACCATACGGTGCTCCATATTCGTTCAAGAGAAAACTCAGTCGTCCTTCTTCCTCCAACTGAAAAAAGTGATACGACGAAGAGAAAAGTAGAATTTCCTTTACATAATATGACTCTGCAGTGGGTTTTTTTTCCGACTCTTGTTGTTTGACAATTGAAGGAGTAACGCCGGTAATTTCTTCAATGTAACTGATGATTTTTTTTTCTTTATCGTTGAACTGGATGTTCATAGACTCTTTTTACACCCAGCCTCGCATTTTACATGCATCAGCAACACGGGAAATTGCAATCATATATGCTGCATCACTCACCCGTATTTTCTTTCGTTTCGATAATTCCCACACTTTATAAAATGCATCGGTCATTTTATTGTCAAGTTTACCAAGCACTTCCTCTTTTGTCCAGTAGTAATTCTGATTACTTTGAACTTGTTCGAAATAACTACAGACAACACCACCTGCATTGGCAAGGAAATCTGGAATAACAACGACACCTTTTTTCTCAAAATGATCCTCTGCCTCTGGTGTTACTGGTCCGTTTGCACCACAAATCACGATTTTTACCTTTGGTTTAATATGATGAATATTCTCCTCAGTTATCGAATGTTCCAAAGCAGCAGGAATAAGAATGTCAACATCTTGCTTTAACCAGTCCTCTCCTGGCAAGATTTCATAACCGAGTTTTTCTGCTTGCTTCTTATCAATAGTACCAAACCGATCGGTGATTTTCACAAGCTCATCTAGTTTTATTCCTGTTGTTTTATGATAGCAATACGTTGTGTTTTCTGATTGATCCCAACATGAGACAGAGACTACCGTTCCTCCATATTGGATTAGCAATTCTGCGGCATATCGAGCAACGTTACCGAAACCTTGAATTGAGGTTGTTGTTTTCGTGATGTCCATCTTCATTTCTTTTAATAATTCACGAAGAATATAGACTATGCCATATCCTGTCGCTTCTGTTCGTCCGCGCGACCCACCAAGTTCGATGGGCTTCCCCGTGATTAATCCTGGGTATTGCCCGCCCATTATGGATTGATATTCGTCCATAATCCAGAGCATGTGCTGTCCGCTTGTCATTACGTCAGGAGCTGGAACGTCTCGTACTGGTCCGATGTCTCGTGCAATTTGTCGAACCCATCCTCTGCAGAGTTTCTCTTGTTCTCGTTCTGAAAGATTATGTGGGTCACAAATGATACCTCCTTTTCCGCCACCAAGGGGGATGTCTGCAACAGAGCATTTCCAGGTCATCCACATTGATAATGCACGAACCGTATCCTGAGTTTCTTGTGGATGAAAACGGATTCCACCTTTGCATGGACCCCGTGCATCGTTATGCTGAACGCGAAAACCTTGGAACACTTTCACTCCACCGTCGTCCATTCGAATGGGTATTGAAAAGCTATATTCTCGGAGTGGATTTCGCAATAAATCTCGTGTTGGTTCATCGAGATCAAGTTGATCGGCAATTCTATCAAATTGTTGTTGAGCCATTTTAAATGGGTTAAAACCTTCTTTTTCTTTTTTAAAAACTCCAGTTGTCCCTTTCATTTGTTTTAATTCCTGTTTTACTTGCATAACTCATACGCCTCTTTAACGCCCACCATGTATTGTACTCTTGTATAAATATTTTAGTAACATGAGTATATAAAGAACTCATTGGAGGAGAAAAGGTGTATTATGAAAAATATTCCTACAACAATCAAAATTTTGTTGGTTCTTTTATTCTTAATTTTATATAATATGAAAAAAGGTTATTAATATCTGTAGAGGTGGGATAAGTAAACCCCCTAACCATATCTTATTTTGTTATATTCTGTATCACCTGTTGCTCTTTTCACCATAACAACAGATATATTTTTATGGAATTGAAATATTACAACGACAGAGGTATAACAATGGTAATTGGCTTTGTTCTTATGCATATCTCACCTTTACGCGAATATGAAGTGTTTAACATTCTCTCGAAGGTCCCTGAGATTGTTGAACTTCATCCCTTATTTGGAGAATATGACCTTATCGCAAAAATTGAAGCAAAAGATTATGAGAGCATTGGAGAAATAATTCTTCAAAAAATTAAAACGATACCCGGCATTACTGACACGAAAACCTTAACAGGGATAAAAATCAAATAAAATGCTTCTTTTTCTGAGATGTCGTAATTTTAAACAAATATAAAATATTTTGGGGAAGCTACGAATGCGAGAAAATTACCAATATCTGTTGAATTATAAAAACACTGCTTCCCCCTATGAATTTACGATGCCATACTGTAAACATTCTCTAACTACAACAATAGAACATAAAAAACGGATGCCCCCGTAAAAAAAATAAAAAAAAAATGTGCGGTTAGATCAGTCCTTGATCAATCATCGCATCAGCGACTTTGACAAACCCTGCGATGTTGGCACCTTTCACATAATTAACAAAGTCCCCTTCTTTGCCGTATTTCACGCAGGAGTTATGAATTTGCGCCATGATCCATTGTAATTTTTTATCGACTTCCTCTCTACTCCAAGAAATCCGGGCACTATTCTGCGACATCTCAAGACCACTTGTTGCAACACCGCCTGCGTTTGCTGCTTTTCCTGGTCCATAGAGAATCTTATTTTCAATAAAGATTTCGACACCCTCTGGTGTTGTAGGCATATTTGCCCCCTCTGCGACAAGGATACAGCCATTATCAACAAGTGTCTTTGCATCTTGTTTATTAATTTCATTCTGTGTCGCTGATGGAAATGCACAATCACCCGGAAAATGCCATGGTGTTTTTCCCGCTTCATAGTCGCATTTATATTTCTCCGCATATTCTTTGATACGTCCCCGTTGAACATTTTTTAATTCCATAATGTAGGAGAGTTTTTTATCATCAATTCCTGAGGGGTCATAGATTGTCCCTGAAGAATCTGATAAGGTAACGACTTTTCCGCCGAGCTGATTAATTTTTTCCACAGTGTATTGTGCAACATTCCCAGAGCCAGAGACAATACAAGTTTTTCCTTTAAATGATTCCCCTTTTGTCTTTAACATTTCTAAAGCAAAATACGTCGCGCCATACCCTGTCGCTTCTGGTCGAATAAGACTACCACCCCAGTTCAACCCTTTCCCTGTGAGAACTCCAGTAAACTCGTTTCGTAGTCGTCGGTATTGTCCAAACATGAAACCAATTTCACGACCCCCAACACCGATATCCCCTGCTGGAACATCTGTATCTGGACCGATGTGACGTTGTAATTCAGTCATAAATGATTGACAGAATTTCATGACTTCATTGTCGGTTTTTCCTTTCGGATCAAAATCAGACCCTCCTTTACCACCACCCATTGGTAAGGTCGTCAGACTATTTTTAAACACTTGCTCGAAAGCTAAAAATTTTAATATACTTAAGGTCACGCTTGGATGAAAACGAAGCCCTCCCTTGTACGGTCCAATCGCGCTATTCATTTCGATACGGTACCCTCGGTTAATTTGTATTTCTCCTTTATCGTCTAACCAAGGAACGCGAAACATGATTACACGCTCTGGTTCAACCATACGTTCTAAGATTTTTGCTTTTTTATATTTAGGGTTTTTCTGAATGTAGGGCATGAGACTTTCAACGACTTCTTGAACCGCCTGATGAAACTCTTTTTCACCTAGATTTTTTTCTTTTACTTTTATCATGAATTCTTCGACAGATTTATCCATAACAATGCCTCCATTTTTTGTGGTTTGGTATCATTATTTCCTTTTAATACTTTGTCTAGTCTCCTTTTAAGAAAACATATAAAAATATACCAGCAGAACATGTTTTTAATAGGGGGTATACTGTTTTTTTCCCCACTATTTTTTCATTTTTAATCCATGTCCTGTGAGCGGTACAACCACAGTATCGTCCTTCATTAGAGAACATTTTTTAAAACCAGCAACGACAACTGCCGAGGTCGGTTCGATATAATACCCTTTCCTCATCGTATAGTGTAACGCATTTAGAATCTCGTTTTCTGTTACTGTGATGATATCGCCGTGTGTCTGTTGAACCGCGTTGATGATATCAAGAGCTCGTATTGGATTTTCAATGGAGATTCCCTCTGCCATCGTCTCTTTGTGTGTATGCTGTGCGCCACGGTTTTTCCATACAGATGCAAGCGGCGCACAGTTTTGAGCTTGTACACCAATAATCCTTGGAAGTGTATCAATGATCTTTTCTTGGTGTAACTCCTGTAAACCGATGAAGGACCCATACAGCAAGGTTCCATTGCCCACAGGAACAAGCAGGATATCGGGTGCTTTCCACCCAAGTTGTTCTACGATTTCGAAGATACAGGTCTTTGTTCCCTGGAAAAAAAACGGGTTCCAGTAATGACTTGCATAGTAGGTTGTCTCCGCCTGTTTGAGTGCTGCCCGTGCTGCCTGCTCTCTACTGCCCTTCACTTTGTGAAGCTGTGCCCCGTACTGTCGGATTTGGCGGAGTTTTTCAGGGGAGGTTTTTTCTGGAACATAAATATGACATTGGATGTTTGCTTTTGCACAGTATGCTGCAAGAGCAGCGCCAGCGTTTCCTGATGAGTCCTCAACCACTTTTTTGATACCCAACTCATGTAGTTTACTGACTAAAACCGATGCGCCCCGGTCTTTAAACGATCCACTTGGAAAAAGATGATCCTGTTTCACCAGTACTTTCTTTCCGAAAAAATACTCTTGTGTCAATGGAGTAAATCCTTCGTCAAAGGTTATGATATGTTGGTCGAGTTCGATAGGGAGTGCTTCCCGATACCGCCACAGTGATGGTTTCCTTTGTTGAATTTCTTCAACAGGGAATCGGGCTTGGAACTCTACTTGGATCCGTCCACCACAATCGCATCTCCATATCGGCGTGGATGCTGGATATCTCCTACGACATGATTGACAACGCAGTGTAGTTTTCATGCATGTTCTGATTCGAACTACTCTATGTAAAGGTTTTGCTTATCGCTGGCCACTTCGAAATGGTTTTTGAATCAACCGTGTGTTTTTGAAAGGTCAGACTGCTTATATCTTAATGAAGAAGAGCAGTATCGTTCCCGTCACCGTCTTACTTGTCGCGCCATACGGATAGGATGCGGTTACTTTTACGATCGTCCGTCCAAATCCAAGGACTAACCCTGTCGAGATGTCTTGTTCGCCATCTGATGAGATATTTTGTATGGTTCCATTGCTGCTTTTCCCGATAAAGGCACCACCTGTCAGAGTGATACTCCATTTGACGTTCTCAACTTCGATAGCACCGGTATTTTTCACAGCAGACGTAATTTTTAGCAATCCACCTTGGACAGCACCAATCTCGAGACGAGGTGCTATGATGGATATCACAAAGGGTGCTGACCACCCACCTTCACTGCCAAGGGTGTTTTTCGCTTTTGCCGTAATTGGGAATGAGCCCGTATCAGTCCACATGTGTGAGAGTGTGATTTCTTCTCCTGAGGCGCAGGGACCGTACCATTCCTCACAGGTACCATCACCCCAGTCAACCCAGTAGTAGACCTCCGAATTCAGGGGATCTGATGTGACAAACGTAAAATCAATCTCCCGGCCGATATCACCGACTGTCGTCCCATTTATCACTGGTGGGTATGGTGCTGAGAGAGCTGGACTTACCACTAGAGCATAATCGACGTCTATTTCTGGTGTTTCTATATGGGAATCTTGGATAACCTCATCAGCGGATACCTCGATTTTCCATGCTCCTCCTTCGGGGTTTTGGACAAAGATACATTCCACGGTGTCTTTTGTATCGGCAGCCCCATCCGGCTGTGACCATACTGCGGTCTTCAGACCATTGTTCCCCCAGTACACTACAGAGGATGGTGAGGTGACCTTCAATGTCAAATCGTTGATACGGTGTTGTGATTGTACTGCTGGATTTCCTGCTGGATCTGCATAGGTCATGGTCACCTTAAGGAACGGGGACCCTGCCTGTACGGCGACGATGTGGGTTGATACGTCGAACGGTTCAAGGATATCTGATTCATCGATGATGTAGAAATCATCTCTGAGATCGTAGAGGTTTTTCACTGATGGCATGCCCCATCCTTGATGCATCCGGGTCTTATCTTCGGTGGTGCCATTGAACGGGTAGGGGTCAGCGGTGTTGATCATCATTGCTTTTGCCGTGGTCATGTGAGGGCGGTTCTCAAATACAGTTCCGCCAGGAGTTACCTCGTTTCCGAAGATCCCATCAGACCACATCTGGAAGAAAAGACCAAAATGACCTGCGATGATCGGGGTTGCGCCACTCGTCCCACCAAAACTTGAGGTGTACGAAGTTGAGCTCCCCGTCGTCGTCGTGTAGATGTCATCATAGAAGCTGCATAAATCCGGTTTGATTCTTCCATCAGAGGCAGGACCAATGCTTGCCCCATGATTCCACATATCATCTGTTTTCGTCAGTGTATCGTAGTGGTAGATTCCACCACCGGAGACGATGTTTTTTGCCCATGCTTGTGGCCGTGAGCTTTGACTGCCAAGGTTACTTTGTGACTGGCAGTGGATGATATCGAAATCAAAAAGCATGTCATCGGTATCAGCAGATATTGTGGTATATTGTGTGGTCTGAGTGCTTCCTACACTTGATGTTTCAAAGACACAGAAATAGGGTGATTGAACTTGTTCTCCTGTATGTGTATACCGGTTCGTCCCCTCTATTCCGATATAGTTATAATCACCGACAATGCCTTGCCCGAATGGGAGCAATCCTCTCCCTTTTGGATTTCCGGTTCCATCAGCAAAGCAAATACCTGAGGTAGCTGCCCCATGGGAATTGCTCCCGACCGTCCCATGTTGGATTAAGGGATGATGAAGGAAATCAACATGAGCCAGATTAAACCCTGCGTCAAAGACTTCTCCTCGGACACCAGACCCATTGTATCCTGCGACAGTTTCAATATAATTCGCTCCACCGATCTCTCGAGCGACATCCATGTCCGGTTCAAGGGGGCTCCACCGGTCAACGAAGTTAATTTCATCCCATCGGACGACCTCGAAGAGTTGTTCAGGGGTGAGAGTCGCCTCGACAAGGACCTTTCCAGCATCAGCATTATTTACGACACCGTTCATTTGTCTAATTCGTCCCGCGACGACAGACTTTTGCTCTGTTGAGAGCACCTGGATACTGTATCGTTGTGAAGGATATATCAGCTGAGCGTTCTCAAGATTCTCAAGCATGAATTCCTCAAGTCGGTACGCAGGGTGATATGATCCGACCCAGCGCACATAGGGGAGTGCTTCAACCAGCGTTCGGGTTGATTCGCTCATCTCGACGAGATAGGCGTACTGGGCGATATAATGACGCACGATACCCCCATAGAAAGTAATTGCATCCTGGAACTCCTGAAGTGGTTGGGTAAAAAACTGAACAATATACAAATGGGTGTCTTGACCTGCTTGGAGACGAGGCGTGATGTCTGGTTCTCTTACAGCGGGATCAAAAGTATCGTACCGTAAACCGATTTCATAGGAGGGTTGAACAGTTCTGACAAAGGTGTTTCCCCCGTCAAGGCTGATTGAATAAAACGGGACAATCTCACCGCTGTTTGATTTTTGGCTCCAGAGTTTCAACAGAACGGTTGAATCAGGTACTAAAATTAATTTCTCATCGGTACTATTGTTGTCCTGGAAAAAGAAGTTATCCCCATTGGCGCCTAACGTTGTCGGGATACACAAGCTACAGATAATTATGCCTATTGCTATCTTATTTATTTTTTTCATGTTTTACCCCCTTCGATTCTATTTACTTTCTACAATAATATATCATTAATTAATGTATATCCTATAATTAAATCTACCGGCGTGTTAATTTTAAATATTTCATCATAAAAAAGGGATTTCCCTCTTTTTCAATTCCTCAGGTTTTCTATGAATAATAATGACGATAAATTCTATAAAGATTAATGTTTTTTTTATATGGGATTTATTGGGATGTTCGAACCCCTGGGATGCTTAAGATAAAACACTTTTTTGGCTTCGTCTGTGTCATTTCCGATAAGCTATTAATATACTTCATTTATATAGACCCAGCGACAAAAATGAACTATTTTTGTTGACAAGAATAGGAATGTTGAGGTGAGGATGTGTTGAGTTCGTATATTATGCAATCATGGAACAAGGAATCGATTTTGTCAACCGTTCGCGATCAAAAAGTCCTTTTTGTCCGATTGCAATTTATCGACATTCTTGGGATGCCAAAAAACATTGTTATTCCTGTAAACGTGTTAGAATCTGCATTAGATGATGGTGTACCTTTTGATGCTTCTTCCATAGCCGGGTATGCAACCATTGAGGAATCAGATAAAATTGCGAAACCCGACCCCGCAAGCTTTGTGATTCTTCCAGAACTTGTTGAAGCCAGAAAAACTGCGAAACTTAACTGTGACATCTACGAACCAAACGGCATGCGATTCGAAGGTGATGTAAAATACATCCTGGAAAAGATGATGCAGAAGGCAGCCAAACTCGGTTATGTTTACAATACGGGACCTGAATGTGAGTTCTTTTTATTTAAAAAAGACGGTGAGAAATCAACAGTTATGCCCAATGACACGGCAGGGTATTTTGATTTATCCCACCGGGATCTTGCGGAAGGTGTTCGAGCTGATATCTCCTTAGCCTTAGAACAAGTTGGAATCCAGCCGTACACAGCGCATCATGAATGTGCTGCGGGTCAACAAGAAATTAATTTTAATTATGCAGATGCCATCACGACTGCTGATCGTGTCATTACACTGAAATATATTACGAAAGTGATTGCCACGAAACATAATTTACATGCCTCATTCATGCCTAAGCCACTCTATGGCCAATGTGGTTCGGGTATGCATACACATCAATCACTCTTCACACTTGAGGGTTCAAATGCCTTCTCTGATCCGAATGATACCAACGGGTTAAGTCCTGTGGCCTATCAGTTTATCGCCGGACTCTTGAAATATATCAAGGAGCTCTCTGGTGTGTTGAATCAGACCGTGAATTCGTACAAACGACTCGTCCCTGGGTATGAGGCGCCAACCTATATTGCCTGGGCGAACAGGAACCGCAGCGCGCTTATACGGATTCCATCAAAGCGGGGGACTAGTGCGCGTTGCGAGTTACGAAATCCTGATGTCGCCTGTAACCCGTATCTTGCGTTTTCACTCATGCTTGCTGCTGGGTTAAGGGGGGTCGAAGAAAGACTTGAAGCCCCAGCACCTGTTGAAAAGAACATCTATGCGTTGTCCGAAGCAGAACGTCGGCAGTACGGCATCGAACAACTCCCAGACAGTCTAGGTCATGCACTCGCGCTGATGAGTAAAAGCGAATTGGTACGAGAAACCTTAGGGGATCATATCTTTGAGAATCTCCTGCACGTGAAACGAAAAGAATGGGACCTCTACAAACTCCAAGTCACAAAGTGGGAAGTGGAAAACTACCTCCCCATTCTATAGAATAACGGTTAGTACAAAACAAAATCATTTTCTTTCCTTATCGGAGTAAAGGAAATATTATTATTCAGAGAATGTATGTCGGGTATCAAAGGTAGACCCTATGCCATTCGAAATGCAAATTGTCAGTAACACGCCACTCACTGGTGAAGAGGATTTTGACACTGCTGCAAAACAATTCTTTGAGCAAATAGGATACCTCTCAAAAGGTTCCGATCCCGTCATCCCCTATAAAATATTTGCAGATTTTTTCCTGAAACATCCAACAAAAGCATGGTTTGTCGATGATATCGCAGCTACACTGAAAACCTCACGACCAACGGTCTATCGACATTTAAACAAACTGAAGGGATTTGATATCCTTGAAGAGGTATCCGTGTTTGATGAGGTCTCCAAGCAACAGAAAAAAGCGTATCGATTACGATATGGTAACTTTGAAAAAGCATGGAATTTTGTCGAAGCGCACATTAAAGTAGCAGTTGAGAATTACAGCAAGACCGTCGAGCATCTTCAACGACTTATCGAAATGAAAAGGAAGTGACATCATGGAAAAAAAGGAAGACTGGAAACTCATCGAGGGGTTACGCTATAAGATCATCTCCATCGGGGGACGTGATAGTTCCTTGGAAACGGAAGGTATCTTCAGAGGATATGCTACCATAGGCATCGAAGAAGCAGGTCTTGTTATCGAACTCTGTATCGAGGGGAAGGAACTTGGAGAAAAACTACGTATTGTCCCGTTACATGCGATTCTTGCCATTGACGTTCTCGACGTTAAACAGCATGAAGGCAGAGATGAAAACAAAGAACCAAGCGGCCATTATTACGGATAATCAAACGGATTACCATAAGGAGACATGCTAAAAAAAACAAAACTTTATAAAAGAGAAATGAATTTTCATTTGCGTAAGAATAAAGAAGGACACCATTTTTCTGGGGAGTCAGATTTGGTATGACAAAGGATGAGAAAAAGAAAATCGATGCCGACAGCAATATCATCTATGTCGGGAACAAGCCACCGATGAATTATGTAACCGCCATCATGGCTGTCTTAAACTCAGGGAATTTCACCGAGGTGGTACTGAAAGCGAGAGGAAACGCAATAAGTAGGGCGGTTGACGCAGCAGAAATAACACACAACCGATTTTTAACAAATGCTGAGATAAAACATATCGACATCGGCACTGAGGTCGTCACCAACGAAGATGGTCGGAAATCGAATGTCTCCTCAATTGAAATTTGTATCGCGATGAAAAAAACCGAGAAATAATCTTATAAAACCATACTTGCCCTCTCTGCACTGGTTCTGAATTTTCTCTGATTGTTCGGAGAAAATACTAAATAGATGATGAGAATGCACCCTTGTCTATGAAATCAGTTTTTGAGCTTCTTGATCATCGTCTCCAAGAACTCCTTTTGGCTAACAATATTACGCAGCCAACAGAACCACAGCAGAAAGCAATTCCCTCAATCCTTGATGGTCATCATGTGCTCTTAATCGCACCGACCGGATTGGGGAAAACAGAATCAGCATTGCTTCCTATCTTTCATAACTACTTATGCAGAGAAGAACCACCATCCGATGCCAGCACGAAAGGAATATCGATTCTGTATATCACGCCACTTCGTGCGCTGAACAGAGATATGCTGCGTCGCACATTCGACTGGGGAAAACACCTGGGCATCTCCGTAGCAGTCCGTCATGGGGATACTTCCTCAAGTGAGCGTGCGAGGCAAGCCCAAGTGCCACCCGATATGTTGATTACGACTCCAGAGACCTTACAGATTCTTTTTACCGGGAAACGGATCCGCAGGCACCTTGGTCATGTTCGTTGGGTCGTCATTGATGAGGTTCATGAACTCGCGGGTGATGAACGTGGTGCACAGCTTACAGTTGGTTTGGAACGATTATGTGAAATCACACGGCAGGAAGGTCATGAGTTTCAGCGTATCGGTCTTTCCGCTACAGTCGGTTTACCCAGCGAGGTGGCACGCTATCTTGGTGGGAGAGACAACACACTATTCCGTCCTGTCGATATTCTTGAAATTGATGTCACAAAACATATCGACATCACCGTTGAACTGCCGTTTGTACACAGCGAAGATTATCCTCTTGCACATCGGCTGTCCATTGAGCCAATCTCTGTTGCATTATTGAGAAGATGTAAAGAACTCATTGATGAACATACCTCGACACTTTTATTTATCAATACACGAGACGGTGCGGAAATCCTGGCATCACGATTCCATCTCTGGCAGGAGAATCAACGCATTGGTGTGCATCATGGGTCACTGTCAAAACATGCGCGTATTGAAGCAGAAAATGACTTTAAAAACGGCACCTTGAAATCATTGGTATGTACTTCCTCCCTTGAGCTTGGAATCGATGTCGGTGACACGGATTTTGTGATTCAGTACAACTCGCCACGGGAAGTCACTCGGATTGTTCAACGTGTTGGCCGTTCAGGGCACCGGGTTGGGCAAGTATCAAAAGGAATGATTCTTGCAACGAACCCTGAAGACCTTTCTGAAAGTTTAGTCATCGCCCGGCGAGCGCTTTCAGGAGACCTTGAAAAATTCTATGTCCGACAAAATCCTCTCTCGGTGCTCTCAAATCAAATCATATCTCTTACACTGGAACATGGTCGAATCTCCGCAGAAAAAGCCTATGAGATTATTACACGATCATACCCCTTTTCGACTCTGTCACAGACACTTTTTAACTCGGTGCTTTCTCAACTAAAAGACCAACGGTCGATTTGGTTGGAAGACGAACAGAATGAATTATTCCTTGTAAAACGTACCAATACGCGGCATTATTTCCTCGAAAACATCTCGATGATTCCTGATGAAAAAACCTATCCCGTGATAGATATCAGCACAAGGAAATCAATCGGTACTCTTGATGAGAGTTTTGTCCTTAGCTCAGGATTCGAGGGAGAAAAGTTCATCCTTCGAGGACGGCCTTGGATGATAGTGAAAAGAGAGGATACTGAGCTGTTAGTCTCCCCGATTAAGGAAATCGGAACGATTCCTTCTTGGGCTGGGGAAGATATCCCAGTACCCTTCGAAGTCGCCCAAGAGGTAGGGATGCTCCGAAGGTATATTTCAGAGAACAAGGAAGCGCCACAGTACCTCTGTAAAAAAGAAACACTCCAAACGTTGGTTGAATATATAGCAGATCAAAAAACAAAGGGATTCATAGTCCCTGACCACACGACGATCACCATAGACGTCGAAGAAAAAACTCTGGTGCTGAACACATGTTTTGGTACAAAAGTCAACGAAACACTCGGCAGATTAATCTCTGCGGTTCTGGCGCAATCCATTGGAGAAAGCGTCGGGATTAACAGCGATCCCTATCGAATAAATCTTGAACTACCCGGTCGTATTCCCGCTGAACGTATCAAAGAAATTCTTCTGACCACACGACCAGATACACTTGAGTATCTGATGAAAACGATTCTTCGAAATTCTACCTACCTTCGCTGGCAGTTGATTCACGTCGCACGGAAATTTGGTGCGCTTCGGAAAGATTTTGACTATAAGACCGTGGGTATGAGACGTTTGTTTAATCTTTTTGAACTCTCATTGATCCATGAGGAGGCATTGGATAAAATCCTATGGGAACGGATGGATATCGACCATACAGTTCAGATCCTGCAGAAGATCCAGCGAGGCGACATCATGATTCATATTCAAGGATTGTCACCGATTGCCTTGACAGGATTTGAGACCATCCGTGGACTCATGGTCCCTCAACGTGCTGATCGCTCGATTCTGATGGCGTTAAAGAAACGATTGGAGGATGCCGATATCACCCTGGTATGTACGAACTGTCATAAAGCATGGAATACCAGAGCCGAGCGAGTGTCTCCCCAACCGAAGTGTCCCAAGTGTGGTGCAATAAAAATCGCAGTTGTTCGACGATACAATAAGAAATATCTCCCGCTCCTTTCCAAAAAGAATCGGACTGCCGAGGAAAACAAAGAAGTAGCTCGCCTCCATAAAAATGCAAGCCTTGTGCTCACCTATGGGCGATTTGCCGTCCTAACACTCGTCGGACGAGGTATTGGTCCGGATACTGCCGCGCGTATCCTCAGTCGGTACAACAAACTCGAACTGATGAAATCCGAAGAACAAGAGATAAAATTTTTACGAGACATCTTGCAAGCAGAGCTGCAATATGCGAAAACACGTGGCTTTTGGGATACTTAAATGAGAGGAGTAATATTTATATGAGACCTATTAATATGAGACATTTGGTGAAAAGAAGATGATGAGAAGGAATTGTATAGGGAGTATTATAGCTGTTGTGTTAATCATGCTTATCCCAGCTGCACACGCAGTTGAATTTCAGACTGTTAAAAGAGACCTGTCACCATCGTATGTCTCCTATGAGATGTTACATTCCATGACGAGTGAGGAACTCGTAATTTTTATCAAGAATCTCGCTAAAGACTACCCAGAGCTTTCTGAAAACTTTGAACGAATTGTCAAGAACATCGAACACACGATGGATCTCTCAAAAACCTCTCCCTTTGTTCAAGATATTTTAGATGGAAAAAACCAAGGAACACAGCCGAGAGCAGATAATCAGACATTTCTTGAAAAAATGTATTGGAGGGTGTTTAACTATAGGGTTTTACGTTTACTGATAAGCACGTTGTTGTTTATAACATTCCAATCAAAATTCACTCTCTGGAGAACGATGACCTGGGGTATTCGGGTTCTTCGATGGACCAAAATCGGCATTCTGCTTGGGTTTATTGATCCGTCCCAACAAACTCAAACACCAACAGTACAATTTCAACAAGACGACGTGAATAATACCCTGATGGTCCTTGCTGTTGCTCCTAGTGGTGTCCTCTGGGAGGATATTGATGAAATCGGAGCCGGCAGTTGCGATCCGCTGCCCACTGGGGAAGTCACCGCAGGTGACATGCTTTCGAATTGTACTGGAATCCTTGTGTTGCAGTATAGCCCTCTGAATCAGATACTTGGTGTTTTCAAATTTGATTAAACGACACAACCTGTACAAAATAAACAGAATCCTCTGTTAACCATCCTTTATGCATTCTCTTCAGATTGTACTGATAAATACTCGGAACAAAGGCTTTTTAGCTAGAGGGAATATACAAGCACCGCATGCCTTTTCACGAAGACATTGTTGAACAGATTCTTTCTAAAAAAATCCAGTCAAAAGACGAACTGCATAGAAGAAAGGTTCAACTCTGCAAAAAATACAACCTACGGTCTATCCCCCGAGATAGCGAAATCCTAGCAAAGCTCCCTGCAGATCAAATAGAGAACGGAGTCGCATTTTCACTACTTCGTAAAAAATCAACCCGTACTCTTTCTGGTGTCGCAATCATCGCAGCCATGACATCTCCAGCGGCCTGTCCTCACGGGAGGTGTCTGCCTTGCCCTGGTGGACCAATGCAGAACACACCGCAGAGTTATACCGGTTTTGAGCCTGCCGCGATGCGTGCCTCATGCAACAATTATGACCCCTACCTGCAGGTACAAAGCCGCGTCGAACAGCTGCAGGCAATCGGCCATGTGACTGACAAGGTTGATCTCATTATCATGGGAGGCACCTTTACTGCTCGACTGCCCTCCTACCAACAATGGTTTGTCAAACGATGCTATGATGCCTTGAATTCCCGGCGTTCACACACCTTAGAGCATGCGAAAGAGAACAACGAAAAGGCACCATCACGGTGCATAGGCCTTACGATTGAGACACGACCTGACTGGTTTCGGTTACAGCATGCGGACCATGCGTTGTCATTAGGAGCAACCCGAGTTGAATTGGGTGTCCAAACCATCGATGATACTCTTTTATCCACAATGGAACGGGGCCATACGGTTTCTGATTCAATCGCTGCGACTCGTATAGCCAAGGACGCAGGGTTAAAGGTCTGTTATCATATGATGCCTGGATTACCAGGAAGCAACGAAAAAAAGGACCTTGAAACGTTCCATACCATCTTTGCTGATGAGCATTTCAAACCAGATATGATTAAAATTTATCCTACATTAATTACCAAAGGGACTAAACTGTACGATCTTTGGAAAAATGGGAAATATACCCCGCTTTCGACTGAACAAGCGTCTCACCTCATCGCTCTTATAAAAAAAGACATCCCTGAATGGGTACGTATTCAACGAATACAACGGGACATCCCCTCCCAAGAGATTTGCACAGGGATAAAAAAGAGTAATCTACGTCAATATGTTGAAAAAGAAATGCAGAAACAGAAAACCTCCTGTCGCTGTATTCGTTGTCGAGAAATCGGCCATACACCATTACAAAAAACAGAGATGGTAACCGACGGTTCTCTCATATGTGTTCATCGTCAATATAAGGCAAGTAACGCCGAGGAATGGTTCGTGTCTCTTGAGGATACAACGCAGGACGTCCTTGTTGGCTATCTACGATTACGGGATGTCGTAGCTTCTCATCGTCCCGAGCTTCAAACGGAACCATGCATGATTATCCGGGAGGTAAAGGTGCTTGGTCGTGAAGCATCAATCGGTTCGCGAACCCCTGAGGCATACCAACATAGAGGATACGGAAAAAAATTGGTTTCTGAGGCAGAACGCATTTGCTCTGAGCAGTACGGAAAAAAACGTTTGTTTGTTCTCAGTGGAGTAGGGGTAAAACCGTACTACAGAAAATTAGGATTTGTTGATGATGGTGTGTACTTATCGAAGAAGATACCTGCCTAGATACTCTTTTTTTTTAAAAAATTATTTATACCGGTTGTGATTTTCTTGGCTCACAACCAGTATGGTTGGGGGAGAGTAATTTATGGCCGAATTCATCTGGCATTGGACAAAAGAAAATACAAAAATATTTACAACACAGATAGAGATAGCTGAGCAGGCAATGAAAGAAGGTTTTTTTGTAATGGGTGCTCGTCTTCGCCCTAATCAATCAGATATGTAATTTGCCAGTATTCCCTGTCTTTTCTTTTTTTCCCTCTACGGAAGATTTTTATCTGTCTTTGCATTTCGCCAGCTTACAATATGACTAACACACATTATAATGATTTATTAAAACGAGTTCATAGTGCGACTGCAAAGGAACGTATTGAGGATGATCGTTTCAAGGTACCGAAAGTCGATGTTTTCTACGAAGGTAATACCACGGTCCTGAAGAATTTTGATAAGATTATCGATGTGTTGAATCGCGATGCGGATCATTTCCTCAAATTCTTACTTGGGAGTGTCGGTACAGCTGGTGATATCTCGAGTGGTCGAGTCATTTTCCAGGGAAAAATCCCCATTAAAACCATCCAGGATCGCCTTGATGAGTATGTTGATACCTACGTCATTTGCTCGGAATGCAATCGACCTGATACTCATCTGGTGAAAAAGGACAGGACGCTTCTAATTCGTTGTGACGCATGTGGAGCATTTCGATCGATTGGTTCGATGAAAAAAAGAAAGACCATTGTTTCAACTGAAATTTTCAAGGAAGGAGAGACCTACGAACTTACGATTAAAGATATCGGGAAGCGGGGTGACGGCGTCGCGTTTTTCGATAAGTACGTTGTCTATATCCCGGGAGCAATCAAAGGGGCTACTGTCAAAGTGAAAATTGAAAAAATTTCCGGTACTGTTGCGTTTGGTCGTATTGTACCATGATGAACATCCTCTTTTTTTATAAAAAAAATAAAATTAAAAAATCTCCGCCCGGGTTAGTACGTGCATCAGTACCTGCATACCTCTATGCATTGCATCGATTTTTTTATGAATTTCCAGATGGGAATCGCACTTTTTTTTCATTAAAAAATATATTACTTCGTCAGTCTTCGTAGACCTGAAATATAGAAAATTATTTAAACACAAGCACGTTTTCGTTCTATGTTTGTCTGACAAATGATGCCGTTCGGTGTTGTTTGACGCGCGCACCATGCCAGTCTGACACAACAATGACATCACTACGACAAACACGATGAATGTGAGGAGACCTATGGAAAACGACCGCATCACAATCCGATTACCTCAAATAGACCTACGACAAATCGACCTTTTAATTCGACTTGGGGAATTTTCGACCCGGTCTGAGGTAGTACGACATGCGGTAAAAGAATATATAGAAAATCACACAACTCGTATTCTTGCAAAAGCCGACAAATTCAAAAAAATCCAAGAATTGGAAGCTGCGGCCGCTGCTATAGAACCTTACATGAAAAAATAACATCAATGTAAAACCAGGGGATGGGATGCACCCCTTTAGTGAAGGCCGTCCGGATGGGGACGGCCTTCCCAACTACCAGAATAGGAGGACGAAGAAATGGCCGAAAATAGAATGCAGTCCTTTGTTGAGACTGCGATAGAAAATAAAATTCATGAGGAAAGCAAGCAAAAGGTTGATGACGGACTATTTGGTGCTGCACGTATTGTTATTGTTGGTTGTGGAGGTGCTGGATGTAATACGATTACCAGACTTCACAAATTAGGTGTAAAAGGAGCAGATACCATTGCCATCAACACCGATAAAATTGCTCTTGATCTTGTCGATGCCGATAAAAAACTCCTCATTGGAAAGAACCTCACCAGAGGTCTAGGGGCTGGTGGTTTCCCGGAAATGGGAGAACGTGCTGCTCGAGAGTCAAGCAGAGAGCTTGAAGAAATGCTGACTGGTGCAGATCTGGTTTTTGTCTGCGCAGGAATGGGCGGAGGAACAGGGACAGGTTCTGCTCCGGTTGTTGCGGAAATCGGAAAGAAACTGGGCGCCATTGTAACCTGTATGGTTTCCACACCGTTCAATGTAGAGCGTGCCCGGCTTGTCAAAGCCGATGAAGGGCTTGATAAACTACGAGTCACTGCTGACAGCACAGTCGTTCTTGACAATAATCGATTACTAGAGTTTGTACCGAATCTCCCGATTAACCAGGCATTCTCTGTCATGGACCAATTGGTTGCCGAGACGGTAAAAGGTATTTCTGAGACAATTTCAGTTCCTTCATTAATCAATCTTGACTTTGCTGACATGAAAGCGGTCATGGATTCTGGTGGCCTCTCCGTAATGCTCTGGGGCGAAGCCGATGAAGACGCAGGCGTTGATACAATTGTCAAAGAAGCTTTGAATCATCCATTACTCAACGTCGATTACCATGGCGCACACAGCGCACTTGTCCATATCACTGGTGGACCGAACATGAGCCTAAAATACGTACAAGATGTCGCTAAAGCCCTTACTGAGGATATGGACTGCTACTCCAATGTTATCCTTGGGGCACGTGTTGATCCTGGGTTTGAGGGGAAATGCCGGGTCATGGCAATTATGACTGGTGTACAATCACCGAATCTTCTAACCTCTCGACCTGAACGACGTATCAATCCAACAGCGCCGGTCATCGCACAGCGAAAAATTATGACAAACCCCAAGGTCGGCAATATCGACTTTGTGCGGTAAAACCCCAAGAGGGCGTCTCCAACAATCGCCTCCTCTTATCTTTTTTTTTAATATAATTTATTAATGTTTTGTATGAGTTGTTTTGCATCAAATGGTTTTACGATATAATCATAGACATACGGCTCAAGTCCTTTCATTTTCTGATGCCGAATAGTGCCCGTTGCGGTCATCACGATGATACTGACGTTTTTTTCAAGTCGTCGTCGTACGATTTTTTTTATGGTTGCCCATCCATCCAGTTGTGGTATTACCAGATCAATAAGGAGGATCCCGTTAAAACCTCTTTCAAGGAAATGGAGACAGTCGATTCCGTTTTCGACACAATAAACGTCGTGTCCTTCACGTTCAAAAATATTTCGTAACTCAGTACGTGTCTTTGGGTCCTTATCAGCGATTAATATCTGTTTCTTCATTGAGGCTCTCCACCGTCTCTTGTAATGCACCTCTGTATCATGTTAATTTTTGAGTTTAACAGTATATTAATATTCCGTGATAAAATACCACAATAACAAAAAAAATGATCAAAAAGACCCTGAACCATTCTAAGTTTTATAGTAGATGTGCAATTCCATTCATCAACATGGGCCTATGAGGTAGTCTGGATATCCTTCCGGCCTTCGGAGCCGGATACTGGGGTTCGAATCCCCATAGGTCCGTTCCTCTTTCTCGGAGAATTTCCACTCGAAACCTCGGTTTTTAAGCCCTTTTTCGATTTTGACCCATTATCCTCTCTCCAATGATTCGGAGATTTAAGGATGGGCTTAATCCAACTACCTTGAGCCATTACTGAATATTTCTCAGCATCCAACGTATAGTGCTAAGTAACTCGCAAATCACTATGTTCCATCCACTTTCTGACTTTCTCAATATTAAAGTCAGATTCGATCAATCGAGCTATAGAGCACCAATCACGACATACAGTCGGATGAAATTGAGGCCATACTCGTTTTCCCATTACATTCAACTGTTTTCGCAGATAGTTATCTGTAAATGGCTTCCCATTAGGTTGTAAATAAACATAATCACCGGATTTCTGATTTTCGACCTTCGGACGCCATTTTTCAATCCAGTTTTTATAGCTCTTTCTAGTAGCCATCGTCATAACTTCAGGTTCTAATGCTATCAAACGCCAGGCACCTACCTTTGGTTGATAAAAATGCACATATTTATCTTCGTAATGCACATTTTTACACTCCAATATCGAAAACTCGCTATCCGGTCGAGGTCCTATCAGAAAACCATGAAAAAACAAATGCTGATACAATGCGTTTTCATAGGGATCATCTGAATAATGATAATGCACCATCCGGTAAACGTCCTTTGGCAATGGAATAATTTTATGTTTTGGCCTCCCTGGTTTTGGAGGAACATAATTCCAGTTAGAAACATCCTTGCCAATAGCTTTCGCATACATTGTAAGGGCTCTCCATCGGTTACGCATTGCGTCTTTCCCATTTCGATTTGAAACCTTATCATAGTTTTCCTCTTTCCAGGTTAAATGATAATATACCTGGTCCGGGTCCAAATCAAACAAATCAATGGGAAAAACCGGACTCTTTGCCATTTCTTCAAGAAGATTTCTGCGTCTGTTAAACGTTCCGCCTGACTTTCTTTGAGTCCTAATCCACCAATTTTCAACAGCATTAAGTAATTGGTCGAGATCGTGATTATACAATGCTGGATTAACTAATCGAGGTTTAGTAAGTTCATAATATTTTTTTAACTCATATTCCAGGTCCACCATATCCTTCCCTAAACATTTGGGAAAAGTTGGTTCGATAGATGGGCCTATTCCGGCTAAAATATCGCATGATTTTTGTTTGCCTCCTACCTCATTATTCTGAGGTAGAAAGACATCCTTTTGGGGTTTATTAAAACTTGTCACAATTACAATATCCAACACCCCTATTTAAGCTTCGGACGATTCATTTTCCATCTAAAATTTATATATTAGAACGAGTCAAAATTTTTCGCTATTTTCACCCATTTCAATAGATAATAATTTATGATTTAGTATATCATCAAACATTTAAATATAATGACTGCATGATAACGAATAGCATAAAAAACAAAATATCGGGTTCAAATTATTAACACTATATTATTGACCTCAAAACAGCCTTCAAAATGAAAATCGAACCAGACCTTCGACTTCATCACATCGACCTTCAAATGACCTCAAAATAACTTTTAAAATTAGCTTTGCACATAAACTTGTCAGATTCTTATCTTGCATATAATTTCCTCAAGTATTATCCAAAAAACATCCATAGGTTTATATCTGACGTCAGATATTGGTTTATTGAGAGAATTGCGTTGAAGAAATTATTGCTTGTAGGAATTAATTTTCTATCTATTCTTCTTTTGATCTTAGGTTCTCAGATGAATGTAGCAGCTCATCAAACAATTCAGACATTAACCCAGAGTCCAATCGAAGAGAGTTCGTCTTCATTTCCCTTCATCATCTATGTTGATGACAGCAATGTCAATGGTCCCTGGGATGGTACACTAGAGCATCCTTTTCAAACGATAATGGATGGATATAATGCTGCGAGTGATGGAAACACCATTTACGTTTTTAATGGAACTTATTTGACACATTGGATAAAAATTAAAAAATCAGTTAGAATTGTAGGACAGAATAAGATTAACACAAATGTTCAAGTTTACTTTGATTTCACCGTTTTTAACATACAAGCAAATGACGTCCGAATAGAAAATCTTACCTTAATAGGGAACGCTCCATTACCACCTTCTTTTTGGGAAGGCACAATTGTGTTATACGGAGATAGATGCACTATAAAAAACAATAAAATTATTAATAATAAATGGGGAACAGGAATCCTTATTGATTCCGGAATGAATAATATAATTCAAGATAACATCTTCGGATCTAACTTGGCAGGTATCCGACTTCATAAGGCAAATCATTGTCTTATCAAAAATAATCTGATGAGTCATACAGGTCCTTTTATATTTGATGATTCTTCTCATAACATTATTTCAGAAAATAATCTTCATAGCAATATCGAATTGAAATATTCTCCTTATAACATATTTAAAAGGAATAATATCTACGAGGGTGCTACTTTTTCATCATATTTATTAGATTCAATTAACTTTTGGAGAAGTAATTATTGGAATGGATTTACTAAACCAATCCATCAAATAATAGGCACAGTTTTTTTTCCAATAGGCTACAATATTGATGGTATAATATATAAAACAATACGATGGTCGAATTACGATTTGCATGCTGCAATACAACCCTATAACATTTCACAATGACATGATGTTTATGTGCAAAGCCTTTAAAATTAAATAGCTTTTATAGATAAACGTGCAGTTATGATACTAATAAACAAGTAAAGAACGGGACACCCTCACGGGACCCGTGAGCAGACCGATTGCGATTGTCGTTCCAATTCTACGAAATCCAGCTTCTCCAACCATCGCTTTTTGTTGGTCACTTGGTTGTAGTCGCTGAGCTGAATCACGGAGTGATTGCAGACCTTGAGCTGAATCAAATACCCTTATGGGGTAATTGATATATGGCTCGGGGCCCCTTGGTGACCGACCTCTGGTCGGATTGGTGACCCCTACGCCCTGGTAATAGGTCAGATATGGCCTTCGGCCGGAGAGGAGACTCTACATACTCCTCTTTCACAGAAAGAGGCATGAACAGGTCACAGGACCAGATAATATGGATTCGGGTAGCTACTCTTCATTCCATTGCAGAACGCCAGTCAATTCTCATACGAGAATGTGAGCTTGAGGTGTAAAATAACAACGGTTGTAGAAAGGGAAAATCAGCATATCCATTCGATTCTTGCTATATTCCGACAGAATAACAGGGAAAACCCTGAGATTGCCGTAGATCATTATCGCTTTTAGAAAAGTCATTAATATATAACCTTGAAATAAAATAGAGAGAACCTGACACTAAGCTATGATCTCAGCATTTCGCATAACACCCTACACAACCTCTTTTAACCACCTCTTGACGCATAGAAACACAGGGGCACACTGATATGCACAGCAGATCAGTTACAACAGACCCGAACCAGAGAGAACACACACTCAGAACACACACTCCATACACATGCGCTTCGCTTCCATTCCCAGGCGGGAGAACCCTTGCACGGTTTCTCCCACGCCCACTCCGGCAGGGAAATGGTAACCAGACAATACAATACATAATCATACCATGTATGAACAAAGGAATACCACATAGCATCAAGAATTAAATACGCCAATAAGCCATTACTACAATATGGCCAAGACCAGACGTTTAAGAAATGGAAAAATACAGATTACCGCTTATATCGACAGTGATATACTAGACATCATCAGACCATATATGAAACAGAATGAAAAACCAGGCCAGACCATCAGCAGACTAATAGAAAACCTGGTAACATCTTCATACCAACAGAAGAGACAACATTGAACAGCAGATACGCTAAAGCTTCTTCTCAGTTTCAACCCTCTTTGACGGTGAAAACTGATTATAGAACGAAGTCTGATGATTCAGATTCTTATCCTGTTCTTGTTTAACAAGATCAGGCAACGGGTAAAAATACGGGCAGTATTTACTACGATGGCCCATATGCATACAATTCTGAACATACTTTCCAAGAACACAGTTTTTGCATATTTCCTTCATAACAGCATCACATCCAATCAATTAACAGCTTTTCGCTATTGATGACCTTTACATTCGATAAAGTGATTGTATCAGAATCCAACTCCTGAAGCATAGTCTTTAAATCATCGAATTTCTTTTGACCAAATCGAAGAATATCATTGGTTTGGGTCCTTCTATCTCGCTTATGCAACTCGTAATACCAACAAAGTTTATTCCGATAGTAATATGTCACACGATACAGACACCAAACGCCACTTCGTTTTATTTCAATATATTTTCGATTAATCATAATTATCATCTACCAGACCTTTTTTATCACGTTTAGCTAAATAACAATGAAGACAATGGCAATCGGGACAACCGCAACAGATCGCCCCGGTTCCATGATGTAGACCGGTTGCTTCGAACAATTCTTTATGAGTGATTCGGTCCCCTTTCATTATTAATTCACCACCTCGTTAATATCCTCAAAAAGAGATAACTCAGTTTCTACAGGAACGCCTCCCATAAATTTATGAAAGGAACAGGAACCATGAAGCAAAAGCCATTCGTTCCAACGATTGATTAACCGGTCCATATCCAGACGATACACAGGATGACCGTAACATTCACCAATCGCATGAGAATAATCCCGGCAATCAACCTTTAAACTGTTATAATGACGGACAAACCCAGGATATACCCAGTGTTTTGAACAAGAGAACCGTAAATAATCAGTCTGACCGGCACAATATTGGTCAATACAATACCGGGCCAGTCGTTTCTCATTATACGTCCTTGTTTTACACATTCGGATATAAGCAGATTGACAACCTCCAGTCAATCGGTGCCATTCATCCTTTAACCAGGACTGAGGGAGGAAATCACCGAAATACAAAATATGCAACACACCCTCAGGTCCTTCAGTAGTCCGTATATTGATATATTGGAACTGAGGAACATAACCGAGAGGTTTCCCCGTATAATGTGAACGAAGCTGTCGTTTCGACAAATAACCCTCATTATACAGCTTTGCGAGGGTTTTTCGCCTCAAACTTTCTTTAATACATCGGAACGCCATTTGTTGATCTCGAATCATCCCAGGGGCAGAACCTAACGTCAGAAACCGCAGGATTTCATCCTTATGCCAGGTTAAACCGCTTTTAATACGCTGATAACAACGTCGTTGCGGAGTTGTCCAAGTATGACCAGAACAAACGGAGGCATCTAAATTCATTATTTCACCTCCTTATAACACACATGAGGACACATCGGGAGACTTATCTCGTTGTAAACAGGGACGCCGATATCATCATAATATCCTGGTCCAAAACGAATTGAACCGGGGCATCCTTCAACATCGCAGGTCGCACAGATTGACGGATCCTCAATACATTGCTTAAATTTCGGTGCCATTTGTATAATATTGGAAACATTGACACCTTCCCTCATTTTTTTGCAATCAGCTATTTCCCGGGTCCCACGTTTCAATTCTTTATGATAATCATCATTACCGGTAGTCCATCGGCCACAGTCACAAATCCACCCATAGTATCTATTATAAATCGCATCTTTAGAACATTCGATGATTTTGTTAAAACATCCGATACCATCCGGTTTCGGGGCAATACATCGCCAAATAACAACAACAGAGGACCTCATGACAACGCACCTCCGATGAAATAGGAGGAGGACACCGGGTAGATGAAACCCCAATCAAAAGAAGATACCCGGCATCCATACTGACTATAGTCAGATGAATTAAAAAAATACAATAGAATTGATATACCACGCACAAAAAAAGAAAAAAAGAAAGATTTTAGTAAGTGAACTTTCCAAACGAAATAGCCATAAAACCTAAATATTTCGACTGGAATTACAAGGAGAAGAAGGGTTAGAACCCCCATAGGTCCGCTTCATCTTTTCAATATCGATACAAAAAAATATCATTGAACATATTACTATAAAACAAGGATGAAAAAATGGTCGAAATAATCCATATAAGAAGTGCCTCGTTTGATACCTCATTCCTGCTTAAGGAGGATTCATCGATTGATACGATAGTGAAGCTATTGGCACGTGACCGTATCCCCTGTTTTGTCACATCGATTGTTGCCTCTGAACTTGAGCAATTGAAAATCTGGGGTCGCATCACTGAGTCGACCTATAAAAAAGCACTGAAACGATGGACACAGGCCCATGCAGAGGTCATTGATTTTAAGAACCGCTTGCTCTCCGATGCATTAGGCCAGACATGTCAACGCTCCATGGAACAACATGGGATTCCAACAAACCAAATAAAAAACGATTGCGCTATTCTCGTATCAACACTGAAGAATGGTGTCGACCTTTTCCTTTCTGAGGACTTTCATTTCACTTCAGAAATCACAAAGAAAGTCATCACTGAAGTAAAACATGCAGCTTGTTCTGAATATTTCTTAATGTGTGACTCCCGGCTATATAGCATTGATGCCAAGACCTTCCTTGTCTCCTATTCTCGGGGAATGATTGATTTACATAAAGTTCGATCCACTCATACATAATCCCTAAAAAAAGACAACCCAAAAAGGTAAGGAAGGAGGGAAAAGGAGGCAAACACAGATGCGCCACACCGACGCAACGAACCACGCAACACCAGCGTCACCGGAAGACAAGAGCGCATATCGGGAAGACAAGACCCCGCCGAACGTCGCCCTTCCTCACCACTACATCCTCTGTTATTAACCCTATATAAACCCATCGTGTAAAAATCTCAAAATGATAGAGTAGAACACTTCCCAGACCAATGAATTATTAAATCACATTCTTATAATACGCAAACCTTCTGTGAGGTGATGAACATCAAAATAGGTTTCCTGGTTAATCCTATTGCTGGGATGGGTGGCCGAGTAGGTCTCAAAGGAACAGATGATGTTCTGAGCCAAGCAATCAAACTCGGAGCCCAACCAGTTGCACGGCAAAAAGCAGAAGACATGCTCCATGAATTTTCGAAATTGACGTCCAATTCCCCGGATTTGGTGTGGGTTACCTGCGAGGGGGATATGGGGAAAAACGAGTTGGAAACTGTTGGTATGAAAAATATCCAGGTTGTTGCCGTACCAATAGGAAACACCACGTCTGCTTCTGATACGCAGAACGCTTGTAAAAAATTCCTTGATCATCAGTGTGATCTGCTTATTTTTTGCGGTGGTGATGGGACTGCTCGAGATATTTTTTCCGTCATCGACAAAAAAATCCCGCTTCTTGGAATTCCCGCGGGGGTCAAAATGCATTCTGGTGTCTTTGGTATTACAACAAGCGCTACGGCTAAGATACTCTCTGAATTCCTCAACAAACGCCTAACTATCGGTGATGCTGAAATCATGGATCTTGATGAGGAACTCTACCGCAAAGGAAAATGGAAGATACGCTTATACGGTATCGTGAAAGGAATCATCGAACCAACTTACATCCAGGTTGGGAAAACCTGTTACGAATCGGTTTCCGATGATGAGGTAAAAGATGAACTTGCAGATCATGTCAAAGATGAAATGGAAAAACATCAGGACTGGTTGTTTTTGTTTTGTGCGGGGGGGACAATCGATTTCATCGCAAGAAAATTACACCTGGAGCATACGCTATTAGGTATTGATGCGATTTACAAACATAAGCGTGTGGCTAAGGATGTAAACGAAAAACAAATTCTTCTGCTTCTCAAAAAATATCCAAAGGTAAAAATTCTTCTTAGCCCGATTGGTGCACAGGGGTTCATTCTCGGTCGTGGGAACCTCCAGCTTAGTCCCGCGGTTATCAATACAATAGGTATCGAAAACATTATCGTCGTTTCCACTCCTTCAAAACTCCTTCATACCCCCATCCTTCGGGTGGACACCGGGGACAAACGACTCGATCGGCGTTTTGCAGACCAAGGGTATCTTATGGTAGTTATCGGGTATCGCCTCAGCCGGGTTGTTAAACTACAGACCAACAGCTTTTAATATGCGAATCATATTTCCTGACCCCCTAGGGGGAACGTATCATTCTTGGAGGTAATCTGATGACACAAATTACAAAAAGAAACCCAAATAAATTTTTAAAAGACGAATACGATGAATTGGTCAAGAATCATTTTGAGTGGAACATCCGAATCCTTGAGAGCGGATCAACGCCCCATTCGATAGTCAATGGCAAAGAAGTTATCATGATGTGTTCGAATAACTATCTTAATCTTAGTAACCATCCCCGGCTCATCAAAGCAGCTGTTGAGGCGGCAAAGAAGTACGGCGCTGGTTCTGGCTCTGTTCGGGCTATCGCAGGGACTCTGAAAATCCACACGGAAGTCGAAAAACGACTTGCGCGATTTAAAAGAACCGAATCGTCTCTTATCTATCAAACAGGATTTGCTGCGAACTCTGGGTTAATCCCGCAGCTTGTCGGTGAAGGCGATATCGTCATTAGTGATGAGCTGAACCATGGCAGTATCATTGACGGCGTCCGGCTTACAAGAGCGGACCGCGCGATTTTCAAACATCGAGATATGGGAGACCTTGAAAAAGTCTTAAAAGAAGCGGATAAGAAATACCGTCGTATCCTCATCATCACAGATGGTGTCTTTAGCATGGATGGAGACATCGCTCCCATGGACAAGATAGTAAAACTAGCCAATGAGTTCGGCGCGATGACCTATGTTGATGACGCCCATGGTGAAGGGGTCATCGGAGAGGATGGGCGAGGGATCGGTGCACACTTCCATATCGAGGGAAAAATCGATGTGGAGATGGGGACCTTCAGTAAAGCCTTTGGTGTGGTCGGTGGCCTTATCGCTGGAAGTCAGGACCTGGTGAATTTCGCCTACAATAAATCGCGGACCTGGTTGCTGAGTGGGTCACATCCCCCTGCGGTTTCAGGTGCTCAGCTTGCTGCCATTGATGTTTTGGAGACGGAGCCTGAACATGTCAAACGACTATGGGAGAATACAAGGTATTTCAAAAAGGAATTGAACTCCTTAGGATTCAACACTGGAGAAAGTGAAACACCAATCACCCCTGTTATCGTTGGAGATTCAGGAAAAGCAAAGGAATTAAGCAATAAACTCTTCGATGAAGGGATCTTTGCCTTGCCTATTGTGTTTCCTATGGTCGCGCGGGATAAAGCTCGCATTCGGACCATGATGAACGCAGGTCTTACAAAGGACGATTTGGACTTTGCTTTAGATAAATTCGAAAAACTCGGAAAACACCTGTCAATTATTTAAATGATCATGAGGAGGTTACTCTCAACGTACCTCCTCATTTCACTACTCCACAAAGTATATATAAAAGATATGAGATTCGTTACCCAGTGTTTTTCTGGTGTTTACTGGAGAGTAATTTATGACAGAAGATGTAAAGAAGACTGGTACCACCATCCTTGGTTTGGTATGTAAAGACGGAGTTGTTATTGCTACAGAACGAAGAGCAACCATGGGAACCCTAATTGCCCATAAAGCGACGAAGAAACTCTATCAGATAGATAACCATCTTGCCCTTGCGACTGCTGGACTTGTTGGGGATCTTCAAGTTCTCTCGCGTTATCTGAGCGCTGAGACGAAATTATACAGTCTAAAAAGAGACGTCGAGATGTCTGTGCAGAGCGCAGCAACACTCATGTCGAATATCTTGAATTCCAGGAAATTTTATCCGTATTATGTCCAGTTGATTCTCGGCGGGTGGGATTCAACAGGCGGGCATGTCTATTCCTTAGATGCCGCTGGTGGTTCCATCCCTGATAAATACACCGCTGGTGGATCTGGGTCACCCTACGCATTTGGTGTCCTTGAGGATTCCTACCGCGATGATATGACTGTCAGTGATGGTATCGATCTTGCATTAAGAGCGATTACTGCTGCGATGGGTAGAGATTCAGCGTCAGGAAACGGAGCTGATGTAGCAGTAATTACAGAGAAAGAATTTAAAATGATACCTGAAGACGAACTCAAAAAACGTTTGCAGAAGATGGGGAAGTAACACATCCGTATTCTCTGATGGTGTTTATCAGATTAACAAATATAACATGGAAAGTACGTTTTACAAGCTTTAAAGAGAAAGATAGCATATGACCGTTGATGATGTTCTCGCAGAAATCCGAGGTAAAATTCGAGGCTCAATACCTGCAAGTGTTGATATCTCAGAAGTTGAATTTGAAGGAGCTCTTTTAGTTATCTACACTAAGACACCTGATAAATTCGCCAATAACAAGGATTTAGTAAAAAACATGGCGAAAAGCCTTCAAAAACGTATCGTCGTTCGCCCTGATCCGTCTGTTCTAACTGATATCGAGATTGCAGAGAAGAAGATACGACAGATAATCCCGAAAGAAGCAGAGATAACAAATATTTATTTTCAACCAGACGTTGGTGAAGTCACCATCGAAGCGTTGAAACCGGGAGCTGCCATCGGGCGAGAAGGTCAGCTGTTAAACGAGATACGAAAGAAAATCAACTGGGCTCCGAGTATTGTGCGGGCGCCTCCTATTCAATCCAAAACCGTTCAGGAGATACGTGGGTATCTTCGTTCGATGAGTGATGAACGCAAAGACATCCTGCGCAAAATCGGTCGGAAGATTCATCGTGGTTCTTCAACAGGAGAAAAATATATCCGTATGATCGCCCTGGGTGGGTTCCGGGAGGTTGGCAGGTCATGTGCGATGCTGCATACGCAGGACAGCAAAGTGCTCATTGATTGTGGTATTGATGTCTCTGCGGAAAATAATGGCTCACCTTATATTCATCTGCCTGAGGTCTTACCCTTGGAGAAAATCGATGCTGTTGTCATCACACATGCTCATCTTGATCACTGTGGGTTAGTCCCCATTCTCTACAAATATGGTTACGATGGCCCTATCTACTGCACCCCACCAACAAGAGATCTGATGACTCTTCTTCAGATGGATTACATCAAGGTTGCTGCTGCAGATGCAAAAAAGGTGCCGTACTCCTCTGAGAATATCCGCAATGTGATAAAGCATTGCATTGTGATGGGGTATGGAGACACTACTGATATTACTCCGGACATTCGTCTCACTTTCCATAATGCTGGCCATATCCTTGGTTCTTCCATTTGTCATTTCCACATCGGGGATGGCTTGTATAATATCGCGTTCTCCGGTGATATCAAATTCGAACGCACCTGGTTGTTTAACCCGGCGATCAATCATTTCCCGCGTGCTGAGGCCCTTGTGATCGAATCAACCTATGGTGGACATGATGATTTTCAGCCAAGCCGGAAAGAAGCAACAGACCGTTTGAAGGACATCATTCGCACTTCGATGAAGAAGAAAGGCAAAGTCCTTGTCCCTGTGTTCGCTGTCGGGCGAAGCCAGGAGGTTATGATTGTTCTGGAAAGCTTGGTGAAAAACAAGGAAATCCCTGAGGTCCCGGTCTACCTCGATGGGATGATCTGGGAGGCGACTGCTATTCATACCGCGTACCCGGAGTATTTGAACAACAAGCTCCGGACACAGATTTTCCAACAAGGCGACAATCCTTTGCTTTCAGAGATATTCAAACGAGTTGACAGTGGTGAGACCCGAGAGAAAATCCTTGCCGACAAGGACCCCTGTGTCGTTCTTGCCACCAGTGGTATGATGAATGGTGGTCCGGTCATGGAGTATTTCAAGAACTGGGCCGGGGATGGTAAAAACACGCTGGTCTTCGTCGGATATCAAGCGGAAGGCACCATTGGTCGAAGGATTCAACGAGGGGCAAAGGAAGTCCCAATGAATATCGGGGGTTCTCTTGTAAGTCTCCCTGTTGAGATGAACGTGGAGACCTGCGATGGTTTTTCAGGTCATAGCGACCGACGGCAACTTGTTGGCTTTATCAACAATATGTCCCCCCGTCCGGAACGCGTCGTGTTCGGTCATGGTGAGGAATCAAAATGCGTGGATCTCTCATCGACTATCCATAAACGATTGAACATGAACACGGCTGCTCCCTACAACCTGGAAAGCATACGGTTCGTGTAACAAGAAAAGACCAGAGTTTACAGCAGTATTGCTTCTTTTCGCCCTATCAGGAACACAGCTAAATACGTAGGGACCTGGTGCTCACCTTGTTCTAACTGGAAATTTTCTCCTTTCATCTCTAGAGAAACCTTTTTTTCCACTGCGATACGAACAGGATCATCAGGTAATACCACTGCGTCTCGTAACGGATTAAAATCCCTTACTGCGTCGATAGGGATTCTTACAACCTTAAAGCCGGTTTTCCCATGGAGGGATGACGGCAATCGAATGAGTCGTTTCACATCACAGGTGACCGGCTCATCAGTCTCTCCTGCTCCAAGAGATACCGCGGTCTTACGCAACGCACTATTCAGGAAGAATTTCCGTATCGTCCTTGACTGGTCAAGCAACCCGTCTTTTATCCGTCTCATCCGTTCCTCTGAAAGATCTGCGACGAGGCGTTCTGCGTCACGGGCGCTTACCCCATACTCTTTTAGTTTTTTCTCAGGATCATCGGTATTCTTAATTTCATTAACAAGGTCAATGATGCCTCTACTGATCCTCCCTTTCCATCCTTCCTGGTCTGGTGTTGGCATCTTCAAACTTTTACCACTGGCAAATGAATGACTCCCATAACTTTTCCTCCCTGTTGCTTGTTCATGGAAAATAATAGAATCCTGTAAATCACGGCCAGTGATATAATCGACGATCTCACGTCGTTCGTTACTATCCAAATCTAGAATGGCCGGGTCCTTCACGTGACAATGATACCCGCGACCTCCGCTGAAATAAAGCTCCATATATTTTTCATTAAAACCAAAATCGCCAAGTAAGAACTCCTCTATTAATTTTATAAACTCCTTTTTCACCTCCCGGAGTGACTCAGTATAGCTCATTTTCTCTGCGTTTGGAAGATGATCAGAATCCAAATCAAAGATGAGTTCTGCACCCATCCATAGTTTATCTTGCATTTTCGCTGCGTCAGGGTCCTGGTAGTAGGCAGAGGAGTAATATGCATGTTGCGGGGTTCGTTCCTTAAAAAAAATTTTTATCAACTCACGGGTCTCAAACCCAAGATGTCGCAGCATTCCTTTGCCACCAAAAAGGATAAAAGCAAACTCCCTTCGTCCAAAGCGGTCGGGAAGGTCGACTTCGTTGGATGCATAATAGCTCTGAAACGTGTTTTTCAGGAATTCTAAAGATTTTTGAGATGTACTTATATTGACCATTGTAAGAAACGGCAATATTCTAGTGGTGTATAACCTTTATCCACCTGAGAAGATAAAGTTTTATTAACAATAGGTATTACCCTGTCGTATGGGTAGTATTATTGAGGATGAATTGTTCTCTTCATCTGTCATTAAGGATCTTCATGTGCTTGATTTTGATTACGTCCCTAGCGAACTCCCTCATCGGGTTGAGCAGTTGAAAAAACTGGCTCAAATGTTCAAACCACTCTTTTCAGATGTTGCACAAAATGCATTTATCAGGGGACCAGTGGGGACTGGAAAAACCGCGATGACAAAACATTTCTGTCGATCTCTTGTTCAGATTGCACGAAATCAAGGGAAAATATTCGAATACGTCCACATCAATTGCAGAAAGCGATCAACAAATTCGATGGTTCTTCTTGGCATTCTCACACATTTCGATTCCCGATTCCCGGATAGAGGATTTTCTGTTCAGGAGATGCAACAAATTCTTCGTACCCATTTGCAGCGACGAGACGCCCAGCTTATCCTTGTGCTTGACGAGGCTGATGCATTGTTAAAAAAGAATGGATCAAACCTTATTTATGATCTTACTCGGTTCAATGATGAAACCACGAAAACAGCAACCCCGGTCTCTGTTATCATGATTTCTCAGAAGGATGTGTTCGCGGATTTGGAAGAGGCTATCTTGAGCACCTTTAAACGCAGTAACATCATTGTTTTAGAAAAATATACACGTGATGAGTTATATGATATCATACGTCAACGTGTGACCCTTGGGTTTCATGCAAACACAGTTCTTGCTGAGAGTATCGAGCTTATCGCCGATATCGCGAGTGAATCAGGTGATGCTCGTTTTTCTCTAGAGCTTCTCTGGAAAGCAGGCATGTATGCAGATGAGAAACATGCCAAACAGGTGATTCCAGAACATGTGCGTGCCGCAAAAGCAGAGACCTATTCGGTTGTCACTGAAACGAAGTTAAAGAACTTAGGAAAACACCAGTTGCTCACGTTATTGTCGATAGCAAAAAGACTGCAGAAAGAAAGCGTCGCATACGCAAACACCGGTGAGGTGGAGAAGACCTATGCGATTACCTGTGAAGAGTATGATGAGGAAGCACGGGCCCATACGATGTTTTGGAACTATCTTAAGGAAATTGAACTTGCGGGATTTATCAAAGTAAAACCATCTGGGAAGGGCCATATCGGAAACTCTCAGCTCATCTCGCTTCCTGATATCCCTGCTGGGGTGTTGCGTGAGAAACTAGAGGAGCTTCTTGCATAGCGTCGTCAGGGGACAGCGTGTACAGTGTGGTTTTTTTTTCCAACAGTGATGTTTTGCAAGCTTCACAACAAGAGCATGGAATTCTTTGTAGGTCGACACGAGTTTTTCTTGTTGGAGCGTCAATTGAAGTTCTTTTTCGAAAAACGCTTGGATGTCATCATACGAATTACTTGCCACGTGAAACGGAAGACGTTGGCAGATTCGTTTTGTATAGGAATCGACAACAAAAAAAGCATGATCTCCTGCATATAAAAGGATTGAATCCGCTGTCTCTGGTCCAATCCCCTGAAGGCTGAGTAGTTCGCGCCTGATTACCGTTTTCTCTCTTGAAAAGAATTTATGTAAATCCCCGTCATAGCTTTTTTCGATATACGCTGAAAAGAGTTTTAGTCGATACGCTTTTTGGTTGAAGAACCCTGAGGGTTGTATCATGGTCTTAAGGCTAGTGATATTGATGGTTGCCATTTTATGAATTGTTAAGGCTTTGTTACTTCGGAGGTTATGAAGTGCTTTTTCCACGTTCGTCCAAGCGGTGTTCTGCGTCAGTATCGCCCCAACCATGATTTCAAAACGAGGATCGCTGTGATGATGTTGATGATACTTCGTATCGACCGGCCACCAGTGTTGAGGTCCAAAAGATTCTAATAAAATATCATAGAACTTCTGTGGTGAAATCGTCATGTATCCCCCCTCAATATCATTTAAAATTTTTTTTCAACGATACCAAGAATCTCTGCGGATTTCTCCATAGCATTTTGGAGGAGCTCATGCAACTCTGTGGAAACATGCTGGACATAGTCTGGGTCCTTTATCGAGCCAAGGTTAATGCGAACATTCAGCATCGCAGCTTGGACACCCGTCTGTGCCATGAGCGCAGAAACCGCTGCATCACTAATGGAATTCGTATTTCCTTTCTCTGCGACGACTCGTGCGACGTCAAGGATTTGAACGCATTTTCTTGCAGTTTCTAAAGGCACTTCCGCTGCATATTTAAATGCTGTTTGGAGAGCGTTTTTCCGATAGTTTTTTTGCTCTTCCGTTTCCTTTGGCATTTTTATTGCTTTCATCACCTCATTAAACGCCTCTGTATCCTTGTCTATAAGTTCTGTAAGGTCCCCTCTGAGTTCTTCGCTTTTTCTGAAAATTTCTTCAATGTCATCTTGTACTGCGTCGTACCCTTGTTTTCCTCTAGTAAGATTGCACACCATTGAGGAAAGCGCAGCCCCTAACGCGCCGGAAAGCGCAGCGACACTCCCACCACCTGGTGCTGGGCTGCTTGATGCAAGTTCATCAAGGAACATTTTAATATTTTGTTTGACGAGTTTTGTCATACGACTCACTTTTTTATTTCCAAGAGGCGTTTTTCCAATACCTGATCAACTGAAAATTTTTCAAGTCGGAGATAATGATTCGCGCTGTCAACCAAAGCTTCCAAGGGGAGTAATCCGACGATTTCGCTGCCGATGACTGATACACCGTATCGCTGTGCTTCATTTTTTATGGTTTCAAAAACACGGAAGATTGATGTTTTTTGATAGTTGGTAAGATTCATTGATACCTGAACAATTCCCCGTTCTTTAATTTCAAATCCCTTTGCTTTGACATATCGATACCCCCCACTGCTATGGCGAACTACCTTTGCTATGTTATCTGCAACCTTGATATCAGCAGTATTAAGGTTAACATTAAAAGCGATGAGGAAGAATCGTGCTCCAACAGCGGTTGCTCCTGCGGTTGGATGGATCTTATTTGGCCCGTAGTCTGGGACTTTATCTGGGTTTTTTCCTATCTCTGCTTTAAGGGCTTCATATTCACCGCGGCGGACATCTGCGAGATTTCGCCGGTCTTCTCGTTTCGCTGCTTCTTCATAAAGATAACAGGGGACGTTTGTCTTTTCTGAAAATTCTTTAGCAAAATCATTAGCCAGCTGAATGCATTCGCCCATGCCAACCTCTGCGATAGGGATAAACGGGACCACGTCGATTGCTCCCATGCGCGGGTGTTCACCTTTGTGCTTGTTCATATCGATAAGTTCAACGCATTTCAGGGCGATTTCTAAGGCTACTGTTTTAACTGCCTCAGGTGCACCAATGAGTGTTACATCAGTGCGGTTATGATCCGCGTCAGGAGAGAAATCAAGAAGGGCGACGTCTGTATGGTTCTGGATTAAGGTTCGGATGGTCTCAATAGTATGCTTATTTCTTCCTTCACTGAAATTTGGAACACATTCTATAAGTCGTGCCATACTAGGTTCACCGTAAACCTTAATCAAGAGTCATTGATTTAACTATTTGGGAACATCCTATGGAATCCGTTGACCTTTTGATTACCCATGCAAGTGAACTGCTCAGCTTAAGAGGACCAAGGAACCCTCGTAGACAGAAACAGATGAGAAATCTTGGGATTTTGAAAAACGGATCTGTTGCTGTGAACAATGGGCAGATTGTAGAGGTAGGGAAAAATCTTCGGTACAAGGCTGACACCGTCATCAACGCAGCAGGAAAGGTAGTCATGCCTGGATTTGTCGATCCTCATACCCATGTGGTGTTCGCTGGGTCCCGTGAGTTTGAGTTAGATCAAAAACTCACTGGTGTTCCATATCTGGAGATTCTCAAACGTGGCGGTGGGATATTGTATACGGTAAAAGAGACACGCAAAGCCTCCCCAGCACAGTTAGTACAGCAGAGTAAAAAACGCCTTGATACAATGCTTTTACATGGGACGACAACCTGTGAGGCAAAAACCGGGTATGGTCTTGACACAAAAACAGAGATTACCTTGCTGAAGGTTCAGAAAAAATTGCAGAAGATACATATGGTAGATATCGTGTCGACATTCCTTGGTGCGCATGCGCTCCCTCCACATCAGCCCGCAGATACCTATATCAAAACAGTGATTACAGAGATGCTGCCGAAAACGACAGGTCTTGCACAGTTCTGCGATGTCTTTTGTGAAAAAGGGGTTTTTACTATTGAACAGTCAAAAAGAATCCTTGAAGCAGGAAAACAGTACGGTCTTGTCCCGAAGATTCATGCGGATGAAATCGTAAATACCGGTGGGGCCTCCCTTGCTGTCAGGGTTGGTGCGATTAGTGCGGACCATTTGTTACAATCATCAGATGATGGTCTGCAGGCGATGGCTAGAAACAATGTAATAGGGGTGCTTCTCCCAGGTACTCCGTTCTGCATGATGCTGCAGCAGTATGCGCCAGCACGTAAGATTATTGAAAAAGGAGTACCTGTCGCAATCGCAACTGATTTAAATCCGAATTGCTGGACTGAGAATATGCAATTCATCATACAACTCGCATGTCTGAATATGAAGATGACTCCAGCTGAAGCAATCACAGCAGCGACGTTTAATGCTGCCTGTGCGATTGGGATGAATAACAGGGTCGGCAGCCTTGAAAAGGGAAAGCAAGCGGATATCATCATCCTTGATTGTCCAAATCATCGATTTCTCCCATATCATTTTGGGATAAATCTGGTAGAGACCGTCATTAAAAAAGGCAAGATTGTTTGATCATCCGGTTTTTTTTCTCTCAGTAAAAAGGATAATATAATACAAGATGATAATTATTTATAGATAACTATTTTAAAAAATAGGGGGCCAATCCTCTACTATGAGAGCACGAATAATCATACAGGTTTTATTCCTTATCGGAATACTTTGTTTCTCTGTGGGACCTCACCATGGATCTGCCAGGCAGCCTGATTGGTGGGATGATTCATGGTCCTTTCGCCAGGAAATAAACCTTGCCTCACTTACTGAAAACAATATCGCTGCATACCAACCAGTCGACATCCTTATTGAGTTTGAATCTCTTTGCTGGGCGATCAACGAAACCAGACACTCTGTCCGGGTGATATGTCAAAACAACAACGATTGTTTGGAGCTTGAATCCCAGCTCTATGACCTTGTCTCCTCTGACGAGGCCCATATCACCTCATGTAGCCTTATCTTTCTTATTCCACCGCACGCTGATGGAACCGAACAGTACTATGTTTACTATGACGAATCACCCACCGCGTCCCCAGAGTATCCAGATTACGTCTCCATAGAGGATTCCTACTATTATTATGAGCCGATTCCAGGATATCCCCTCGAATCCTCGTTCTATAAAATCTCTCAAAATGGTACAATTCCCTATGTTGTCGCCCAAGAAGGAACCTGTCTCTGGTACACAACGTCACAATGTGTCACAAAACTCAAGCAGGGGTCAACAGAGGTAATACCAAAGAATGGTGAATCTCTTGCGTCCTTTGAGTACGCCTACTATTACGGGGATGAAATGTGGCAGTTTAATTCCACCAGTCAGGTATTGATATCAAAGGAGATACTCTGCGATGGAACCCTCATGGTCTCCTGTAGACTCATCAGCAGGTCCCGAGGAGACAACCTTCAGACCACTGCAGTGTATAAATACTACTACTGCCCCACCTCCTCACAACGAATCCAGGTCCATGTTGTTCATGAAACCCTGAAGGACTGTCACGTGTATCCTGGGGCGCACACCGATGGAACCTATGCGTTTCTTCAGTGTGGTGGAATTCAAAGCGCATCGATCGCAGACCTCAATTTCGGGAAACTCAGCCCATTGTACCATGTCTATTCCGAACACGATACCATCGAAGAATACAGAGTTGATCTCCAACCAAGCTACACCAAGGAAGACCCAGTAATTTTCCTGATCGATACCAAAGATGATGTAGACCTCGGGAAGAACGCCTGGGTCTGTTATGATGAAGGAACAACAGGGGCTGTTCATGCGATTATCTTTGGTTCTTCATCTGTGATAAAAGCCGGGGAAAACGAGCGTGATGGAATGCAGTTGAAGTCCTCTGAATCAAGCTATCCACGTCTCCCTGGTCTGGATTATACGATTGCAACTTTGGAGATAAATCGAAACGCCTATGAAAAAGACACTCTTGAAAGAGACCTTATCATTCCAAAGGGTTTTATCGCTGAATTCGACGCAGAATACTTTTCTTCTCCTGTTGGAGGATATCCTCTCGTCGAAGATGAAGCAGCCTTCTTCCAGGCACTTGTCCCCATGAAACCACCGACAGACGAAGGGCAATCCTCTCAAAAAATCACTCCCGTTGATCGTTTTTCCCTACGGGTCTATGTGCATAACGCACCAGCATTTCCCTTTGGGTCTGCATTGTCAGCGGTCACTGGAAGATACTTTCCGTATACGACTGTTGAAGTTTATCGAGATAACCGGTTGATGTATTCTGGAACTGCAGGTCATGTTCCATTGAAATCCTCAACGGTATCAACGCTGTCTTCCCTAAAGGATATTATTTTGTCTGGTGTCTCTCTCATTGATTTTCGTAATATGTCGCTCTTCAAAAGATTTCACTTTCAAGATCTCGAGGCAGGTCGTTATGTTGTTAAAGTATTCAAAGAAAACCCCCTGATTGGTCATACGCGACGGTTCATCGGCCATGCGATTGTTGATCTTACGAAAGATGCTGCACTTCATGTGTTTTGTCGACCCCAGGGGACCTGTATGGTTTCTCTCTTTGATCAACTGGGTAAGGGTGTGAGTGGTGCTCTCGTCATGCTTGTTTCCAACGGGGTGGTGATTACTCAAAATACCACAGACGACACAGGACTGGCCTGTCTTGCTGCACCATGCAGTCTAAGGGATCCCTACGAGATGATAATCCACTATCAAGGGTTTGAGGTTGTCAACGAGACTCTTCGTTTGGGTTACGGGCGCCTCCTGATCCCGTTAAAGAAATCAATAACACTTGAGAAACACGACTGGGCAGTTACACTCGTAGATACTTGGGGGTTGCCTCTTGAAATTGATGTCACACCACGACTGACAAGTTCAGCGATGCGGGTTTCAACGGTGATTCTTCCTCAAAAACATGGCACGTTTCTCTTTCAGTTCTCTGATTTGATTGCTGCCACCTACCACCTGCAGATTCCGTATAAATCCTTCTCTGTTGAAAAAGAAATAATGATTCCAGCCGATGATGAATCCGTAGTGTTTCCCGCGGAATTCAAAGTCTCTTTTTACCTCTTTGATTCTCGTGGGTTGCCACTTGATGAGGGGATACTTCAGATGAATCGGGGTGGGAAGACTGTACAGAAATCGCACAACAGCTCCTTTGATGTTTTTACCGTTCCTCCTGGTGATTATCTCGTTAAGGTACTCGTGCAAGACCATGTTATTGACCAGAGGTACTTGCGCATCTTTAGCGATCGCAGCGTTGATTTGGTGACAACCAAGGAGCCAATATTTCCAATCCTTGTTATGGCAATTGCCTGTCTTCTCATTCTCATCGGTATTGCATTGAGTTTTCTGAAAAAAGACTTGTTGTACCTCTTCTTCATCATCACGATAAGTGTTCTTTTAATGTCTCTTGTGTTCCCTTGGTGGTCGTTACAGGGGTCCTCTAGAGATATTACAACATCATCAACGTTGTTTCTCCTTCCATTGAATCTTGTGACTACCACAATGACTTCCCAGAGCATCGCAGGGGAACTAGCGTTCTTTCCTGATATTTTTATCACACTGATGATGATTATTCTAATAATTGCCACTGGAATCTGTCTTACAATTTTCTGCCTCCTCGTTGTACATATGAAAAAGAAGAGTCGATGGCAGACGTTACTAATAGTTGGATTATTCATTCTCCTTAGTGGATCTTTGGTGTTGTTTATCGGTGCGATGTCTGCATTTACTGAAGTAGGAGTTGGCAGTCTCATCGGAGAAGGAACCCTTGATATCACCGTATATAGTGAAGAGATAACAGCACCAGTTCATTGTCAGTGGGGGCCTGGACTAGGATTCTGGCTGTTTGGGCTGTCTGGTCTCTTCCTAGTGTCTACTCTCTTCATTAGCGTGTATGAAAAAAGGAGGAAAAGAACCGTTAATGATTAGATAATCTGCGTAGTTGTTTTTCCTGCTGCTTTTGGATTTTCTCAAGAGTTTTCTGTTTATCAGTATCTTGGGTAGGAGTGACTGTTTTTACTGTTTCAACTTTTGTTTTTCTCTCTGGTTTTTTTGATAGAAGAGATTTGGTCTTCTTTGGTGTTTCTTTTCGTTTCTTTTTTGTTTTCTTTCCTATTTTTAATCTGCGTATTGATGTAGTAATTGTGGTTATAAGTGATGGTTTCTGTTTTTCTTTTTTCCTATCCTTCGGTAGTATTTTTTTGTCATCCTTGTACCAGAGCAATGCTGATTTGTATTCATCTTCCATTAGGAGTCGTTCTTGTTCGTAGGCATTTTTATCGGTTCGTTTGAGTTCCTCTAGGTGGTGAATCTCTTCAGGGATCTTCCAGGGTTTCTCTGGTTTTTTCCCGGTTTGTACCGATGTTTTTCGTCTCCAGGTGATCAAGAAGAACAGGATGACAAGGAAAAGCAGGAACGCTCCAATCGTGTACACGCTGTTTTCCTCTGAGACGTAGAGCCCTTGTGTCTCGATGAAGATCCGTTGCGACGCGATGCTGATGTTTGGTTGTTCCACAGAATAGGTATCAATGAAGAT
>JAFGFQ010000067.1 GCA_016930995.1 Thermoplasmatota archaeon | reverse complement strand
TTAAATTCTCTTTCTTGGTACCTCAATGGTAAAAACAGAAAACAGGTTCCACAAACGATCAGACGAAGAGCTTCCTGACTTTGTAAAAAAATTAGAACTCCAAGCCTTGGAGACAGCAGAGGAACGTTTACCACTCTATTTAAAGGTCGGCGTAAAGGACGCTGTTCTCCTCCTTGATGTTGGGTGTGGGTCTGGATTTGTCACAAGAGATATATCACGGCTCACGAAAGGAAGAGTCATTGCCATTGATGGTTCAGATTCTCTTCTTAAGGTTGCACAACATATATTAAAAGATTATAGGAACACACTCTTCTGTAAAGCAGATGCTCAACAATTATGTTTTGCTGATAACACCTTTGATCTGGTCACCTGCAATTTACTCTTAATGTGGACAGATAACCCACAGACTGTCGTCTGTGAAATGGCACGGGTTGTAAAACCAGGCGGAAAAATCCTTGCGTCTCTTGAACCGGATTATGGGGGAAAGATCCACTGGCCAGAAAATAAAAAAGTGGATCCCTTGTTCGCAGGGGTAGCTATTAAGAAAAAAGGCGGTGATCCGCATATCGGAAGAAAACTACGGACATTATTTGTCAGCGCTGGTCTTGAGACCATCATAGGAATAGGGAATAACAGGATTTGGTCCTGCGAGGAAGATAAGCAATACTACCTTCACTCCCGAGACTTCTATATTAAAATTCTTCAAGATGCAGGACTTTCTGAAAAAGAAATCGATCTATGGGAGTATGAATTTCTGAAATCCCTGGATGAGGGCGTCCAACTCAACTTCTTTCCGCAGTTCTATGCGATTGGTACAAAACCGAAGGCTTAAGAATTCATTATAAATTTCTTTGGTGAACACAATGACAGCAATGATAGTGAACGGTCGAGAGATTGCACAGCAAATCAAAAAGAATGTTGCTTGTGAGGTTCAACAATTAGAGAAAAAATACCATATACAACCCATGATAGCTACAGTAGTCGTTGGTCAGAACCCCTCTTCAGAACTGTATTTGAAATTACGAAATGCAGCATGTAACGATGTCGGAATCATCTCAAAGATCCTCCGTTTTAAAGAGGACACCTCAGAAAGAACTCTGCTTAGGACAATTGAGGATCTCAACAAAGACCCACGAATCCATGGGATTCTTATCCAGTACCCGGTTCCTAATCATCTTTCGTCAACGACATTGATGCAGGCGGTCACTGTAACAAAAGACGTGGAAGGATTTAATCCAGAGAATCTTGGGAAAACCCTCATCGGTGATGAGGATCTTATCCCCTGTACCCCACTTTCGGTTCTTACTATCTTAGAGCACATGCAGGTGCCCCTGAAAGGAAGAGATATTGTGATCGTGAATCATAGCACGGTTGTGGGGAAACCTCTTGCTGCTTTGTTACTTAACAGGAATGCGACCGTTAGCATCTGTCATGTGTTTACAAAAGATTTAAAAAAATACACGTCGCAGGCAGACATCCTTATCTCAGGAGCGGGAGTTGAAAATCTCATTACCAAGGATCATATCAAAGAACATGCATGTATCATCGATGTTGGTATCATTGAAACCAAAGAAGGTGTGCGGGGGGATGTAGATGCGTTATCCGTTAAAGAAAAAGCAGGGCTGCTGACACCAGTCCCCGGGGGTGTTGGTCCTGTCACGATTGCGTGTGCGTTGGTAAACATGGTAAAAACATATCATCACTGTCTTAAGAAAACACAGTAGAATTTTGTTAGGAAAATTCTTGTTTACTACTATTATACCTCAGATTTGTTGAAAAAGTACGTTCCCAGCCCCATAATGACGATACACAGGACACTAATGATACCAAGGTCCACCAACGGGTGCAAGATATTATTCACACCGGTCAAGCTCCCCCGCATTCCATCAATCATGTAAAACAGCGGATTAAAAAACGCGATCGTCCGTAACCAACCTGGTAACGCGGTATTGATAGGGAAGAATGCTGAGGATAAAAATAACAACGGCATTAAAATCAGGCTCATGATTGCCTGAAATCCTTCGAAATCTTGCATTTTTGAGGCAAGAATCAAACCAAACCCAACCGCGGTGAAGGACAACAACACCATGATGATGAATGTAAGCAAAAGACCCAAAGGGCTTGCAATTGATACACCAAGAGCTATTGCAATAATCATAATAATGATACCTTGAATCAATGCAACGGTCGCACCTCCCAAGGTTCTCCCAATGACAATGGACAGTCTACTTACCGGGGCGACAAGCACTTCCTGTAAAAATCCGGATTGTCTGTCCCAGAGAACTGAAACACCGGTAAACATCGAGGAAAACAGGATCGCCATAGCGATAATACCCGGGGCAAGAAAATAAATATAGGAACCTTCCATCCCTGGGAATGTCGCGACATTAAAGCCAAATCCGAGAATAAAAAGAAAGAACAGGGGTTGGACGATTGTTGAAATCACCCGGCTTTTCGCTCGGAGGAATCGCTTCATCTGACGAAGCCATAGCATATAGATTGCTTGGAAATCCTTCTTATTCATTGCTTCTATCTCCTCAGATGAGGTCGTCCTGGTCTTGGAGGTCTGAATCGAGGGGCTTCTGGGGGTTGCTCCCGCATGCTACGGCCCGTATAGTACAAGAAAACGTCATCAAGGGTTGGTTTTCGGACATCGACGGAAGATATAGAGACGGGGATAGTTCGTGCGATATCAAAGAGGACCGGTATTTTTTCTTCTCCTCGTTCCACACCAAGGGTTAAAAAAGAATCATACGGTGTGATCTGGCGAATCCATGCTTCTTGTTCTAATCGCTTCTGGAAAGTCGAACAATCAGAGCAGGACAGAGTAATAACATCGTTTCCCACAGATTTTTTCAGTGTATCAACGGAGTCCATCACCAGGATTTTCCCATGGTCAATGATACCGATATGTTCGCAGAGGAAGTCGGCTTCGTCCATGTAATGCGTTGTTAAAAAAATCGTCGTCTTCTCATTCTTGTTTAACTCTTTGATATAGTCCCAAATCGCACGTCGCGTCTGCGCATCTAATCCCAACGTCGGTTCATCTAAGAATAACACCCGTGGGGAATGCATGAGGCCACGGGCTATTTCAAGCCTTCGTTTCATCCCACCGGAGTAATATTTCACAAAGACATCTTTTTTTTCAAGTAAATCAACAAGGGTTAACACTTCAGTAATGCGTGTCTTTCTTTTTTCTGCTGACAAACCATACATCCGTGCATGAAAATCAAGATTTTCCCTACCCGTGAGCTCAGGGTCTAACGCTGGTTCTTGAAAAACCACTCCAATGTTCTCTCTGACAATTGCACGCTGTTTTAAGATATCATGTCCTGCGATAGTAGCAGAACCCTCAGATGGATACAGCAACGTCGTCAGCATTTTAATCGTGGTTGTCTTCCCAGCACCATTCGGGCCAAGGAAACCAAAAATCTCTCCTTCCTTGACAGAAAACTGGATATGGTCAACAGCAGTAAAACCATCGAATGTTTTTGTAAGATTCACTGTCGAAATAATATCCATAATTATTCCTATTCAACGTTCTGCTGAAAATACCATGAGTCTTAAATAATTATCTTTTTCGAACAAGAGCAAAATAATTATCAGGGAATCGCTTCGAACAGATTTTCACGCTCTCACATCGTTGAATTTGAAACCCTGCAGACTGCAAATCTCTAAGGAATTCTCCTTTCGCATACAAATGATAGAAACGAGGGACATTCAGATGATGTTGTCGCCAACATACTTCGATATCCCCAAACTCTCTTTTACGGGTTATCAATTGTTTCAAAAAATACTTACAATATTTATCCTGCCATCGTGACCAGACACTTATCAAAGCGGTTCCCTGTGGTTTTAGCACTCGTGCGACCTCTGTTAATGCTTGATGTCGATAGTCTTTGCCCTTGATATTATGCAATGATGCGATAAACAAGATAGCGTCAAAGGAGTCTGCTGTAAAGGGGAGGTAGACTGCGTCTGCATGAATCAAGGAGGTGTTCGTGATTAATTTGTGGTGCAGTTTCTTTTGAACGATTTGAAGGAATTGAGATGAGACATCAACTCCAAAAACAGATTTGCATTGCTCTGCGCACGGCAGAAGATGCCGGCCATTTCCACATCCGATATCAGCAACGATGTCTGTTGGGTTTAATGAGTGAATATACTCAAGACAATTACTCCAGGGTTTTTGTCGTGTGGTATCAAAACTCTCAGCAATCGTGTCCCAGATTTTCTGTGCGATGACTCGATTTTCTGATTGCATACGCTTGCACCCAAAGGTCATTCTCCTCAGAGGCGATCAACGATGAGTTCGAAGGCGATTATCGGATGCTCAAGCTGAAACGCTTGGATGGTCTTTGGATGTAATTCTCCGAACACCCCAATTTCCATGTCTTTTTGTAGAGCTGCTGCACACCGTCCCTCAATAAACGCACCATGAGTCTTTTCTAAAATCACAGGTTTCAGCCTGCATTCCCGCAAGACAGTCTCCATTAGTGATTTACATTCAGTAAAATTCGCTTTGGCATCGATTTTTACGCCAGCCAGATGATACCGATTCTTTGCTTGATCGTCGACTGCCACACCGACCTCAAAAATCTGCTGCGGTAAAGGATGATGCCTGTTTTCCCGTAAGAGTTTCAATAATGAGGGAAGCAGGCTGACGCGTAATCCACTGTACTCCTCGCCAATCGGATTTTCAATTTCTACCATTACCGTTCTTTCAAGTCCCATCCGCTGGAACTCATCCTCCTGATTGGAGATAACAAAGGTAGTCACCTCATTAAATCCGACACCTATCATGATGCTTCGGAGGATTTCCAAGAGATGATGATCAGGTAAAGTCCTACCAAATGTCAATGCCTTTGGAATATCGGTTTGGAACTGATCGAACCCATAGCCGATTGCAACATCTTCGACAAGGTCAACTTCATGGAGAATATCAGAACGCCATGCTGCGACATCAACAGTTAGTAGGCCATCCCCCGTATCCATCGCATTATGCCCCATTTTCTTCAAACAGGTGATAATGTCTTTCTCCTTGAGAGATGTTCCAAGAATTTTGTTTACCGATGCAACAGAGAGTTTATGCGAAAGAGGGGTAAAATCAGGGGATTTGGTAGTGGTTTCTCCATCCTGCACAGTGGTCTGAAAGATTTGTCCTCCTCTTTCCGCTAGGGCACTGGTCACAATGGTAAGAGCAGAATGAATCGCTTTTCTATCTATACCAGTGATATCAATGAAAATTTCTTTTGTATACGGGGTGACCTCCGTTAAACTTCCGTTGATGATAGGGGGGAACGATACCACATTGTTATGGGCATCGACAATCAACGGATAGGTCTCAAATCCTGCAAGGATATGGGCATAATCGATACCTTTTTCGTGTTGTCGTAAAATCTCTCGAAGTGTCATTGGTTCTTCTTTTGCTAGTGGTATAAAGGAGACGGAATCAGGGTCAACCGCTTTATAGATAAAGGGAGGTGTGACTGGTTCTGCGTTATGTACTCCTATTGCGACTTTCTTTCTATTTCTCCCTAATCCGACATGTAATTTTTCTTGAAGACCCATGAGTGATACGATTAGATCATCTGTCATGGTAACATTCTTAACAATGGCGGTTGTGACAAACGGTCTGACTTTTTTTACTGATGGATCGACGATTAATGTAACATCTGATTGCCCGAGTTCATACGTCTGCAATCCTGTTTTATACCCAAAAAACGCTCGGGAGGCACGTGCAATTCCCTCAACCGATGTCAGATCAGGTCGGTTGGGAAAAAACTCTATGTTGATCTCCTCATTTGTGGCATGGCTGAAATCGCCACCGATCATAGGCAGCTTTTCGATTAAGGTACTTTTTTCGATTTTATGTCCCAGTAGCTGGCAGAAATCATTGTATTTAAACGTAACAAGTGGCATATAGATACAGAAATAGAATGCAGGTATATTTTATTTTGGTGAACCTTGAAAACAGGGATGAATTTTATAAAACCTTTAAATACAGTAATTGATATCAATTTTGAAGACAATGGTAAAAACCCTGATCCTTAACATTGATCGTGACGATGATTTTGGGAGAAAGGCTCAGGTGAAAAGTCCGATTATCGGTGTTCAAAATAATCTTGATGCAGCCAATAAACTTGGTATTGTCGATGCAGAGGATTCTGATTTAAACGCAATTTTTTTTGCTATTTCGATTTATGAATCGTTAAAGAAGGATGGGAAAGACGTTGAGATAGCGACATTATGTGGGGATATTAATGTCGGGGTCAAATCAGATCAAAAGCTCTCTGAACAACTCGAGATCGTCGTAAAAGAAACCAATGCGGAAGATGCAATTCTTATCAGCGATGGTGCTGAAGACGAATACATACTCCCGATTATACAATCTCGTTTGAAGATTAATTCAATTCAGCGAGTCAATGTCAAACAAAGTAAGCAAATTGAGGATGCATATTACCGAATTATTAAACTGCTTGATGAAGATAAAGTGAAAAAACAATTCTTTTTTCCTCTGGCGCTCATTTTAATTGTCTGGGCAGTTTTTGCCATTTTAGGTATGGCAGCAAGCGGGTTTGGTGCCATTTTGTTTACCCTTGGTATTTACCTGTTGATTCGAACGTTCAATTCTGAGAAAAAAGTTGCGGTCATTTGGCATGAGTTCCGGTCCGGTCTTCTCATGGGACGACCGTCGTTCTATACGTTTATTTTAGCATTAGTGATTATCGCTGTTAGCGTGTTTTATGCGTATGATAACACGTTTAATCTCTATCAAAAATATCTTGATGTACTTGTCTTAAAGTTCCTTGGTGCAATCACATGGGGCATTGTTGCGGCAGGGTTGCTTGCTGCGTTTGGTCGTGTCACTGACTTGTATATCCGGGAGAAAAAGATACTTTGGTCGTACTGGGTTGTTCCGTTTTCTTTATTTGGGTTTGGGTTTATCGGTTCTATTCTTTTTAATAGTTTTGGCCAGGTTATCTGGGAGTTTCGGAATAATCAAGGATTCACTATTGAGGTATTTTATACTCTTTCGTTCTGGGGGTATGTAGCTGCAGGGATTCTTATTGTGTTTATCGGTGCAGTTAGCTACCATTATATCAAAGAGCAATTTATCAAAGAAACCTATGAGGCAAACATCGAAGAGCAAACACAAAAAATGATGAAGAATCATGCGAAATAATTTTATTCCCATGAGTTTAAGAACTCTTGATGTATTCAGCGGCAAGGACTATGACAATCATTGAAAGTATTGTGATTTTTCTAGCGATCATCATACTATACGCAGTGATCGTGTTTCTCCTTCACAAAAAGGGTGTTTTGAAAAGATATAATGTCTCGTTTTATGGGCCTGCTTTGATGTGGCGAACCCAAAAGGGAATACAGTTATTGAAGCGATGTGCTCGGCATAAGCGCTTCTGGAAATGGTATGGGAATATAGGGATTATCTTTTGTTTTGTCACTATGGTATTAATGACGTTCTTAATGATAATGACAGCATGGCTTGTCTTTGGCTTTACACCAGCACAACGATCTGCACTCCCTGGCCCTGAGGTTGCCCTTGTCCTTCCCGGCATCAATCCAATTCTACCCCTTGAATATCTCGGATATGTTCTCCTTGGTCTTATTGTTGCGATAATTGTTCATGAATTCTCTCATGGGATTTTGGCATTAATTGATACTATAAAAGTAAAATCCCTTGGCATTCTCTATCTCATCGTGCCAATTGGCGCCTTCTGTGAACCCGATGATGAGGAAGTGAAAAAAGCAAAGATACTGCCGCGAATGCGGATTTACGCGGCAGGTCCTACTGCGAATGTTGTTGTCGTCCTCCTCTGCATCCTGTTGTTTTCCGCTGTGTGTATGACGGCGATACAGCCTGCTGATGAAGGAGCCATTGTCTTTACTGTGGATGATGAGTCGCCTGCATCAGCAATTGGACTTCAAACCGGTGTCATTATCACCCGATTTAATAACACAGAGATACGTTCTGGTGATGACTTCTTCTTGGAATGGAACCAGACGACTGCAAATCAGACTGTGTCTATTACGTATCGAAAAAGCGGAACCCTATGTACGGATGAAATACTGATGCAAGATAAATACGTGGAATATGCGAAACGACCAACAATTTACATTAACAATGATTCCTACAAAGGAAAAGGATACCTTGGGGTCCAATCGTTGCTCCGCGACTCGGTCTTTCAGGAGTATCTAACCATCTTGAAAAACCCGTTTTATGATTTCCCACGAGGGTTACTGACGTTTTATAGCCTGCCACTCGTTGGGTATTTCGCAGGCTACAACCCTATCGTCTCCCCATTTACCGACACTTATACTCTGAGTGGCCCACTCAGTGCTCTTCCTGCATCGTTCTTCTGGATTATTGTCAATGCAATCTATTGGATCTTCTGGCTGAACTTAGCAGTCTCCCTTTTTAATGTTCTACCTATGATACCGCTTGATGGAGGATTTCTTTTCAATGATGCTATACGATCAATTATCCTCCGGGTCAAAAAAGGGATACAGGAAGAAACAAAAGAGAAAATCGTAAAAAACGTGTCACTGGCAATTTCATTACTCATTCTGGGGTTAATCCTGATTCCTTTCTTCATTAAATATATATAAAAAAAATGTTAATGGAGAAGCTCTGCGCCTTTCTCTACGTTAATAGTGCATGGTGCAGATAATTTCATCCCTGCTTTACGTAATGCTTCCCGCGCGGGAACAATGAATTGTGCTGTTGTGTCCAGTGTCATGAGTATTTGGTTCATTTTCACACGGGCAGCAGTCCCAACAGGCTTGCCGTAGGCTCGTCTCATCCCTTGGGAGACACGGTCTGCTCCAGCTCCTGTTGCTTGTTTGTTCTCACGGATGACGATGTGAGGGTAAACTCGTATGTGTAAGCGGTAGTTGGCAGAACCAATGTACTTCTCAAGGGCCTTGTTTGCTGAAATACGAGCTGATTCTAACGCATTATGTCGCAGCTGGCATTTCTCGTTTGAGACTAAAGATAATTGAACCGGGAATTTCGCAGATTTGTTACCGATGACAAACTGTGTGATGCGAGACGCTGGGACACCACCCATGTACTCTCTCCTTGTTGTTGCCATACCTCTTACAGAACGAATCATTCTTGCTGGTTTTCGTGACATAGTTTTCACCTACTGCGTAGCAGGTTAGCTAGGAGAATCGAAATAAGCATGCCATTTATAACACTTTTTACTCCAGTTCCTGTCTGATGAACACGCTATCTGGTGACTCACTGTGACCATAACCTTTAAAACATCAATAAGCTTGCCTATTTTGGATTTGTGACAACTCATGAAACAAAAATTAGTCATGCCTGGAGATCAACTCTCAACTTCTGAGGAGTTGTTACCTGGCGATGGAACATTTGAAGAAAATGGGATTATACGTGCAGCACGGATAGGCACCTATGTCGTCAATGAAAAACATCGAACCGCTGAGGTAAAACCTGCATCAAGCACTCCAGTGCTCCTTAAGAAAGGAGATATTGTCATCGCAAAGGTGACAATGGCAAAACCAACGATGATTATCGCTGAGGTTCTTCATGTAGCTGGGAAGAACAGATCTGTCTCAGGTGATACTGATTCAACCATTCATGTCAAAGAAATCGCACAAGGGTTCATAAAGGACGCTTCTTCGGAGTATAAGACCGAGGATTATATACGAGCGAAAGTCATTCAGGTAAAACCAAGTGTTCAACTTCAGACGAAAGATAGGGATCTTGGTGCAATTAAGGCGCTCTGTTCAAAATGTCGCCATTCTCTTATCAAAAAAAGCCATGGTCTGGAGTGTGAAAACTGTGGCAACAGGGAGCATCGTCGCATCGCGGATGACTATGGCGCCCTTGACTTATCGAAATTATAGATAATAAAAATGGTCTGTGAGAACATGGATTTGAAAACTATCAGAAAAACGAAAACGGAACTTGAGTTGGAAATCATTGGTGAAGATGAGACGATTCTTCATCCGATTACTCACATCCTGCTACAGAATCCTGATGTCGACTACGCTGCTTGTATGTCTGATAGTCCAACGGCAAAGAAGAAACGGTTGTTCATCAGAGTAAAAAAGGGAGCTCCTGAGGACATCTTGAAAAAAGCAGTGAAATTCCTTGAGGACGAAATTAAACAATTCGGTAAGAATTTTGAGAAATAAACAGAGCATCACAGTGATGAAGACTCCCCCTTTTGAACATGAGATTGGTATTGATACCTACGGCTCAAACCTTGCAGGGATTGGAGGAAAACTTCGGGTTTGTATTGATGATTTTCGCGTTAATGAAATATTCTTATATCCTCCAAAGAAGGAAAATGGGAATTTCACTATTGCGGAGATCTCCTGTCGGAATTGGGAAACTCATACGCTTGTGCAGGAGATAGCCCATCGGTTGCATCTCTCACAGAGGCGGATTAGCTTTGCAGGGACCAAGGATAAACGCGCGTGGACGACACAGCTGATGTCCTTTGATCATGTCTCTCCAGAACAGCTATCTGGTCTGAGGATTAAAGATGTTTCTTTTGAAAATATCTATCAATCTGATGTTCCAGTTCGAATCGGTGGTTTGCTCGGAAATCGTTTTGAAATAACAATACGAAATATCCCAAACACAGTTAAGGCAACTCATATTACTTCCCTGCTCTCCGTCTTTCATACGTGGGGTGGGTTTCCGAATTATTATGGGATTCAACGGTTTGGGATTATCCGACCCATTACTCATCTTGTGGGCAAATTCATGGTTCACGGGGAGTTCGAAAAAGCGGTGTTAACATATGTTGCTCATCCTTTGAACGGAGAAAAGGACGAAACCTACCAATTAAGAGAAGACCTTGAAAAAACCCGGGATTATGCGAAAGCTTTTCACAGCTATCCTGATTCCTTGAATTTCGAAAAAGCAATGTTGCATGCATTGGCTCAAAGTCCAGATGATTTCATTGGTGCTTTAAACCAACTCCCCAAAAATCTCCTCATGATGTTTATAAATGCGTATGAGTCATTTCTGTTTAATAAGATACTAAGTAAGCGAATTGAGCAAGGTCTGCCGATTCATCAAGCGGTCGTCGGGGATATCGTTTTTCCGGTAAGAAAGAATACCGTGATGACTGAATGTATCCCTGTTCGAGCCTCAAACATCGAAAAGGTCAATACACAAATCATGAAAAAAAAAGCGGTCGTGACCGGGCTGCTCGTCGGCTATGACACGATGTATGCCAAAGGTGAGATAGGTGACATAGAACAAAGGATTCTTGAGTCAGAAAAAATAGATCATCGTGATTTTATTATTCCAGAAATCCCGTTTCTGTCATCTCGGGGGTCACGACGTGCGTTGCTTGCGCTATTCCCTTCACTGGACTGGGCAATTTATGATGATGAATTTTCAAAAAATCATCAGACTGTTCAGCTCCGTTTCGAGCTTCAAAAAGGTTGTTATGCAACCTCTCTTCTCAGGGAGATAATGAAATCAAATGACCCCAAGGATTATTAGAAGAGTTTTTGAAGGGAAACGGTTTTAATGGCATTGTGCCATTACCTGACGATTTCACCTAGTATTCATCCTGTATGGTGTATCCAAATGATCCAATCTCCACAGCAGAAATACAACCCTAAAGAAGTTGAAGCGCGTATTCAACGATTCTGGAAAGACACTGCGGTTTTTAAAAAATCGATAGAGCAGCGAAAAGGATGCACTCCGTATGTGTTTTTGGAAGGACCACCGACGGCAAACGGGCTTCCTCACCCCGGCCATGTTCTGACGCGAGTGATGAAAGACTTAATCCTTCGTTATGAGACGATGAATGGTCATTACATTCTGCGTAAAGCAGGATGGGACACCCATGGTTTACCTGTTGAGATCGAAGTGGAAAAAAAACTTGGTCTTGAGGATAAACAAGCGATAGAAGCATATGGGGTTGCGAAATTCAACGAGGAATGCAAAAAAAGTGTATTCCGGTATGAACACGCGTGGGTGGAGATGACCCAACGGATCGCGTTCTGGCTTGATATGGACCATCCGTACATCACCCTAAAAAATGAATATATCGAATCGGTCTGGTGGTCGTTGCAACAAGCCTGGAAGAAAAAACTATTGTATCGAGGTCATAAGGTTGTCCCGTACTGTCCTCGTTGCGGAACTGCACTGTCGACCCATGAGATATCTCAAGGGTATAAGGTGGTTGAGGATCCATCGATTTTCGTTAAATTTAAGGTAAAAAACGAGGACGCATATTTCCTAGCATGGACCACGACTCCCTGGACGTTAATTTCCAATGTCGCTCTTGCGGTTCATCCAAAGGAACCCTACATTAAAATACGATTGAACGGTGAGGTCCTGATTCTTGCAGAAGAGCGGGCAGCCAGCCTTTTAAAAGGTCAAGAGTACGACATGCTGGATCGGTTCATGGGAAAAGACCTTGAACAGAGAGAATATGAGCCGCTCTTTTCCTACGTCACCCCTGAGAAGAGAGCCTGGTATGTTGTGCTTGCTGATTTTGTGACCATGGAGGATGGTACGGGCATTGTCCATATCGCTCCTGCTTTTGGTGAGGATGACTATAATGTTGGATGCACCTATGACCTCCCGGTGGTTCAACTCGTCAAACTTGACGGAACATTCCCCGAAGAAGTAACGCTGTGGCGTGGACAATTCGTAAAAGACGCAGATCCTAGTATTATCCAATATCTGGAAGACCGCGGATTACTTGCGGGTACAAAAACACATTCGCATGAATATCCATTCTGTTGGCGTTGTGATTCTCCGTTATTGTATTATGCGATGGAGTCCTGGTTCATCGCCATGTCAAAGGTGCAGGAGGCTCTTGTGAAGAATAACAACCAGATTGCTTGGTATCCTCCTCATCTCCAACAAGGACGTTTTGGTGATTTCATCCGTGAGGTAAAAGACTGGGCGCTCTCCCGTGATCGTTATTGGGGGACACCCTTGCCGATTTGGACATGTTCGAACAAGAAATGCAATCACATCATCTGTATCGGAAGTGTCCAGGAGCTCCGTGATATCAGCGAAACATTCCCTGATGAATATGATTTGCATAAACCATTTGTCGATAAGCTTAGTGTCATCTGCCCGAAGTGCAAGGGACGGATGATACGGGAAAAAGAGGTCATCGATTGTTGGTATGACTCTGGTTCTTCGTTTTTTGCTCAGTGGCATTATCCGTTTGAACATAGCGAGCTCTTCAAAGAGAATTTTCCGATTGATTTTATTAGTGAAGCTTTAGATCAGACTCGTGGTTGGTTTTATTCTCTGCTGGCGATTTCAACGTTTTTATTTGATACAAACCCCTATAAGACGGTTCTTACCCTTGGGCTTGTGCTTGATAAAGAGAATCAGAAGATGAGTAAAAGCAAGAAGAATTATGTAGACCCGACCCTGATTCTTGACCATGAGGGGGCTGATGCGTTACGATGGTACCTTATCTCCGCGAACGCGCCATGGATGTCAACTCGATTCTACGAAGAGGCGGTGAAAGATACCCTTGGTAAATTCATCCTTACCCTCTGGAACTCCTATAATTTTTTCACGACCTATGCGGTGCTTGATTCCTTTGATCCGACAGAAGGTCACATCCCTCTCTTAAAACGAGGTCTTCTTGATCAATGGATCTCTAGTAGGTTTCATAAGCTTGTCAAAGAAGTTAAAGGCTATATGAAGAGTTTTGAGAGTCATAAAGCAGCACGTGCTATCGAAAGTTTTCTGATCGATGACTTTAGTAACTGGTATCTGCGTCGATCCCGGAAACGACTCTGGGTTGAGGAAACAACACCGGATAAGCTCTCTGGGTATTTCACGATGTATGAGGTGTTCGTCGGACTGTCTCAGTTGCTTGCCCCGTTTATTCCGTTCATCACCGAGGAAATCTACCAAAATCTAAGGACCGCTGAGATGCCGGAAAGTGTGCATCTCTGCGATTATCCAGCGGTACATGAGAAAGCTATCCATGACGATCTTGAAAAAGGAATGATTCAGATCCGGGCGGTTGTCGAATCCGGTAGAACGCTTCGGTCAAAGATAAACATCAAAGGAAGACAACCCTTATCCGCTGCTTGGATTGTCTGTTCGGCAGACATTGAACAATCGACAAAGCCGTTACTTGAATTAGTAAAAGAAGAGCTGAATGTGAAAAAAATCCAATACGCTAAAGATACGACGCCGTTCATGGTAAAAACCATGAAACCAAAGTTTTCCCATCTCGGTCCAAAATATAAAGAGAAAGCAAAAAGTATCGTCCAAGTACTCGAAACAAAGGATATGAAATCTCTCTATACGGAATTTCAAAAAAAGAAGGAAATAATCGTTTCTGTGGGTCAGGAAAAAATTCGATTAACCTGTGATGACTTTGAGGTTGTTGAACAGGAAAAAGAGCATGTTGCTAAGGCAATTTTACCAGATATCACCTTGTTCTTAGACACCACAGTGACACCTGCTCTTGAGGCAGAGGGGCTTGCACGGGAGTTGATTCGTCGTATTCAGTCGATGCGCAAGGAATTAAACCTTGACGTCGAGGATCGGATTATCACGGAAATCACACTTGATGAGGGGAAACAAACTGCTCTTATGGACTGGAAAAACCATATCAAAGAAGAGACCCGATCGAAAAATGTTTCTTTTGTCGAATCATCCACGGGGATGCTTTTGAAAACCTGGATTATTGATGAGCTCACGGTGATTATCGGGATTCGGAAATAACTAATAGGCCTTGCACCTGCCAACAAAGTATAAATATGGAAATCATGATTTTTTCGTGGAGTACGGGATGCGCACGGAACAATCTTCAGTACGGAAGTGTGGTACACAGATATCTGATTTACATAACATAAAAAATTGCTTTATTGTGATTCTCGGTATCCTTGTATTCACTACGCTTAGTGTGTTTCCTACGGTCTTTGCGGCATCCCCTATGTATATCCCGTCAACACCAAGCGGTACCACTTCAGGGTTTGTCGGCATTGACTACGATTATACAATAGTTACTATGAACCCGGATTCATTCTGGATGTTCGACTGGGGCGATGGGACAAATACCTCATGGTTGCAGCTTGAGGAGAATCAAACATCAATTGTGCAATCGCATCAATGGAGCATTCCAGGAACGTATCAGTTACATGTGAAATTTAAAAGCGACGAGGTGCCCTATGGGAGCTGGTCAGAGGCGATGATAATCAAGATTGGCACATATGCCATGGAGGATTTTCCTTTGAAACCAATCATTCAAACAGGGAAAATCCTTGGGATCGTTGGGCAGGTGTACACCTACTCCGCGGTGACGACTGACCCTTCAGAATACCTTGTCAGTTATCGTTTTGATTATAACAACGGGACGCTATCCCCCTGGACTCCTTTTGTACCCTCAGGGTCTAGTTCCTATCGGTCGTTTGCATGGCAAGAACCGGGCATCTATTTTCTACAGGCTCAAGCAAAGAATCAATACGGCCTGGAATCTGAATGGTCAAATCCTCTTCAGATCATCATAAAACAAACCACAGAGGACAACGACTCTTCCGTTGATCATATTGTGTTAAATAATATAAGTTATCAAATCCTGTTTACATCGCAGTATAATGGAACCTTCTATAACCCGGCTACAGGTGCCTCAAATGACGTTCATTGGAATGGGGGTGGTGTGTTCCTGATTGATGATGATTGTGATGGACGATTTGAGTATCTGTATATGCCCTCAATTGGTCAGATACAACCATATAATGATCAAAAACCAGTTGACAGTGCTTTTCTCTTAAATCTTCCCTGGTTCCTTATTCTTATCATTCTCAGCGTGATTTTTGGAGTAATTGGTGTCATCCTCGTCCTCATCAAAACTGGTTACCTCTACGTCTACGAAGAGGAAGTCATCGTTGAAGAATAATACAGCTTCCGAACACAAGCAAATGTATTTTATGGTATTCTTCGTATCCACCCCTGATGATTACCTTAGGTATTGAAGGAACTGCTCATTCTATCGGCATCGGGGTTATCAAAGATGTGAAGGGAAAATGTCAGATTCTTTCCAATCTAATCAAGACCTATCAACCAAAGAAAGGAGGGATACACCCTCGAGAAGCAGCGAACCATCATGCGGCTCATCTTGCTGGTCTCATTTCAGAGGCTGTACGATCAGCTGGACTCAAGTATTCCGACATTGATCTTATCTCGTTTTCCCAGGGACCTGGTCTAGGTCCCTGTCTTCGGACCGCTGCAACAGCGGCTCGTGCTCTCTCATTGACACTGGACAAACCTCTTATGGGTGTAAATCATTGCGTGGCGCATTTGGAGATTGGGCGGGGAACGGTTAAGGGATGTACTGATCCCGTGTTGTTATACGTCTCAGGGGCCAACACACAGGTAATCGCATTTGCGGAAGGCAAATACCGCGTGTTTGGAGAAACCCTTGATATCGGGATAGGGAATTGTCTTGATAAATTTGGTAGGACTATGGGTCTTGGGTTTCCCTGTGGACCAAAAATAGAGCAGCTCGCTGCAGAAGGGTCGTCGTATCTACCGCTCCCGTATTCAATTAAGGGAATGGATATCGCGTTTTCAGGACTACTTACTGCTGCCGAGTTATATGTATCAAAAGGTAAACGATTAGAGGATGTCTGCTTCTCGATGCAAGAAACGATGTTTGCGATGCTTACTGAGGTGACGGAGCGGGCAATGGCGCACACGGAAAAACAGGAGGTGCTGCTTGGTGGCGGGGTTGCATCCAACCAACGGCTTCGAGCAATGGTTCTACGGATGGCTTCTGATCGTGGGGCACGTTTTTTTGTCCCCTCGAGAGATGTCTGTATTGACAATGGTGCGATGATCGCATGGCTTGGTTTTCTTATGTATCAAAGCGGTCGGCGTATGAATCTTGATGATAGTGTCATTAACCAACGATTTCGGACGGAAATGGTTGAGGTGACCTGGCGTGACTAGGAAAATCCTGTACAGAGGCGCTGAGGCAGAAATCAGGTTGGCGACGTATATGGGGAGAACCGTGGTGCAGAAGCAGCGTGTCAAAAAAGCCTATCGGATCAAACAGATCGATGATCTTTTAATCGCATCACGAACAAGAGAAGAAGCAAAACTTATGATTGAAGCACGGTCCCATGGTGTTTCCGTCCCTCTTATCTACGATGTGGATCTCTCCAACGGTAGTATTACCATGGACTATGTGGCAGGAAACCGAGTCAAAGATATTCTTAATATGGTAGATGAGTCGGAGAGGAAACGAATTTGCTTTAAAATTGGTGAAAGCATCGCGTCTCTGCACAATCATGATATTATCCATGGGGACATCACCACCTCTAATATGATTCTTTACCAGGATCGCATCTATCTTATTGACTTTGGGCTTGGGTGCAAAAATATCGAAGTGGAGGTAAAGGGGGTGGATCTGCATGTTCTTATGGAGGCTTTTGAATCCACTCATTCTAAATATTCTTATTGTTTTGAGGACGTGTTCAAAGGCTATGAGCAGCAATATAAGGGAAACGCATCGGAAGTTATGGAGAAGATTAAGGATATTGTTCAACGAGGGCGATATCGATGAGTATTTCGTTTAAAAAATTTCTTGGGAACGTTTTAGAGAAACTGCCGTAATTCCTTTGTGTTTGGATTAAGAATGTAGTGCGATCGTTGGGTGTAGAGAATCTGTATGAGTGTTACTTTTGTAATAACCCCCGAGTATTTTGAAGGTAATAAGCTACTGAATTTTTTCGCATGTTTAAGATCTTTTGCCGTGAAGATTATAGCCCAGTCGTATTCCCCATGAAGATAATAGCTACTTTCTATAGTAATACCCATATCAAAATAATCAGCATCTAAACGACTCAAAGAAATCGTATCAACAATATCTTCATTTACTTTTTTCATCGATCGTTTGATTAATAAAAGGAATTTCTGGAGACCTAATGTTTTTTCATGAGTAATGGTCGTACTACCCCAGATTAATTTTTTTTCTTCTAATTTTTTTATGGATTTCCATACTTTTTGTTTCGAAAACCCTGTGTATTCTGCGATCGAGCCTATACTATTACTTGAGTATTTCTGAAGCTCTGTGAGGATTTTTATATCATCTTGACTTATTTGCTCTTTGCTTTTTTTTGGCATAGTGACGGACCTGTACTTCAACGGAACATTATTCATAACCTTAAAAATATACTCCTTTGGATAATTTCTATGCAAATCCACATGAGAATATAAAGAACCTATAATCATTAAATAGAATGAATCTTTTCATACCCTTCAGTTCCTAGAAAAGTTGAATAGGGTATTACTATGAAGAAATTGTATTTCATTACCAGTAACAAAGGGAAACTGCAAGAAGCATTAGAAAAACTTCAACCATATGGATACTCTGTTATACAAAAAGACCTTGGGTATCCTGAGATTCAAGCAGATTCTCTTGAGGAGGTTGTCGCAGCAGGCATATCATATCTTCAGAGCAGGTGTCATGATGCGTTCATCCTGGAAGATGCAGGCGTGTTCATCGATGCTTTAGAAGGATTCCCTGGGGTATACTCAAAATATGTGTTTTTCACCATAGGTCTTTCTGGTATACTACGTTTACTTGAGGGCATTGACAATAGAAAAGCAGTGTTTCGATCAGTCTATGGGTACTGTGAGCCAGGAAAAAAACCAATGGTATTTATCGGAGAATGCCCCGGGCAGATAACAACAAAAAAACAAGGAGACCACGGGTTTGGTTATGATCCAATTTTCATACCTGATGGTGCTCATAACAGCTTCGCAGAAATGACCGTACAGCAAAAAAATGAATTTTCACATCGAGCAAAAGCTCTTAACAAACTTATCAGAATCCTATCCACGAAATCAGAAGAGTTCTAATGTTTTCTCTAAATTGATTAAAAACCATAATCTTTCTGAAGGTGCTTCCGATACAATTATATAAAGAAGTCAGTTTTTGGGGCTGAAAAGGAAATAAATAATTAAAATTCATTGAGGGCAAATGTTGAAGAAAGAGAGAGTCATTGCTTTCAATGATATAATGGCCCGAATAGTGTAGCCTGGTAACATATGGGACTGTGGATCCTCTGTGCCGGGTTCAAATCCCGGTTCGGGCCTTCTGTCATTTTTTACAATGGCCAAGATAAACCTCAAGAATATTAATTCTTGAAACCGTGTTACTGATTCCCCCTGTTTCTTCTATAAAGTCTAGGGTCTATTTATTGTGAAAAGTCATTAAGTTAGAAAGCTCCGAAAGAGAAAGGAGATTTTAGCACCCGGTTTAGACGTGGATGAAAAAATTTTTCCTCTCCGGAGTAACATCATATAACCAGC
>JAFGFQ010000066.1 GCA_016930995.1 Thermoplasmatota archaeon | reverse complement strand
TAACAAAAAGTGGTGATGGGATGAAGGATGACCCTATAGCAACCGTACTTGATGATTTACTGCGGCTTGATGATATACTCGCTTGCATGGTCGCACGACGCAACATGATCAGCGTCATGCCATCAAATGAAAGCTTCAAACCAGAGATACACGAGATATGGGACGTTATCAAACGCGCCATGGATGAGGTCTTCACCGTCATCAGTCAATATTCAGGCGCCGGCCTGAGCGAAATGGAGTTCCGACTGCAGGACTACGAAGTGTTATTCTACGTCTTCCCTGACACGGAAAACGCCCTTGTCACAATAGTTCCATCCCTAGCAAACAAGGGGTTGCTTGAGGTGGAAATAGAAAACGCTCGCAGGGAAATCCTGCGGATCATGGAGAATCCATCGAAACCAAACGATTCCTCAAAAGAAGACCATGAGGCATACGTCACCGCCTAGGGATTCATACCACACCCTAAAAGAACAAGAAAAGGGTTGGATGCACAACCATTGCTCTTCCTTGATATACGAGAAGAACCTCAATGGAGTAATATGAAATCAAAAGTAGAAACAGCCATCGGTCTATCCCGAAAATGGGATGCACGACAGGCCGGAAGAGAAGTCGCAGAAACCGCCATTCAAAACCTGAATCGACCCCCAGATTTCTTCTTGGTATTCTCAACGATCCACTACGAAAAATACGGCGGCTTCCAGGAGTTCCTCAATGGCGTCTGGGATGTCCTACCAAAAGGCACACCGCTCATAGGAGGGACTGTGACCGGTTTTATGAACAACTACGGATGCTTTTCCAGAGGAGCAAGTGGTCTTGCGGTTAGCTATCCTTCAATGGATGTTGCGGTCGGTGCTGGAAAAAACACAAAAAGAAACCCGAAAAAAGCTGCAACTCAATGCGCAGACATGATACAAAAAAAACTAAAAGAGTCACCATATAAAAACAAGTTTTTGCTGAATTTTATCTCAGGGCCAGTGATGCCAAGTATCCCTGGGGTTGGACAAAAAAAATATATCCGGTCTGGTTTTATCAGCAAGTTTGCCCTGCAGGTGCTTGGTCTTTCACAAACATTAGTTCAAAAAGGACTTGGCAGAGAGGATGAAATCTTTGAACAGACCGTCGAACAACTACCAGACTATCAGATGATTCTTGGGACGTCAATGGATGACTACAAAGGAATAAGGAATTACCAATTTTTTAATGAGACACTCCTAACAAATTCGGTGGTGAATCTCGGGGTGGCAACCGACCTTGACCTCGATGCCTATACCACACATGGGATGAGACCGACTGATCTTAAGTTCACCATTACGAAACTTGGTGCAGGAAACCATGCGATTTGTGAAATTAACCATAAACCAGCAGTACCAGAGTTATTAAAAATACTACATTGGCCTGAAGGTTTTCTCACAGAAGAGACGATGAGTCATACCATTCTTTACTATCCTATATCATTACGACGACGTGGAAAAGAAGTACCTATTGTTATGCCGGTTATTATGAAGGATTATATTATCGCACCCTGTATCATTGATGGCGGGGAGGTATCAATTCTTACAGTTAGTGGAAAGGATTTAATCTCCGCAGTAAAAAACAATTTACATTTTTTTGATGATGTACAACCAGAGTTCGGATTATTTTCTGCCTGTATGACCATTCTGCAAACACTCGGTCATAGAACAAATATCATTCAAAAAGAGTTATGTAATTATTTTTTGGATAAACCATTTTTACTCTTTTATAGTGCTGGTGAGGGGACATATTCTAAATCAAAAGATATCACTTATGCAAACATGTCAATCAATACTGCCATCTTCGGTCGTTATAAGAATAAATAAAAAATCAAGTTTTTTTTCATTATGTTCATTATTTAGAAATTTATCCATTATGACTTATTTTCTATAATTTTGGCTAGCGAATTAAGAATCTGCGTCTTATCACCATAGATGTTTTTTGCTACACTAGTGAATTTTTTGATATACTTACCAAGATAATGATTCTGTATGGTTTGGTTATAATTTCTAAAGGAGAAATCATCACGTTGAACAGCGTCAATGATTGTTGTTGCTGCCACTTGACCATAGGCTAATGAAAGGTGAATACCGCCTCCAAGTAATGGTTCAATACCTGCTGCGTCACCGACTAAAAGAATATTCGGTTGTGAGAGCGAAACATCATCTAAAAAAAATGTAACGGGATGACTTGACCATGATTTTGATGGTGTACTAATACGGCGTAATTTTAATTCGTTTGAAAATATTTTTTGTAAATCAACCTGCTGTGTACTAGGATATATCCGTGTATCGCAAATGCCATGATTCATAAAAGCTAGATTGTCAACCAGGCATGGAAAATGCCACAGATATCCATTCATTCCAAAATTTACTGGAGTGAAATCCATTACCGCAGTACGTGCAATAAACTCAGGGTCATATGGTTCATTGACCGGTGAAAATAGTTCAAGTGTAGCAGCAAAACGAGGAATACGAGGCGGCTTCATTTTTCTTCGTACCGTACTAAGCGCTCCATCTGCACCTATCACTATTTTTACTTTGTATTTGCCGTTATTGGTAGTCACCAATAGTCCATCATCAATGTATTGGATGTCAACACAAGCTTCCTTTTCTTTTAGTTGAAGTCCTCGTTCTTTTGCGATTTTTACTAAAAAATGATCAAATTCAACACGTCGAACAATTCTAAAGAACTCTTCTTCTTGATATCTATATACGTCTTCTTCAAAACGAATTTCAAGAATATCAACCGGCACAAAAGCAACGTTTAGCTTTATTTCCAAATCAGATAAAATCTTGTTTGTTATCCACTTATGCAATGCTCCGCCACACAATTTATCACGTGGATATTTTTCTTTTTCAATTACAACCGTTTTTGAGGCTAAAATAGGATGAAATTTTTGCAAATGCAACCAGGTTGATATACCAGCAGGGCCGCCCCCCACAATCATGATATCATAATCAGTATTCACTTTATGGTTCAATTTTGTAGTAATCATAGGATGTTCCTTTTTTAGGAATGGTTTATTCTATTTCCGAAATTTGTTAATTCTTTAAAAATAAAACCATATTTCTCTGCCCATTGTTCCGTTTTTCGTAAATGACGTAGATCAATTGATCCGACATGATTTATTCGTTCATTTTCCATTGCCTGCATGATAACTTCAGCGATACAAGCAAAGTTTTTCCCTGGTGGCATCCCAGGAATAACAATTTGAACCGGAAAATCTACCAAACCTCCATCTATCCGATGGACATCAGGGCGTTGTTGACACACCCGCAGGGAAAGATTTGGAGGCTGGGACACATCAACAACAATTGTATCTTTCGCAAGATGCTCAGATTGCAACAAAGCATCCGGATGGCTAGTCGCAGTCACCACGACATCTGCTTCTTTTGTTTTCATCTCCACTGTTGTTTCAAAACCACCCGTAAGGCAATTCTCAAGTTCTTTGAATTTCTCCTTCCTCCGACCGATCAAAATGGCATGATGGAAAGATGGAACAAGGATTTTTGAGACCGCTTCACCAATGACACCGTACGCCCCGACAACGGCAAGCACCTGGTCAGAGGATTGTCTGTCAAAGAACTGCAATGCTTTTAGCACCGCCTGGCAGGTTACCGCTGCGGTGTAGCTGTCACCATGATTGACAAATCCCTTGTACTCCTTTTGTTCTACGACCCACCTTCCTCCTTCAGTGACTGATGTGGTTAGAGCGCCAAGCTGAATGATGTCCACACCAAATTCATTTTGAAGAAAGACCGCAGCATCAAGGATATGCTTTCGCACCAGCTCCCGCGGAAGATCCATCATCTGTCGTGCTGTCAAAGTCAAACCTGTGATGTACCCGTTGGTTCCGTAGACATTGAGTTCTGGAGATACGATCAAATCACCATGAATCCAGGATTCCGGGAACTGATTTACTTCATTTTTATCAAGAAAATGCCCGATTGTCGCAAATCTCATGTGATCGGATAGCCCTCCATTCTCACGAATGGAGAAAGGAATTGGAGTCAATTAACCTTTCCACAGATGAAAAAAAAACCACGCTCCTCCACTCGCATTACTCATAGAAAACGGTATCGGAGGACTCAAACAAACGGACTGCAGGATACGCTTTAGCTTCTATAGGGCGACCTGGGATATACACGACCTTGACATGACTGATATACCGGACCAGCGACCCAGAAAAAATATCATCAAGATGCTGCGAGACAGAGACTAAGGGCTTCATGACACCACCAGAAAAATCATCAGGGTGTTCAACACCTGGATATCGTAACAATGCATCACGTTTCTCAGGTAAACACATCCCTTGTTCCACCAGATAATCGAAAAGAGGCTCCCAGCGGGTCTCCTCATGATACCGATTCTCTTCAAAGGAGCATTCCAGACCGATACGTGGACCGATACCATCAGCGGTCACATCAAAACTGAGGACAAAACGCTCAGCTTTCATCTGGATATCCCTGACGAGAGTCTGCAACTGGTTAT
>JAFGFQ010000065.1 GCA_016930995.1 Thermoplasmatota archaeon | reverse complement strand
TGAACAGGCAGAGTAAGGGTTTTATCACCGCTTGTTGTTGTTAGTGTTGCGGTAAATGTAGTTCGATTACCTTTGATTGCATAGGAACCTGTTTTTGAGATAATATTTTTTAATATCGCAGTCGTATCACTAATAGTTATTTTGGCTGTTTCAATATAACCATCATCATAATCCCCCTGATAACATAGTGCAACGATATTATTCGTGATATTTATCAAAGAGGGCAAGACACAAACCCCGGAGTTTACCGTCAATGTTGTATCAAAAATAATGTTATCAACAGTTCGATAAATTGAGCCATCGGTCGAGATGCAGAAGGTGCCAATGTATCCCCTGGCTGACGAACCAGACGGGACGGTATACACCAGGGCGTATACATCACCATAGAGATGATTAATAAATTGACTATGGGCGACATCGTAACTTGAGCTAGCAGTGGTAAAAGAGACGTCATCAACCTTTGTAATACTGGTGCCATTTGAGGAAACATTAAACGTCTGGAGATACCCAGTAATCTTATAGGAGCTTGGTCTCACCGACTGAGAGTATGCTAGCGCATAGATATTGTTCTTTATATGAATGATATCAGGTCTGCTGCAGCCGTAGGTCTCAAAGGTATTGGTGGCGATGGGATTCTGATTGATATCACCAGTGTCGTTGATCTCTACAGTAATGATGACGCCTGATCCCCGGTGTTGTCCCGGAATGAAATAATCATAGCCATATAGAAGAGCATATAGATGACTACTTCCATCAATTGGGATGATATCTGTATATTCATCGTATCCATAGACAGAAGAAAAATACGCATTGGTCGAATAGGTTTCAATCAGTGTGATATTACCAGCTAATGATACTTGTACGGTGCTGATAAAATCACTGCCGCTAGCATAATTGGTTGAATGATACGAAACAGCAAAAACATTATCCTTAATTCGTATCACATTTGGTGAACAGAAACTTGAATACCCTGGCCTCGTGATATTGTATGTGCAGAGAATCGCATCTTCTATTGTTCCATCATCAGCTATCTTCACTGTTTTTAAGGTGACCGCAGGATTCGCATAATTGTTAAATACGATGAGATAAATATCGTTTATTGCATGCGTGATTTTTATGGAATAACCTGGGGTGGTCTCTGGCATCGGGATATCCAAGGTGTCAATAAATGTACTTTCTATTTTTCCAAGATTTGATATTTTCATCGTATGAAGGGACATACGTCCATAGTACACAGCTCTAGACATCACTGCATAAACAGTATCGGAGATATGAACGATGTCTGGTGTATAGAAGTTCACTGGACCTAAGAGAACGGAATCTAGTATTCGTTTCTCTATGGAACCATTATCGGGAATTCGAATGGTAAGTAAGACGCCGTTGTTTGTGTCAGAACTAATGGTTTTGGGATACACGATCGCGTAGGTGTCGTTGACCGAGCTTAATTGGATTATTGTTGGATTTGAGATTGTATAGGAAGAAGCTGGTTGATACGCATATTTCCAATTCGAATCGCTGGTATGATTGATGATGAATCCCAAAGTTGATATTTCAAATGTTTTTACTTCGGCTCGCGTACTGATTCGATAGGTTACAGCATATATATCACCAGCGATATGTATCATCTGTGGGTTAGTAAACTGATTCCAGTCAGCAGGTGGTAGTAACGTTGAATAATCAATAGTGTCTTCAAATGTCCCCGTATCTGACAGAGTCATAGTAATTACTGCCCCACCGCGGATTATTGTTCCTTCTTTATCACCATAAAATACTGCATAGACTTTGTCAAAGACATGAATAATTCTAAGGGGAAGATCAGAAATATTATTATTGTCAAATTTATACACCACATTATCAGTTGAGATAATATTACCGTTTTTTATCTGAATCGCTCGCAATGAACCATCGGTATCAGAGTCTCTAAAAACAACGGAATAGTAATCTTTCTCCACATGAATTATGTCAGGGTATAGCATTATACCTTCAGCAGTTCCAACGCTACCAAAATTATAGTACCGCACCTGTGCGGTTATCGCTCCTGCAGAAGTGATTTTGACGGTTTGTATCCGGCCAATATATCGGTTTGCAGCTAAATAATTTTCATATGAAGAATACACAACAACGTAGTAATCTCCTTCAGTGAAATTAATATCCGGATTATAGCAGTTGATTGTATCAATAGTGACTTTCGATATTACAGTTTTCGTTATTTTTCCTGCAGATGATATCTGAACTGTTGCCAAGTATAAAAACCCGTTTTGTCCTCTGTACACTATCGCATAGATATCTGTAGTGGAATCAACTTTGACAATTCTTGGGGTTTCACATCGTGTGGACTCGAATTCAAAAATATCGCATACGCTTGTTGTTGCATTTTTTGTAATATTTCCTTCATCTGATACCTGTGTTGTAATAAGAAAGCCATCATACGCTGAATTTCTTGAGACGATAGCATATCTATTATTTGAGATAGCAATGATATCCGGCTCAAGACATCCATATGCTTGGGTTCCATACACCGTGCTATTAATACGTTGGATGCTGGTTCCTTTGTACTCCTCCTTAAACTGTGGTTTTACCCAGCCTTCTATTGCGATTTCAGCGGTAGGATTTAGGCTTGATGCATGATTGACAGTAACATAGTCATTATACCCATCAAACTGTAAGGAGCGATTCGCCACAACATCCTCAGATTGATTCAGTCGCGTGGGCGCCTGGGTCGCATCAGAGGGAAATAATGTTCCGTTATTCCCGCTATATGAAGAATCAATCGCAATCAACCCTGAGCTTTCATCGAAATGCCATAGCCCACTTGAATAACTCTGCGTTCGGAATGTGTTAATTGTTCCATAAGAGGTCAGTTTCTGACTTGCGTTTGTAGAAGAATTATATTGAACCCAGGCTTGGAAAAAATACTCTGTGTTTTCATTTAACCCAGTGATATTGTATTGATAGGTACCGTTTTGAGTATACACTCGGGACCAGCCTGTCGAATTCCATGGAGCACTACTATTTGCTAGATATGATGCAGCCTGAATATATGTGAAACTAACATTTTTTATTCCAAGGTAATAACGAAAATCAAAATACATATGGATAATCGCAGTGTTTGTCGTAAGAGAGTCTGCATTCAGGGTGACTGCTATTGGACTTACTGCCTGAGACCCTTCTTGAAGCACACCACGCATGATAGCAGCATTGCTTGCTTTATCAGTAATAATCACAGAAACTTGCATAATCGGCAGATTCGGATCGTTGTTTGGAATCACAAGCCTTTCACCAATATCCCATTGACCATCTGCCTTTGAGGCGGCATCTAAGACATCACCGACGGTGACGATAACCACTGTTTCAGCAAACATGACCTTGATTTCTGTGTCAAGAGATATTGCTTGGCCACCATAATGTTCAAAGACAACAGAGTTTCCTTGTATCCGACCAATGATATTTACTGACGGCGCGGGGTCTGAAAAGAAAACAGAGGGCATCGTTAATGTTACAATTGATAATAACGCAAAAAGTGATACACCGATTGCAACAAGTAAAAGAGTTCCGATTACTTCAGATGCTGCTTTGTGTTTTCGTTGATGATGTTTATTAAAGTGGTCAGGGGAATAATGATTTCTTTGTATTCTTCTCATAATCATATCACATTTGTTATATTTTTTTTAGTATCTTTTATTTTTATCTGAATTCTATGGAGGAACATAGACCCCTCGCACAATTTTAAGTTCATCAAGTGAACCATACAACCCCGCTCCGAAAATAAGGTTGTTTAAGTTCGTCCTTATCGAACCAGAACAAGGCTCACTTGACCCTGTTTGTATAACATCATTGATATATAAATTAAGAAATCCCAGACCATACGTTAAATCAATTTTTGTCCAAGTATCAAACGAAATCGTCCCTGAAACCGTATAGGTGACATCCCCAATGACCATCCAAGCAGTAAGCAGATTATAGTTCACCATTAACGCATAGGCATCTCCCTTATGGATAATCAACTTCTGTTCACCAATCAAATCAATTTTTTCCATTGTAAGAAACCCAGTATCACTTGAATTTATCGATCCGAACAAGATAATCAATCGATCGACATGAGTCATTAGATTTAAAGCAGTGGAACCACGAGTGAAACGACCTTTAAATTCATAGATAAACAACGCAGAATCAGAGATATTTCCTGAGTCTTCTATTGAAACCGTTGTTAAAAAACCTCGTTCCCAATTAGTGTTATTCCCACCTGAGAACGACACCGCATAGAGTGTCCCATAGATATGCAAGATATCAGTTTCAAAATTATAATCAATGGGCGAAAGATAGGTATAAAACGGTAATAAATCGATAGAGCCATTAATAACATGCCCTAGTAAATCAATGCTGAGTGTTTTAATGAACCCTGTTCGCAATTGGTCATTAGAATCCGCGCCAAACGCGATTGCATAAACGTTATTTTTAATATGAATCATTGTTGGTTCTAATCCCGCAGAAGGCAGTGAATACTGATAGGTCTCCTCAAGTGGTTCTAGGATTGATCCATTACTGAGAATATGAACCGTTACAATATAGCCGTTACCCGCAGTCGCCCCATATCCATTATATGCGATAGCGTAGATATCACCGGTAATATGGATGATTGATGTCTCCGAACAGCTTGCTTGAGGGAATTTCACCTTATCAATAATGGCTGAACCAATATCGCCTTGATTACTAATCGATATTGTGATTACATAACCCGTTGGAAACACCTCATAGGATGCTCCACCAATAGATATTGCATAGATGTTGGTTCCGACGTTAATGATGTTGGGTTCCCGTCCGTAATATTCAACAGTATCAAATGTATCAATAACGTTACCGATTGTGCCATTGTCATAGATTGAAAGGGTAACAATATGGTTCTTCGCCTCCGTTTGATCATCAGCTGCTCCATACGCGATGGCATAGACATCATCAGCAATATGGATGATCTCAGGCTCAAAAAAATGTGGGACTATAATGGATTTCGTATCAATGACACCTAGGAAAACACCATCATCATTCATTTGAAAGGTCGTCAGCATTGTTGAAACATTATCCCGATAAGCGATTGCGTAGATGACCCCATCTATGCGGAGTAAATCTGGTTCTAAACAAGTTTTTCCTAAAAAATCAGAAATATTTTTTGATGATAGTTCTGAGACGTTCCCAGGAAATTGTGCCCCGATTTTTGATACATTCAGCCAGGTTTCAATGGTTATTTCATTCGTCAGATTAAATTTATGATGATGTGGAACATCAACATAGTCTGATGCACCGGTGAAATTCAAAGATCCGTTCACCTTCCCATCTGGTATGAACTCTGCGGTATAGACTGTTCCATTAGACGTTGGGTTCATTGCATCGTATGCTACTGTTGATGCGATAGGTTCATCGAAATGCCACAAGCCTCTCGTCGTCTGATAGGTATAAAAGGAAACTGGGCCATCGACGATCGTTCCATCACTGCAATTCATCCAAGCCCAATATAGATATTGCGTCCCGCTGAGTAGTCCATTTAACTGCAGACCATACCACCCGTCGATAGAAAGAGGTCGAGCCACGGGTGAACTGCAATACGGGCCCCCAAAAGGACCATAGGTAAAATTAAGAGATCCTGATGAAAAACAACTTAGATTAAAAAAATTATAGTGCATTTTCAGGGTGGCAGAAGTCTCGGTCACATCATCAGGTACCAACGCAGTTAAACAGGGAGAAAAAACGCTTGTTCCGTCTTGGATGATTTTATCAAATAGAATCATGTTCTTCTGGAGACTGACAACTTGACAAGAGATTTGTTTCCCTGCCAGACCACTGCTAGGGTATACAACTCGCTCATTGATGCTCCAGAGGCCATCTAAGTTCGCATCGTTCCAGTAATTGAATTCATCAAGCATAAAAATGTCTGTAACATTTGCGATAATAAGCGTGATTTGTGTTTGCTGATCAAGGGAAACTCCGCCACGATGCTCTAGGACAATACCATCATCTTTGACAGAGGCTACTAACATAATACTGGGGGGTGATTCATCGGTATAGTTAAACCACGGGTTAAGGATAATGTAGGATACTGCAGAAAACACACTGACCGCTATTGTCACAAGGATGAGTGTTCCAACGATTTCAGATACAGCGTTTTCCTTGAGTGGAACATGGTGGATTCTCATGCTTTTTTTCATTCAAACCCCAAGAAGAAGTTTAAACATTAACCATGTGGTAAAGACCATGATGAAGATATGCTTGACTGACGAAGTGAATCGCCCATCCTCAAAAACCCCTGCAACCAACGCGGACCCAAACGCTTGCACTAAGCATGCGAGAAAAAAAACATTTGAAATTTCCCCTTGAGATACCATGCTGCCCCCACCCATGACTCCCTGCATGCCCTGGGAGCCCTCACCTCCGACCATCGCAGGGATAAAGCTCGTACAGAGGATGAGAACGATAGCAAGAAACACGAACATACCGACGTAAATGACGACCACATAGGAGGCCATATTGGTCCTGCGTTCAGCCTCAAGCATCTTTATCTCACGTGCATCCTTGGCTGCGACATCAAGGACATCAGCGACATTCCCACCGCTATTACTCGCTTCAATAATTAGGGTGATGGTCCTCCGGATCGATTTGGTATTCACACGTTGCGCAAAAGACTGAAGAGCGTCAGTAACACTCCCACCCCAGGAGACTTGCTGGGTAATTTTCTTAACCTCCGGGGTAAGAATTCCATATTCTCCCTTGGATGCGAACAGAATTGCTTTCGTAAATGTCATACCCGCTCGACGTGACTCAGCAAGATCGCGAACAAAATCAGGGAAAATCGCATCAATCTTTGATATTCGCCGGACATTGATGGATTCGTACATCCCATACACGCCTGTTCCAGATAAAAGGGCAAACACGAAATAATCCACAAAGCCACCAAAACCGGTAAGCACCCCAAGTAAGCAAAGTACCCCAAGGATAACGAACACAATCACCAGCACACCAGAGACGACCGTGACAATAAATCGGGTCATATTTTTTGTAAGAAGAAGGTTTTTCAGGTAATTTTGCTGATGGAGTTCTTTCTTTTTTTTCATGTTTATGCCCCCTGATTCATTCCTCGAATCACTACCGAGAAACCAATGTGAATGAGTGGGACGATGAGTAAGATTAATACATACAGAAACATTGCATTCCAATCCCCTGTAATAATCATCATCAACGGGATAACAATCAGGAGAAGCAATACACCCGCAACAGCAGCAGTAACATAGCTTTCCGCCATAATACCAAGTGTTTCAAGTAACTGTTTCTGTTGGTTCCTATTCTCCCATAAGTACTGGTCGGCCTTGTGCATAAAATACGTCTTTAACGAGCCACCTGAAGTGACGGTCACTACCATTCCTTGAAGGAATTCTTTGAAACGTTGGGAAGGGGTTCGAGCGATATTCTTCTTTATGGCACTAAGAATATCAAACCCAAGTAAGCCAACATCCCGGTAAATCCATGCAGATTCTTCCTTTACTTCTCCGTAGATCTCTTGTTTTGAGAGGCTCTTGAAAATCTCTGTCGGGGTGACACCAGCAGAGGCCATAGCAGAAATGAAGTTGATTGCATAGGCAAGGTTCATATCAATGTTTTTTTTACGGGCTTTTGCTTTACTTTTTGGTCTGGAGAGCAGAACCGCATAGATAATCACTCCGATGAACACAGGAGTAAACATAAAAAAAACGACAAGACCGGGGTCTAATACCACACCCGTGATTGGGAGCAAGACAAAAGTAAATACCACGATGACAATCAAGGAACTTAGCAAACCAAGAATCGTACTAAGCAGGACATAGGAAAGATACGCACCTGGGCGGATCTCCATATGTGCTGATTGCAAGGCCTCTTGTAAATGAGTATTTGCTCTTCTTTCTCCTAATCGTCCGAACCATTTATAACTTATCCGTTGATATTTTGTTAGTGTCATCGGCATCCCTCCGATTTTATTCTTTTATGTATTTTCTTTTCAATTTTCTTATTCATTTAGGTTGATGGTTGAGACTCCGGGTGGTGTTCAACCATCACTTTTTTTTCAGTCAGTTCAGGCTGTTTTTGTGTGGAACGGTTTTTACGTACCTTTTCCATGACATCATTAGGGGTATCAATGTAGGATGAAACAATTCGTGCGACGTCTTTGAACGCTCGAATATTATTTTCCCGCATCCACTCAAGGATTTCCACCCGACGTTTGAGTTCATCGAACATTTCTTCTTTAGACATCCCATGTTGAGTACGAATTCGCTCCAATATATAGCTTTTCCCAGAGAATAAGAAAATGTCATTCACAGAATCCCATCGGAACACTTCATTGGTGAGAATTTCCTTTGTGATTGGATCGATATCTACGATTTCGACAATCTGCTTACATCGACGTACCCTTTTATCGCCCAACTCGGCTTGTATCTGGATCGTCACGATATCTAATGACTGGAGCATCACCCGTGGAATCTCAATTGGTTTTCCTTCTAACCGATGGATAAGGGACTGTGCAGAATCCGCATGAAAGGTCGAATACGTGGTATGGCCGGTGGCCATCGCCTGGAACAGCACGTAGGCTTCCTTTCCTCGGATCTCCCCAACCAGGATATACTCTGGTCGTTGTCGTAATGCTGCTTTCATCAGATCATACAAATCGATTTCACCAGCAAGTTTGTCATTAATGATTTCACCAAACCCGGAGCGAACCACCCCGGGGATCCAGTTCGGATGCGGCAGATTAATCTCCCGTGTCTCCTCGATAGAGACAATCTTTGATTCCCGTGGGATAAATAGGCAAATTGCATTGAGCGTCGATGTTTTTCCTGAAGCAGTCCCTCCAGCGATGAGAGCGTTGATCCCATTTTCAACCGCAAGCCAGAGATACGCCACCATCTCAGCGGACATGCTCTTAAACGCGATAAGATCGGTTGCTGTAATCGGGTCTGCTTTGAATCGTCTGATGGTGAACGTCGAGCCTTTCGCAGTCACCTCTTTACTTAAGGTCATCTGGATACGGGATCCGTCAGGCATGGTCGCATCAAGCATCGGTTCCGCAATAGAGATATGCTTCCCACATTTCTGTGCTAAACGGACGACAAACTCCGACAGCATCGTTTCATTAGGGAACTGAATGTTACTTTTCAACGAACCATACTTGCGATGATACAAGAAAATTGGTAGACAGAATCCATCACAGGAAATATCCTCGATATTCGGGTCGCGCATCAGAGGATCGATTTTTCCATACCAGACAAAATCCCTTTTTATATAATACAGAATTTTATTTTTTAGTATGTCATCTACGATTAACTTATACTCATTGATGATATTCGAAATTCTCCCTAACAGAAACATCTCGACTTTACTATCATCAAGTTCGTCTAAACGGATATCAATCGAATTGATGAGCGTCTCTTGTATAAAATTCAATGACTCCTGTTCTTTCTCATGTAACTGTGGCTCGATTGTCTTGTAGAACTTGTCAAGCGAGGTTGTATCCTTAAGAATCTTGACATACACGAATGGTTCAAGAATAGGATAACATTCAAGCTCAACAAGAGTCTTTTCATCGATCTGTATTTCTTTAGAAGAAAAAACGATAATACCTTTCTTTCCACACTGTGAACATTTAACGGTTATCTTCTGGCCAGGTTCTCCCTCACAAGTGATTTTTGAATGACATTCAGGGCAGACGGCGACTTTTGTTATCATTATTGATTCCTTATCTTTTTCATGATTTCAGCAGGATTATCTATGAACTGGGCTACAATTGTTGCGACTTTCTTGAACTCACGGATATTATTCTTATTCATCCAGTCCAACAACGCGGTTCGGTTTTTTATCTCACTTATCATACCTTCTCGACTGATATCTTTCTCCGCTCTCACACGTTCAAGCACGTAGCTTTTCCCTGAATAAATGAATTTATCTTCAATCGGATCCCAACGAAACACCTCATTGGTCAAAATCTCTTTTGTCGTGGGATCGATGTCAATAATCTCGATGATTTGTTTACAGCGACGTGCTCTTTTATTTTTCACTCGAGAAATAACCTGTATGATAACGATATCTAGGGTCTGTAACATGATACGGGGGATTTCAATTGGTTTACCCTCTAAGCGATGGATAAGGGACTGTGCGGAATCCGCATGAACCGTTGAATACGTGGTATGCCCGGTGGCCATCGCCTGGAACAACACGTAGGCTTCTTTCCCACGAATTTCTCCGACAAGGATATACTCTGGTCGTTGTCGTAATGCTGCCTTCATCAAATCATATAAGTCAATCTCACCAATAACCTTATTACCAACCACTTCTCCGAATCCAGAACGAACTACCCCAGGAATCCAGTTCGGATGCGGCAGATTAATCTCCCGTGTCTCCTCGATAGAGACAATCTTTGATTCCCGTGGGATAAATAAACACAAGGCATTAAGCGTCGATGTTTTTCCCGCTGCAGTTCCACCAGCGATCAGAGCATTGATACCGTTTTCGACGGCAAGCCACATATACGCTACCATCTCTGATGACATGGTATGAAATTCGATGAGATCCGGTGGGGAGAACGGATCTTCACTGAATTTTCTAATCGTAAAGGTTGACCCTTTCGTCGTTACCTCGGTACTTAACGTCATTTGGATACGGGATCCGTCAGGCATGGTCGCATCAAGCATCGGTTCTGAGATAGAGATATGCTTCCCACATTTCTGTGCTAACCGCACAACAAAAGCCGTCAACTCCTCCTCATCGTTAAATTGGACATTACTCTTCAAAGAACCATACCGGCGATGATATAAGAAAATATTCACTCCTGAACCATCGCAAGAGATATCCTCGATGTTGGGGTCTTTCATGATGATTTCAAGTTTTCCCAGACCAATTGATTCTTTCTCAAGGTAATAAAGCAATTTTTTCTTTGTAAGAGAATCAATATTAAGCATATATTCGTCAAGGATTAAATCAACTTTTTCGCTGAGGTATTTATCTTCACCTTTTGCTTCAAGATCGGTTGTTTGAAAGCTAAAACCATCCAATGTTTCTTTTACAAATTTGAGAAGGTATTCCTCATCTTTTGTGAGTTGCATTTCAAGAAGGACATACCGCTTGTCAAGTGATTCTTTTTCCCGGATTATCTCGACATACGCAAATGGTTCACGGATCGGATAAAAATCGATTTCTTCGATATCTTTCTCCAAGTAACCCATCCGTTCTAAAGTAGACATTTTCAGTTGGTTTGCTTCTTTGAGGAACTGGATATGTCCATCAGAAGTAATCTCATCAATCTTCACTTCTTTTTCTTTTTGAAGCTGTTTTGGTGCTTCTAATATCTGTTCTCCGGGCACGTCCGTTTGTTCTATTTCTGAAAAGACCGGGTCAGCTGTTGTACTATCAGATTTTTTTGAAAAAGAGGTCGATTCAATTTTTTGTGGTAGTGATTGATTGACATTTTCTGAATAATTGGATGTTCTATCCGCGGGGATGAGATGTTCACCGTCAACCGTATCTTGTATTTTTGTGACTGAATCTGGAGCATTCGTTGTTGTATTTGCTTTTATCTGATTATCAAGCCATACAGCTTCTTCCTGCTTTACCTGTGCGACAGCTTCTTCGAAAACAGGGAGGTCGGTCACAGCTTTATCCGTTTTTTTTGTTTGCATCGGCTGGGTTTTTTTTGTTACATCAGTTTGCTTTTTTTTAAACCCCAGATGTTTTTTTGTTTTCACAACGGTTGATTTCTTTTCTAGTTCTTTTTTTCCCGCAGATCTAGTATTTTTTTTATTTTTTGATGGCGTATTATCTTTTTCTTCAGGGTCTTTTCTGGTGAAAAAAAGATGAAATGTTTCTTTCTGTTGTTTTGTATTTTTTGTTTTTTTCATTGGTGCGGTCTTTTTATTGTTATGGACATAAAAAAGAGCGGGGCGTTTTTTTTCATCAGATAGCTGCGTATCAGAAGCCCTTTTTCTTCTGTTATCTTTTCTTACAAATACCTCTGAATGAGCATTTAAAATAGTATCAACTTTTATATCGATTTCCGTATCATGTTTTTTATATGAAGGATGAAGGGATAATTTTTTACGATTCTCTTGCGTCTCCACCTTGTCCCTCCATCATAGCTTTCTTACCGTTTCCATGCATCCCATCTTCCCACATTTATGAATTTGAATCAGTTATACAGAAAGAAATGCGTACAACTCTCTTTTTCGTGCATCTCATCCAACAATTTTTGATATAGTTTGTTCGTATTTATAACTTTCTTTATAATTCTCTACAAAAGTAACTATCTGATTTAATCTCTTGGTTTCCTAAACCAGAGGATAGCCGCTAAAATTCCTAACCCGAACGGGAGAACAATGACATAGTAAATAAGATCAATTTTTCTCAGATACACCGTCACATCATATCCGGAAATATACAACACAATGAGTGCTACGATTATAATTGGAATAAGAATACCAATAATTAATGGCAATGCCTCTCGATTCATATCCCTCACGCTCAACCATAGATAGATATAACAGTATTTGTAGTTAATGGAAGAAAATTTGTTTTTATTTCAATTGTTCTAGAAAAATCTATATAAACCATCATCAGATTCCTGGCTAGACGGGATTTCTGTGGTAAAAAAAAAGAATGTTATTATTATGGGTGCAGCTGGAAGAGATTTTCATAATTTTAATGTCTATTTCCGTACTAATCCAGCGTATAAGGTTGTTGCTTTTACCGCAGCACAGATCCCTGATATCGCTGGAAGGAAATATCCAGCAGCACTTGCAGGAAAACACTATCCAAAGGGAATTCCAATCTTTCAAGAGGAGAAAATCACAGAGTTAATTAAAAGGTATGATGTCGATTGTGTTGTTTTTTCCTATAGTGATATCCCATATTCAGAGGTCATGGGAAAATCAGCGATTGTGAATGCCGCTGGTGCTGATTTTGTATTGTTAGGTCCAAAGAGCACGATGCTTGTTTCAAAAAAACCGGTCATCGCGGTATGTGCAGTACGAACCGGTTGTGGGAAATCACAGGTATCAAGGAAAATCTTTGAGCTTTTACAAAAAAAAGGATTAAAGGTTGCCTCAATCCGCCATCCCATGCCTTATGATAAGGATCTGACGTCACAGGTTTGTCAACGTTTCGCAAGTTATGCCGATCTTGACAAATACAACTGTACTATCGAGGAACGGGAGGAATACGAACCGTATATCGATATGAACGGGGTCATCTACGCGGGTGTTGATTATCAGATGATTCTGAGAACCGCAGAAAAAGAGGCAGACATCATCATTTGGGACGGAGGGAATAACGATTTCTCATTTATCAAACCAGACCTCCTGATTACTATTGCTGATCCCCATCGCGCGGGTGATGAATTATCGTATTATCCTGGCGAAATGAATGTGCGAAGTGCGCAGGTCATCATCATCAACAAGGTCAACACTGCACATAAGCAGGATATCGAGACCGTCCGTCGGAACGTTAAGGGCATCAATCCAACAGCAGAGATTATTGAGGGATTCTCAGTGATTCAAGCAGAGGATAAAAAGATGATTACAGGGAAACGCGTTCTGGTTATCGAGGATGGTCCAACAGTAACCCATGGGGGGATGCCCTATGGTGCGGGTATGGTTGCCGCAAAAGAATATGGGGCAAAGGCAATTGTCGACCCCCGGCCATCCGCGGTTGGTTCTATTATCGATATATTTACTAAATATTCACATCTTACCAATATCCTCCCGGCGATGGGATATGGAAAAAAACAAATCCGTGAGCTAGAACAAACAATCAATAACACAGACTGCGATGTTGTGATCAGCGGAACACCGATTGATTTAACAAGGATTTTAAAAACAAAAAAACCTGTTGTACGGATTTGGTACAGCGTTGGGGATAAAACCGCTCTGCAGCTTGAAGCACTCCTGCAGAAATTCCTACGGAAGAAAAAATTACTTTAATTGTTTTCCAAAGAGAACAAACTGTGCTAACAAAGATTCAAGCTGTATATGCTCGTTACTCCCTTCAACAAGTCGAAATTCAATTTCTCCAGTTTTTTCCATGAGTTGGACTTTATGATCGTCAGGGATGGTGAGATCAAAGATGCAACGATGGATCTGTTTTATGATTTCTTCACCACTTAACCCATGGGTTATAAGGAGCGTATAGAGTTGATTTCGAGCAGCCATGAAATTCCCCCCCAGTGCTGTGTTTATAAGCATTTTGATGTCATCGGGTCGGGCGGTTGCTGATGTCTCATAAAGAAGGTCGGCAGTGATTTTTTTATCAATAGATGCACCGACCTGCAGTACGTTTATGGCTCTGCGCATATCTCCCCGTGCGATAAAAATAATGGCTTCGAGACCATCAGGGGTGATCTCGAGATGTTCTTTTGTTGCGATTTTTCTTATGTATTTCTTCACATCATCCCCGGTCAATGGTTTGAATCGGAAGACGGCACATCGGGATTGAATCGGTTCAATGACCTTTGAGGAGTAATTGACAGATAGAATAAAACGACAGATATGGGTATATTTCTCAATGGTTCTTCTAAGCGCAGCTTGGGCCTCTTGAGTAAGTGAATCAGCCTCGTCAAGAAAGATAATTTTAAAAGCAGCTCCTATCGGAGCGGTACGGGCGAAATCTTTGATTTTTCCTCTGATTATACCGATACCTCGCTCGTCACTCGCATTCAGTTCATGGAAGTTTTGTGACCAATGGTGTTCTCCAAATACTTCATGAGCCAGGGCTAATGCTGCGGTTGTTTTCCCCGTCCCAGGTGGACCAGCGAATATCAGATGTGGAACGTTTTTTGTCGAGGCGTATGCTTTCAGCCGTTCGATAATGTTATCTTGACCAACAAGATCAGAAAGTGTCTTTGGCCGGTATTTCTCAGTCCATATCTCTTGCATTATGGTTGTGTAATATGTTTCCCTTCTTAATGTTTTTTTGTTTGCGAGACGGGTAAATAGCTGTAGTTTATCATTTTGACATTTTTCCAGATAGCCTTTATATAGAGATATTGACAGACGTTAGCACGTATCAGATAAATAGGAATGAGGTGATGAGATGGAAAAAAAAGGAATACACACCGTGATGAAGTTCTGTGTGTTTTTCCTGATTGTAAATCTCCCGTTTCTTACAGTAACTTCCCTCTTTGGAATTGATACCTTCATTGACTCTTTTAAATATCCAAATTCATATGTGTATATAAAAAACAACAGAATAGACATCTTTGATACAACACCAGGATATATCCTGCTTGAAAAACCTACCCATCAAGGATATACCATTAACGAAGGCGACACGATTCTCTATCAAACGAAAACAGAAACTGTCCAACGAACAGTTATACAGGCCACCTCCTCTGAAAACGGACTCAGAAGGTATTATACGATGAACCAGAATAAAGAGGATATCGATGGACCGGTGCATGACTATCAGATTATTGGAACAATTAAAGCGAAGTTCGAAGACAACATCTGGAATTCATTATGCATTCAAATCTGGGAGATATCTATCAACAATCTCAATGCCATGGCTCTTTTTCCATCCCTATAAAAGGGATGATAAGCTTCTTTAATCGCAGACCGTTACCCTTGACAGGGTAGCTATGCAATTTATCCCAAATTCTCCAATAAAAAAGAGCATGCTTTATGACCTTAAGTTGCATGATATCGATGAGTTGTTTTGCGACATCCCACAAAAAATAAAAATAAAAACGCTCCATCTCCCTCAAGGACGATCTCAACAAGAAATTGAAGACCATATGCGACACCTGGCCAAACAGAATAAATCATTTTGTGACATGCCCTCATTTATCGGAGGAGGAATCCAACCGCATTATATTCCCGCGGTTGTCAAATCAATTATTTCCCGGTCTGAATTCTATACAGCATATACCCCCTATCAACCAGAAACATCCCAAGGATTTCTCCAAGCAATTTTTGAGTACCAAAGCATGATTGCAGAACTCACAGGCATGGAAATCTCAAACGCATCCCTCTACGATGGTGCAACAGCACTTGGAGAAGCAGCATTGATGTGCACTCGAATCAATAAGAAAAAAACATTTATCATTCCAACAAACATCTCCTGGGAGAAAAAAAGCATCCTTAGTAATTATACAAAAGGTGCAGGAATAACAATAAAAGAAATACCCTATGAAAAAACAACAGGACGGGTGGACGTAAGGCATCTGAAAAAAACACTTGATACGGATACCGCAGGTGTCTATCTTGAAAATCCAAACTTTTTTGGGGTCTTTGAAGAAAACGTTGATGAAATCAACACTCTGCTAAAAAAGAATCGATCGTTGTTTGTCGTTGGTGTCGACCCACTCGCTCTTGGGATATGTAAAAGTCCTGGTGATTATGGGGCAGATATCGTGATAGGAGAAGGAAAGAGCCTTGGAAACCCTCTTGATTTCGGTGGCTCAACACTCGGGATTTTCGCATGTAAAAATGAGTATGTACGCCAAATCCCTGGTCGTATCATTGGTCTGTCAAAAGACCAGGACGGGAAACGTGCCTTCTGCATGACCATGCAAACCAGAGAACAACATATCCGAAGGGAAAAAGCAACAAGCAATATCTGCACAAATGAAGGATTATGCATGCTTGCCGCAGTAACCTACTTATCGTGGCTTGGCGGCAAAGGATTATATGAGCTGAGTAGGAAAAATTTTGAACAAGGACAAAAATTACGCAAAAAAATCAATGAAATCCCAGGTTTCTCACAAATGTTCTCTGGTATTCATTTCAATGAATTTGTCATCCGATGCCCTGATGCTATCAAAATCCACAATCATCTTCTACAACAGGGGATGCATGGTGGTGTAGTTCTCGAACGGTTCTACCCTGAGTTAGCCCAGTGTATGTTATTCGGCGTTTCAGAGATGCATAGCGATAAACATATCGAACAGTTACTCACATTACTTAGGGAGGTTAGCTGATGTATCATAGTGCGGTATGGGAAGAACCTTTGCTTAAAGAACTAGAAGAAACCATAAACGAACAAGTCATCCTAAAGAAAGTGCTCCCAGACTCCTTGCAAAGGAAAAAAACCCTGAATATCCCTCATCTGGATGAAACAGTAGTACTGCGGCATTTCTTCCATCTCAGTCAAATGAATTATGGGATCGAATCCGGGATATATCCATTAGGCTCGTGTACAATGAAGTATAACCCGAAGATATGTGAGGAGATCAATCGTTGGGAGCAATTCGCTCTCCTCCACCCCTATCAAGATGAATCGACGGTTCAAGGGACGCTTCAGATGATGTATGAGCTCGAACACATGCTTTGTGAAATCACCGGGATGGATGCCTTTACCCTTCAACCAGCAGCAGGAGCCCAAGGGGAGTTCACCGGTCTTCTCCTCACCCGAGCATACCATGAGGCAAACAAGGATTTCAGCAGAGACGAAATCATATTGCCAGATACATCACATGGGACAAACCCAGCAAGCGCTGCCATGGCAGGCTATAAAGTCATCGAAATCCCGTCCACAGAAGACGGAACTGTTGATTTGAAGATGCTTACAAAAGTTCTGAGTAAAAAAACCGCGTGTTTCATGCTTACCAACCCAAATACCCTTGGCATCTTCGAATCTGAGATTACTGAAATCGCACGACTCGTTCATAACGCAGGAGCGCTCCTATATTACGACGGAGCTAATATGAATGCAATCATGGGAAAAGCACGTCCAGGAGATATGGGATTTGACATTGTCCATCTTAATCTGCATAAAACCTTTTCCACACCGCATGGCGGAGGCGGACCCGGGTCGGGCCCTGTTGGTGTGAAACAAAAACTAGAACGATTCCTGCCGATTCCTCGCATCATGAAAAAAAATAATGGCTATTGTTTCGATTATACGCCGGCTCAGTCCATAGGAAAAATAAAAGCAATGTATGGGAACATCTCGGTGCTCCTAAAAGCATATGTCTATATCCTTCTTATGGGAGCAGACGGTCTGAAAGAAGCTTCAGAAATCGCTGTATTAAATGCCAATTATATGAAGAAAAAACTTGTTGATTCCACTCAGTATACTCTGCCTTATAAAGAGCTTCGTAAACATGAGTTTGTCATCAGCGCTGAGCAGTTACTTTCAAAAAAAGGAATTCGTGCATTAGACGTCGCAAAACGCCTGTTAGACTACGGACTTCACCCACCGACGGTCTATTTCCCGCTCATCGTCAAAGAAGCATTAATGATTGAGCCGACTGAATCTGAGTCGAAAAAAACCATGGATCGGTATATCGATGTCTTAGTGCAGATTGCACAGGAAGATCCTGGATTGGTGAAAAGCGCTCCTCATAACACCGTGGTAGGGCGTATCGATGAAATCGGTGCTGTGAAAAATCCGTTGTTAACGTGGAAATATCTAGATAAAAATCCATAGAATTACAACACCATGAAGAAATCAGCATCGACCCATGTGTTGTTCTTTCTTCTTTGAAAGCCCACAAATTGTCCCTGAGGTCGCAAGTGTAGTAATCATCACGTGTCTTCCACCAATGTTGTTCAAAGATAACAGAAGCTGTTTCACATGCTCTGTTTCGCAATGCAGGGATTTTATAATCCCGATTGTTCCATCGAATTGAACGACCCAAAGTCCTAAATCAATTGTCCTTTTTGAAAGTCGTGCGTAGGTAGCCTTCTGCAATTCGTATATCAGCTCTTTCTGTGTTATCCCTGAATATTCTTGTTCAGAGTGAACTTGAAAAAGGATGTACCGGTGTCGTCTGGTACGTTTCACGGGATAATGCACCTCAGCAGTTTTAGAAGAGCACACGAGAGTTACTCTGATTCAATACGAGGTGCCAACAGATATGTCACATGCCCGTTTTTCTCTGCAAAATCAAAATCCACTCGGATAGGATTGTCATTCCCAATGTTTATAGAGATTGGGTCCTCGCTTTTCACAGGTTTAATCATATTACTGAAATAATCGATGGAGAAAAGACTTTTAAATTTCCCTGGTGCATGCAGCTCCAGTAGTAAGCTTTTTGGGAGTTTCAGGTTCACGGTATCGGTATCGCCCTCTGCAAAGAGTTCAAAGGAGTCCTTATCGACGCTTAACGCAAGATGATCAGAAACAGCCTCCGAGGCGCGAACACCTTTACTAAGCTCTGATGCCTTCACAACCGCTTTTGCTGGTAAATCCAAATGAGGGACCTTAGAATCAGGCATACCTGCAGTATCAATCAGTCCCATCCGCCGTACGAGATTGCCGATTTTCACAATAAGACGGTTTGATTCTTCATCATATTCCATAGAAATCGAATCACCGGTATTGGCTAGCTTCATGATACCATTGAGTTTATCAAGATCGATACCAAGTTCCATATCATCTGCTTTATATTCCTCAAACGCAGTGCTTTTCAACTCTAAGTCGACCATTGCGACATGGGCAGGGTCTACAGCACGTATCGAGATGCCTTTTGATGTGATATTGAACTTTGCTTCGTTTACGAGTGGTGAAGTAACCTCAATGATTCCTTTTATGATATCTGATTTTATCTTGGCGTTAAACATGGCACACTGCCTCCCCGATTCATGTTCCTCTTCTTAGGAAAAGAATAGGACAATGCCTATATAATGATGACGGTATTTTTCTCTCCTATATAACGATGTTCTATAGGATGCCTAAAGAACACGTTCCTCTCGTATCATATGAAGATTGGTTACAGAGAAACAATAGGAAATGATTATGATACTTGATACAAAAGCAGAAATTCATGTGTGGTATCCTGAGCATCATACACAATAACTTTTTCCAGAACCACTGGGTTTCTAATTTGGATTTCAAACGGATGAAACGCAAAAAAAGGGATGGTTGCGGTAAGATCTCTTAAAAATTGAGTGACGTTCTCAGCAGGTATCCTATCATCCTTTGTTCCTCGATACCCATAGGTATCGTTCAAATAGGTGTGAAGTTCTTCCCCAGTTGTCCAGGTTTGATTGTTCAATCTAGGCCATGGTTGCACGACAAACCGTTCGGTAACAAGCAGGTCTGTCCCCCAGGAGCCTTCCGAAGAAAGAACAAGATATTCTGTGGAAAGGTGAACAAGGTACACATAACTTTTTCCTGGAAACTGAAACAGTACCGATTGTTCAAAAAACATATTATTACAATCTTCAAGCAGATGAGAAAAATCGCTGGAAAGAGAGCGCAATTCCGCGGTTCTTTGCCAATCGTTGGAAAAGACGAAAATAAGGACAACACTCAGAAGAATTCCTGTGGCAAGAAAGACACCTAGTTGGGAAAGGGTTAAACCAACCACGCCAGTGGAATTTTTACCACATGGCAACATAGGGTATTCCCTCCTTTTGGCAAAGTTGCAGAGAGATATCATAGCGCCCAGCAAAAAAGACAACACATCGGGTCATATTACGATTGGAGAACCGCACGTGAGAATGGAACGTACGCACCGTCCCATCGTCTAAGATATAATAACAGCTGTTACTTGTGTTGTCGTCAAATAATACATCACTGGGGTTGATTATTTCATTTTGAGGTAGAAACCCAAAGACAAGACATCGTAGAGATTGCGGGAAGTCTACAGAAATGCAAACAAAGGTTCCGTTCGTTCCGTATTCGAACATGTTTGCAGTTTCGAGAAGAATGGTATGGACCTGCTCTTCTAAATGTTGGAGTTGAGAGTCCCTTATGAAATTCTGCGTTGACAGACCAAACACGATGAGTATTACTGTTGTGATGATTAGTATCACAAACAGAGTTAGCGGTTGATTGAGGACTGCGTATTCTTCCTTATAGAGTATATCATATTTACGAAGAGACATAGAACCTCCCAGATTCAAGAAAAAGAATTAAATATGACCATAAATATTTATCGATGGAAATTTCGTCTGGGAGGTATCAGTATGAAAAAACAAAAAAAAGGAATTTATCTTTTTAAAAACGACTACGCTGTGCTTGGATTGCCTCTGCGGTTGACCGTTTCATTACTTATTGGGACAATTGTACTTCTATCAATTCTTTCTAGTCTTTTAAATCCGTGTATTTTTCCAGAACGGATGGTTATCTCCGTAACACCCCTGTTAACGATTGTACCAGGTAATAATCCAGAGAATGTAACTTTTACCGTGCGTGTTCAGGATACCAACGGTCATCCTCTTAATGGTGCATCGATTATCATTAAAGGATTAGGGGGTGCCGGAGCAGGATCAACAGACGAGCAGGGAACAGCAAAGGTCGAGATGCAAATTCAATTAGATGAAGGTTTTTATGAAGGGTATCTGGACATCCTTGTCAAAGCACCATGTCATGAATCGTTTGAGCAACAGGACATGATAAAAGTCGTTAAATCAAATACGTACTGAGCGTGGAAAACAATACAGGAGGTACCTCTTTCCCTTTTAAAAGAGGTTAGAGTATTTTCCAGATATTCATCTGATTGCTAAGAGGAGATGTCGAGTTACAATACGCGACGATTTTTATAGTATGTCTGTAGAATGAAAGTTTTGTCCATGACCAGATGTACGGTGCATCCATGTCGGTGGATTGTAACATCCCATCCTTATAGAACTCGACCTTTTCAACAGTCCCTGATACTCCGTTTACCTGTGCCTCCACATTGAGTCTCCCAATACTCGCCGTAAGAACCGATCCCCCGATATCTCGTCCAAAGATGTAGAGATGTTTCTCTTGAGGTGTGATGAACACAACACCAGGGGAAACATACTCCTCACCGGACGTGACATAATCGATTCCATTCCCAAGGGTGCCAGAGTACCGATCGGAAGAAAAAATAGGTACAGTCTGATCCCAGTGCTCATGGACTCCAAGGCTTGTTGATAGATACACTCCATCATGTTCAGGGTCATAGACCTCAGATGGCGGAACAGCCGCTTGATGCAAATAGTTCTGTGCGCCTTCAATAGGATTTGTCCCTTCCGCAAGCAAAAAATCGTACATCACCGAGTCGATAGCGACCGGGTCCTGTGAAAAGAACAGACTGTTGGTCCAATCATCGTTAAACGGATACATGAGGAACTTTGCAATCGTCTTATGGTCCACCTTTGTCGCAAATGTCCCATCACCAAGATACAGCAGCGTTTTCCCCCCTAGATGCTCATAGGCAAACAAATCCACCTGGGGTGCGGGATTCCCAAGAGTCATCCCTGAGATAAGGTACGGATGAAGGTCGGACACTGGTTCAATAAATGACCCAAAGAAGTTCTTCCCAGATAAGGACACCCCCATGTTTATCACATGTCTCTTTGGTATAGGGATATCAATGATATACTTGGCTTCGACAACAGAGGTTGGTAGGGTACGTATCACACCATCGGAAAAAAATAGTTGTTCGGAACTCGGAATGACCTGCTCACGGCCCGTATCACCACCGACTGAATCGACGTAATGAACATCAGGAAACTCCTCAATCAACTGGTCCGCAGGATATGTCTGGTAATACACTCGATTGTAGAACCAATTCGCCATTGGTCGTGAGGCATCAAAAATCGTGATATCTGCTTCAGGAATGCCAATGACATCGACGAGTTGACGTAATAATGACTTAACCACATAGGGGCTAGCATCCCTATCATTGTCTTCTTGAACATAGGGATCGCCAATCCCATTTAAAGCAGAATTTAAATTGACCTTGATAGCTATTTTTTCTCTTGGTTGATAACTAACGTTCCCATGTCCATGAACATAATTGAAATGCTTAAAGAGAGCATCCCATGCGTCCGCATCATTTGATGTTCCGGCGAGCCGTTGGATGCCTATCGATACCATTTGATCATGTGTATCTTGATTGTTGTTCTGCTGTTCCCACCAGTACCCCGTTAGGTTCTTCTCTGTCGCATCCGGGTTCCACACCCAGACCACCCGACCAGGATTCAGCCCGACCCCGACACCCATCGGGTCGTTCGGGATAGGGTTCCAGGCTATTGGCCTTGGGGTACTTTGCATAAAAAAATTCGTTGCAAAGACGGCGCCAGAGATGGTAAATAGTATAAGGCTGCATGTAAGGAAAATCGGTACTACTTTAGCAAATTTAGTCTTCGCGTTCCTCAGCCAAATCACAAGACCCATGAACAGAACGCTCCAGAACGCGAGATACCCAAGCGATATAGACAACGCTACCTGCTGACAGGGATACTGAGCACGCTGTGGCTTTGGCACCACCCGGATTAGAAACCAAATAAGGGCAATGACCCCAGCAAGATGGAACCAGATCCCTTTCCATCCACGCATGTTCTGCCATATCCGAGGCGTTTTCATTTCTTCGCTCCTCAATCTCATCATGATATTTTTTTCTGCTTTTTATATAGATGAAGAGGTTTTTAAGAGTATTGTTTAGTGAGAAACAGACATGATTTCTATTGTTCCATCTCAAATAATATGTTTTTTTTAATAAAAATCATGATCATGATGGAATATTACACAAATGAATAGAATCGAGATTTGTTTTCAACAGGAG
>JAFGFQ010000064.1 GCA_016930995.1 Thermoplasmatota archaeon | reverse complement strand
GGAAACTACAATCCATCCCTTAAATTAGCACATGACATTGCCAAAGCCTTGCAGACAACCATTGATGATTTGTTTATTTTTGAAGATGAATAACATAAGGTGGAAATCAAAAATGACAAAAGAAAAAGTTGTAAATTCAAAGCGGACTGATTTCCATAAACTCAATAATATTGTTTTCATTGCAAGCGCAATTATCTTTAATGTTTGTGTGAGTGGTGTGTATCTTGCTTCAAAATTTAATAACGGAGTTCTCCTGCAAACCTTTGGTGCGGTTGTCGTTTTCTTATCAATCCCATTTACCATTTCACTCATAGGATATCTTAAGAAAAAAGCAGAAAAAAAGATAATTATCTCGCTGGTAATTATTCTCTTGTATCTCGTTCTGGAAATAGTATTAGATTACATCTTAAAAATACCGTTCAGAGATATTTTAGCGTTGCATATATTCTACATCATCGTCTTTTACACTGCTGCCTTCAGTATGATAGGTGTTTCCTTTAATATCAATAGAAAAATAGGTGTTATTGTCTTGATAACCTTCTTAATATTAATTGGATGTTTAATTTACATGTATCTTGGTTAAATAACTATATGCTGAAAGGGAAATCGATAATAACAATCAGGAGAAACACATACTTTTTTAATATTAAACTCGAGTTCAAATCTCGTCCCATGCACTCTCTTTTCCTGCTTACTTCAATTAAAAAAAACTCGATTCTATTCAAACGATAACCTTATTATCATTTATTCAATCATTACACCCTCATATGAAGCCTACTCGCAAGTTCATCTTTTTTCTTGAACGACTGTTCCCCTATCGGTTCCAAGCTGCAAAATTAACTCGAATTCCTTTTGTACGACATCTTATCGACAAAATGCTTTTTGATAAGACAAATTTAACGGTATTACCAAGGGAAACCCAAATTGAAATAAAACTTGAAAAATCGATTCAACCACCAGATAATATAGTGCTTCCCTCACAAGTTGTTGAATATTTTATAAAAAAAACTAGTTATCGATTTATTATGAATTTTTGTATTTGCCGAGAAGCAATGAACTGTAAAAATCATCCAATCAATTATGGATGCTTATTTCTAGGCGATGCAGCACGAAGAATCAATCCGGAGTTTGGTAGAGAAGCAACCGTCGAAGAGGCAATAACTTATGTCCACAACTGTCGAGAAGAGGGACTCATCCATGTAATCGGACGTGATAAAATCGATGAAACATGGCTTGATGTCGGATCCGATGGAAAACTTTTGACGATTTGCAATTGCTGTAGTTGCTGTTGTCTTTGGAAAATGCTTTCAAATCTTGACCCTCACATAAGTTCAAAAGTGAAACCAATGCCTGGTGTCGTAATCAAGGTAACAGAAAAATGCACGGGATGTGGAACGTGCACCACTCATTGTTTCGTCAATGCGATAAGAGTCGAAAACGGAAAAGCAATAATCAGTACTAACTGCAAAGGTTGTGGGAGATGTGCAGATATTTGCCCAAACAAAGCCATCGAAATAACAATAAATGACAAACTTTTCCTACAAAAGACAATCGATCGAATTGAGTCATCAGTGAACGTCTTGTGAAAAAAATTGCTAGTAGTTTTAGATTCTTTAATGCAATTTATAACAAGTAGTATGTTTGAGAAAAAAACATTGAGAGAAAAAAATAAATGAAGAAGAAACAGTGAGTGATTATCATCAAAATGATCATAATCATAAAAAAATTCTATCTTGAATTATCTTATTTCTTCTTCTTTTTGACGGTTTTTTTCTTTGTCTTTTTTGCCGGCATTGCCATCTCTCCTCCTTTTTGTGTTTAAGAAATCATATCACGTAGATGATTAAAAATGTTTTGTTGTTTTGCAAAAAAAATTTATTGTGGTTTTCATCGTACATTTCTATATGTCAACACGTACTGGCAAAATGACGACGGGCAAACCTTTCCATTGTAATCGGCGTTGAACAGAAAACGCGGTTTCATTGTGAAGAATTTTATGAAAAATTGTATCATGCCGAAATACCAGTTTTGCAGTAAAAAACATCACTTTTGGAAATTCCTCAGCGATGGATTCACACAAATGACTTGCTGTTTCTACAACATCTATTCCAATGTCCATACGATAATCCGCGGAGAACCCAAGTCTTTGAGCAAGTATCACATATTTCAGTAATGAGTTTTTTACAGACGTTTTCAATGCCTCGATTTCTTCAACGCCTTTGAAAGATCCTGAGTCGATCTCAGCAATCGAAACGAAAATGATGTTTTTATACAACCCTGGAAAACTTCTGATTAATGACAAAAATGTATTCACTCCGTAACCAGAATAACCAGTCACAAGAATGACCGCCGTCATATTTTTTGGATTCACTGGTTTTTTGTTTGGATGCCCAACAAGATGTATACTTGATAAAAGCAAGACTTCATCAAATTTTTTCATTGCCTTTTTAATTTTACTATAATGATTATTGATAAGATAACAAATAATGACAACTGCTAGGGTGATAAATAAAGTAAGCCAACCACCCTCACCAAGTTTTTCATAGATTGTAACAATCAGAATAGTAAAGCAAAGGATAAATCCAATCACGAAAATAAACAGATATCGTATCCAATGTTTTTTCTTTCCTCTATTTTTCAGAGCTAATTTAGACATACCGATTTGGGAGAGCGAAAAGGTGAGAAACACATTAATCGCATACATTACCACTAGAGCAGAAATAGAGCCATTGGTTCCAATCATCAAAAGGAGAGCGGCAATTCCCATCACCAATACACCATTTTGCATTGTCAGTCGTTCTGATAATGCAGCGAATTTTTTTGGAAACCATGAATCAACTGCCATGTTTGCCATGACTCGCGGACCATCGATAAAACCGGTCTGTGCTGCGACAAATAAAAGCAAACCTTCAGAAAAAATAATAATTGTTGCGATTAAAATACCAGCCGGCCATTGACCAAAAAGTTGTGTAGCAAGTACAGCATTTAATGTCTGACCTTCGACGGGTTGAATATCAAGAAGGAAATAACAAATGATAAGAGTCCCAGCAACAAGAGCTAAAGACACAGCCATATACAGCATGGTACGTTTCCCAGTCTTCACTTTTGGTTCTCTCATCACAGGAAGACCGTTTGAGACTGCTTCGATTCCTGTATATGTTCCGCCTCCAAGGGAGAATGCTTTGAGAAATATTGCAAGTATACCAAGAATCCCGATCATCTGTAAATCTCCACTTAACCCTGTTGAAAATTCATTGGCACGTATTCCGATCATCGATGCTTGACTGACAAGCCCATAGCCAAGGAGAACTACATGACTGATGATAAAAAGTAAGAAGATGGGTGCAAGAATGGTCACTGATTCTTTCACACCTCGAAGATTTAAAATTATTAATAAGAAAATCAAAGACATCTTGAATAGAAGGTTAAATTGATGGTATTCCAACGGTAAAAAACTAAAGATTGCATCTCCACATGCTGCAATAGAAACCGTAATCGTAAGAACGTAGTCGACTAGTAATGCAGAACCTGACACCACTCCCGCATTTTTACCGAGGGTGTGGGTAGCAACGATGTATCCTCCACCACCATGAGGGAATTGTTCGATTATCTTTGAGTACGTATATGAGATTACAAAAACTGTTACTGCCGTGGCAATCGCTAAAAAAATAGCAATATACGCATGCCCCGCGATTGCTTTGAAAGCCTCCTCAGGACCATACGATGATGAGGAAAGACCATCGGCTCCAAGTCCAATCCAAGAAAGTAAAGCAATTAAGGATATTTTATGAAAAATAGAAGGATCATTGATATTTCGCGGGTGACCCAATATTTTTATTGAAATTCTCCGCATTATACTGGGTTTTGGAGCGTTATCATCCATGGTGCTTCGCTTCTTTTGGACGTAGATACAGAGGGAGAACCTCAATATCTTTTTAAGCTAGATGAACGGCCAAGTTACTACAGATTTGCTATCTGATATTAATAATTATTCACAAGGTTGGTGCAGGAGGAAAAAAACGAGGTATCCTCTGTTAATCTGGAAGATAAAGTCGAAATCTTTCAATTTTTAAAATAAATTTTTTCTCAAATAATACGACATATCAATGATTACTGTTGCTATCAACTAATCAACTGAAAGAAATTGACAATTAAAAAAAAATAATAGAAATGATTTTATTCTAATTGTTTTGACACTTGGGGCATCTTAGAGACGATTGCAACAAGAATAATCCAAATACATACAATTGCAATAGTCATCAATCCACCGACGGTTGCTAATTCCTGTAACATTACTGGAATTTCAGCAGGGTTCTGCATCGCAGTCAGGAATGGCGGATATAAGATGACCTCGCCATGAGCGATGTGTTCAACCACAAGCATTGCGACGCCGCCCCATAGCATGATGTTCAACCAGCCTATCTTCAGTGCTGCTGGGATTTTTTTCCTAAATACTGTTGTAATGATTCCTGCAGCCATCGGTGCTAAAAAACACGCCATATTTTCTACCTCCTTTCAAGATTTTGTTTTGGTTTTTGTTTGATAAGAATAAGAATCCAAATTAAGAAAACAGGTATTACCATAAGAATTCCAAGTAGAATACCATTGTTAATTAAACCTTCGGTTTCCATTTCAACGAAGGAACCGCCCTCATAACCGACGATATGATCAACAAGTATCATCAAAGATGCCCCCCAAAGCATCAAACTCAATATATCAAGTTTATAATGTTTTGGAGTAAATTTCCAAATTACTGTTGCACAAATTGCCATAAGGATAGTCGTTATCAACCACATAGTTATCTCCCTACTTAGATGCGAACCCTTGATAGTATTTATGCTATAAAAGCATTATGGTAACAAGAAAAATATTTTCGTGCTACGCCCATCTTATAAAATATTCCCCTGAAGAGATAAAACTGATGAAAAAACGGCACCCTGAAACAAAATTTCTTGTAGCAGATTTCTTATAATAGTCTAATGATTTAACAATGATAGAAGCGTGTTTCTATGCCTGTAGACAGAGTAGGAGTGTCAATTGAGCCTGAATTATTAAAAAAATTTGATATGCTCATAAAAAAAAGAGGATATACCAATCGCTCTGAGGCGATTAGAGACCTCGTACGAAAAGAGATTATTCTAACAGATATCAAAGAGGAAAAAGGAGAAGCCATCGGGACACTTACAGTTATTTACGACCATGATGTTGGGAATGTGACAGATAAGTTACTCCACCTTCAGCACCATCAACATCAAAAAATCAGCTTCACGACACATGTTCATATCAATGAACGAACATGTCTGGAAATTGTTGTTATCCGCGGACTTGTCTCTGATGTGAAACAATTTGCAGAAAACATCAAATCCCTAAAGGGCGTCCGACATGGGGAGTTAGTATTAACAAAATTATCATCATAGTAAAAAATCACGATTGAAAAAAAACGAATTCTTCAAAAAATGTTTCCATAGTTATTCACAATCAGAGAGATTAGCGAGATACGTTTGACCATAACAGATACAACCGTCGCCTGCAGGTAGTTCTTTATGACCAAGAACCCCATGGGAAAGCATGTAACCAGAGATCATACGATTATAGGCGACTCCTCCTGAAAATACGATAGGCAACCCCTTCTTTTTCGATGCATTTTTTGCTATCAGGAATAATCCTTTCGCGATGTACATTTGCGTGGTCGCCGCAAGTCTACCTCTGTCCTTTTTATTTTTTAATAAAAACTCAAATAGTGGAGTTGTCATCAGAATTTTCCTTCCCTGCTCTTTTGAAAAAATTGGTTCAAATTCTAAAGGTGTTGTAGCAGAACTTTCCAGAAGCATAGCAGGTCGGCCATCATAGGTCCGTTCCTCACAGAGACCCAGCAATGCTGACGCTGCATCAAGGATCCGGCCCGTGCTTGTAGTAAGCGGTATATTGCGACGATTGTTCAAGAGCTTTAAGTAGATGAGACTGTCTTTTTTCGTAAATAACCGTAGATTAATCATTTCTTCTTCTGATAACATCTTGGATAGAATACCAAAGAGCATTTTCTTTGGATAGAGCGCTGCAGAATCCCCACCAAGCTGTGGTTGTTCTTCAAGATGCCCAATTCGTGTGAATATATTACCCCCACTCACTGAAAATATCTCTCCACCCCACAACTGTCCGTCATCACCATATCCGAGCCCATCCATCGCAATCCCGATATAGTCAGTGATATGACGCTCGGCTGCGACGCTCGCCACGTGGGCTTTATGATGTTGTATTGGAATTAATGATGCCTTATATTTCCTCGCAACCTCAGATGCGAGTATCGTTGAATTATATTGAGGATGTAGGTCGCAAGTAACAATCTGAGGTTTTACTCTACTGAGATGAATTAATTTCTCAATTGTTTCCTTTAAAAAATTGTATGTTTCGTAGGATGACGTATCCCCTATGTATTGAGAGAGATAACATTTATTTTTCTTTGCTGTACAGATTACGTTATTAAGTTCAGCTCCTACCGCAATCGTGTCTTTACATTGAATTGGAAGTGTGACAGGAAGGGGCGTAAAACCTCGCGATCGTCTAAGGTAATATGGTGTCGTATGAATAATCTTTACCACAGAATCATCACATCTATTGACAATGTTGCGTTCGTGGGTCAGAAAATATCTGCCTAACTTCTCTATCGTCGAAATTGGTTCTCCCGAAAAATTGCATGATGTCATGACCAGCGGTTCATTAATATAATCAAACAGAAGATAATGGAGTGCTGTATATGGTAACATCACACCAATGGTATCTAACTCCGAGATGACATTGAAAGTATTTAATTTCCTCTTAGGAAGTACCACAATAGGGCGTTGTGGACTTTCTAAAAATTTTTTTTCGATAGATGAAACCTTCGCTATTGCCTTAGCCATTTGTACATTTTTTACCATCACAGCATATGGTTTATGCAGACGGTTGAACATCTTTCTTATTTTAAGAACACTAAGATCATTGCATAAGGAACAAGTATGAAAACCACCAACACCTTTTACTGATAGTATTTCACCGGATTTAATAAGAGCAACTGCCTTTTGTATTGTCTCTATATCAGACAGTCCACTAACATCTTTTGTATCACAGATGAGACGTAACTTGGGGCCACAGTTTTTACATGCGATGGTTTGTGCATGATACCTTCGATCTAATGGATTTGTATATTCCCGACTACATTCAGAACACATCTTGAATTGATGCATTGACGTAAATGGTCTATCATAGGGATAGTCTTCAATCATGGTAAATCGTGGTCCACAATTCGTGCAGGTGATGAAATAGTAGTTGTACCTTCTGTTATTTTTATTTTTTAATTCTCTTAGACAATCAGCACAAAGGAAAATATCTGGTGGAAGTTCTGTTTCACCTTCAGAATACGCACTTTTCAGAATCGAGAAATCATAAAAGGTTTTCTTTGATTTGTATTCTTGAATCGTGTAGTTGGAGATTCTTGCAAGGGGCGGAAGATCAGTAAGCTTCTGGATAAAATCTTTATCATTAACAAGTATTTCAACACCATTCCCAGTGTTTTTGACGGATCCAACGAGTTTCTGTTCTTTTGCTTTCCTGTAGATGTATGGTCGAAATCCAACTCCTTGGACGATGCCTTGAATGAATATTTTGTACATTATGCACATACTTCTTAATGGTGTGTTTGATATCAGAATATGCAGCAAGATTTTCACTTATATCAATTTTATGGTAACCATAAAATTATTTTCAAACAACATATAAAAAAGTGAATGTCAGATTGATAACGAAATAGTATCGATTGTTATGTCCTTCCTTTAAGCACATCATTATTTGATTTTTTATTGCGAAGAACCATTTCAATTCTTTTTTTTAGATTTGCTATATCAAATGGTTTTTCGATGTAATCATCACCTAAGAAACTTCCAGCATTTTTTGCGATTCTATCCGTTCTCGCTGTGAGGAATATAATTGGAATGGTACTTAATGAAGAATCCTTTTTTATACGGTCAAAAACCTCCCATCCACTCATCTCTGGCATCATAATATCCAAAAGAATAATATCAGGCTTGATAGTATCTTTCAATAATTCTAAGCATCTCGGTCCATTTTCGGCACTCATGATACGGTAATCTTGAGTAGAATCCTCAAAACCAATTTTTAACGAATCAATAACATCAGGATTATCATCCACTACCAATATTGTTTTCATATCCTTTATCCCTCAATAGCCCATATTGATTTTTCATTCATTAGTGTTTGCATCCTTTTATCCTCAAGCATTCACTTTCTTTGGATATTTTAATGTAAAATAAAATGTTGATCCTTTGCCTTTCCCTTGGCTTTCAACCCAAATCTTCCCACCATGTTTCTCTACAATTCTCTTACAAATTGATAGGCCAAGCCCAGTAGATTGAAGATCATGCCGAGAATAATCAACCTTATAAAATTCATCAAAGACATGTGGGATTTGAGTGGAATCAAGGCCAATACCTGTATCTTCCACAGAGACAACAATAAAATCATCCAGCTGCTTTGCATTAAAGATTATTTTTACATCCCCTTCTTGTGAATATTTTATGGCATTTGAAATCAGGTTATCAAATAACTCTCGCATCTGTAAAAAGTCTGCTTGTACTATAGTTTCTTTTGGTATATTATTTTCAAAAATAACCTCTTTGCCTTGTACGAGCGTTTTTTCAATTTCTAAAAAAGTATTAAGTTGCGACGAGAGATCGATATCTTGAAGATCGAAATTCTTATTAGGTGAGTTCAGTTGGGCTAATTCAAGGGTTTTTATCACAAGGTTTTTCATATATTGTATGTTATTAAAAATCACAGTAAGTAACTCTTTTAATTTCGGATCTTGTTCTTGATCCTTGACGATTGGAATTAAAATGTTCAGGGGAGTCAAAGGTGTTTTTAGATCATGACCAAGCTGGGTGATGAACTCGTCTTTCTGTTTTAAAAGTTTTTCAACATCAGCGGTTCGTTCTTTTACTTTTATTTCAAGATTCTGATTGAGTATAGTTAACTCCTGTCGTGCAGAATACAATTCACTATTTATTTTTTGAAGTTCGGTATTTTTTCTTCGGATTTCTGTTTCTGCGTCAGTGAGCGCTGCGATGGTATTTTGTAAATCCTCCATAATATTAAGGGTAGCAAGTTCACTTTTCTGCAACTTAACAAGTTTTTCCTGTATAGATTGTTCTGCTTTTTTTAAATCAGAAATATCTATAAATGCGAAAAAATATCCAATCATGCTTCCCGTTTCATCAGTTCGTATTCCGCTTGTGACTGAAACATGGATTTCTTTTTTCTCTTTTGTTAAGATAATTGTCTCGTTGTTTTTCGTTAAACCAATAGTGTGTATTTTTTCTAAAAGATTGTGAAAATCTTGTTTGTCTTTAAATAAAATATCAATTGACGCACTCAATATCTCGTACTGCGCATATCCTGTAGTTGCCATAAATGAATTATTAATATCAATAATCTTTAATGCAGGGTTTATTGTAACTAAGGAGAGAGGAATGAATCTAAGCAAATCTTCGACATATTTTTCCAAATCATTTAAATCAGAACAGACATCCTCAATAGTAGTATATTCTTCAACCCTATTTATTCCAGCCATCTTCCTTCATGTTCCTTATAACATCTCAAACCCACGATATTCTAAACTCATGAACATCATCACCTTTATGCTGACATTTTGTTTCCTCAACAACAAGATTAGAATAGGTTCCTATGAGCTCCATCATGCCTTGGATATATCCTGAAAGATAAATACAATATATTGGATGAACATTGAAATCTTTCAGACGGACAATTTCAAAATGTTCATCATCATGAATTTCTCCAGGATCCATAGACCCAATACTGTAATGTCTTTGCCAATGCCGCGGTATCTCTTTTGCCATCTTTTCCGGACTGATTAAATAGCGCAACACCAGTTTTGTGAAAAAAGAACTCTTAGTCGCTAACCGTCCTATCTCTTTAATATGCTCATCATGTAAATGAAAGACCTTTCGCATAGCCAAAAGAGACGCAATCCGAACAGACAAAGGAACCAGATCAGTGGAGGACTTTATTGTACTAAAATGAAAAGGAAACCCCATTACTGCCATTTCTTGCTCAACAAGATCTAGACCATTCTCAACCTTTTGCAACTCTATGAAGATTTTATCTGTCTGAAGCACGACGGCTTTTGCAAATCCTTGAATGTGATGTAATGACTCAATTTCATCGGTCAACATTTTCTTCACACCTCATCTTTGTTACGTCTCTCTTCGAGTTCCTCAATCGTGTCTTTCAACGTTTTATTTTCTTTTTTTAGTTCTATCATCTTAATTTCTCGATCGACGGTTATCGTCTTAAAACGCTCAAGTTCTTCGATTTTCTTCTGTAAAGTGTATTCTGCCGAATCCTTCATCGACCATGTTTTTTGTAGCGACGACAACATAGTATTAATATTTTTTTCAAGTAATGCGATCTCATCATTTCCCTTAGCAGGAAAATGATTTGAGAGATCGTTATAATCTCTCACCTCATTTACTGAATTGGATAAGTATGTTAAACGGGAGGTAATAAAGCGATCGACTATGATAGCTACAATAACAAGAAGTACTAGAACAAAAATAAGAAGAGAAATAATGGTATTTTGAATCACGTTAAGCCCATGCTGATAAATGGCTCTGTCCGAACCAATTTCGGCGATAAAAATTGGACTTCCAAATATATCGTTTATATGAACAAATCCAGCAATATATGTTGAGTTCATCGGCTGAACAACGATTGGTTTTTCTTTGATATATGTTGTTGGATCATTGAAATTAACAAAATCCGAACCTGTTACAGGATGCAGATGAAAGGACAACTGCGTGATAGTTCCGATAGATACAATTTTTGCTTCATCAAAGAAACGACCAAGTATCAGCGATCCCTGAATTGCACTTTCCCCATCACTCTTTAAAATTGGAGTTACACTAATAAGTAAAGGTGTTGCGTTTTCATCATAAAAAACTAGACCAGTTTGGCTATGGTCTTTGGTTTGATGAGTCAGTAAGTAATCTTTATTGTTAGTAACATATGAAAAAAAATTATTTGGAAGACATACTTCTTTTTCCTGCTCAAAATCATAAGTAATATTATAGATTAACACATCTGTGTTGTTATAAAAAACCATGAAATTTACTGCGATTTCTTCGAGTGATTCATATTGAAGGTTTCTTTGTATATATTCTTCATTTTTATTTTGTACAAAATAAAAGGTATCATCCCATATGGACCAATCGTGTGCTGTGGCCTCCAAATTTGACAATTCTTGGTCAATTTGGTTCAATACTCTCTCAACATGTTCAGAACTGATTTTGATTTCTAAATCAGAATAACTTTTTGTTATAATGGAATGCAAAGTAAAAGTAAGAATCAAACTTAAGATACTAAATCCCGCACAAATCATGATGATTGATTTCGTCCGTATTTTCATAGCATCCTGATCCGTCTATAACTCCTCAAATGTTTGGATATTTAGGTGTCATATTTAGTTGTTTATATAATTCATTAATCTCTCTTTTTAAATCGACCATCTTTATCTCTCTATTCACCGTTATGGTCTTGTATTTCTCTAATTCTTCGACTTTTTCTTTTAAAACCTGTTCCGCATGCTTTGACTCAGTAATATTTCGCACAACACTTACGATATGTTTCAGTTCATGATTTTCATTCCATATCGGTGACCATGAATGAGAAACCCATTTCGTTTTTCCGTTTTTTGTTACAATACGATACTCGAAGTTTGATCCACTATTACCCTTTAATGCAGCTGAAAGAGCAGTCTGTACTTTTTCAACGTCATCAGGATAAAATATTTCCGGGATTTTTCCCACTAAATCTTCAGGTGTATATTCTAACACATGAACACAAGCCGGACTAATATATGATATTATGCCAACGGGATTTGTAAGCATTATGACATCCTTTGTATTTTCAACGATGTTCCTATATTTTTCTTCGCTTTCCTTCAAGGATTTTTCGATATTTTTTTGCTGAGTAATATCATCCATAATTGATAAAACACAACGTTCCCCATAAAAATCAAATATCTCTGCGGAATAACGAACCATCAAAACATTACCGCTTTTCACACGAAACCGGTATTCATGATCATGAACTGAACCGATTTTAATCAATTGGTCAATAACTTCATTACGGTCTTCGCTGTTTGCCCATAAATTCAATGCGACTGTTGTTCCGGTCAATAATTCATCACGGCTGTAACCGCTTAACTTCACAAGAGAATCATTTACTTCAATAAATTTACCATCACTCATACGTGTAATGCAGATAGCTATTGGACTTAATCGAAATGCTTTGACGAATTTTTCCTCAGATTTCTTTAATGCTTCCTCTTGCTTTTTTCTTTCAGTGATATCACGCGTGATGCCAACGATACCAATTGGATTCATATCAGCATCACGCAGAAAGCGCATCCGTACCTCGATAGGTAAGATTGTACCATCAGCTCGTTTTTCATCCAATTCAAGAGTTACATATCGAGTAAGATCTTTTTCTTTGTTATTTTCAATCTGCATTTCAGTAGCGAATGTTTCCATCACACGGTCTACGCTTTCAGGCGTCAACAGTTGTTCCAGGGAAAGATTCAAAGCATCCTCAGTTGAGTATCCTAAAATTTTTTCGTTTGAAGGGCTAATATAGGTAAACCGGAAATTCATATCCATAGTCCAAATCGCATCAGAGGCATTCTCTGTAACAAGACGATATTTCTCTTCACTACGTCGTAATATATCTTCAGACTGTTTCTTCTCAGTAATATCATCATAAGTTCCTAAGACCCCGATGATTGTATTATTGATATCCAGAAGCGGGACTTTACTTGTTCGAAGCCAAATCTTACGACCATCAGGCGTTGTCTGCGGTTCTTCGTAGTTTAATTTCGGGTGCCCGGATTGAATCACAAGTTGATCATCAGCACGATACAAATCTGCTTGTTCAGCCCAACCCATATCATAATCGTTTTTACCCCGGATTTCGTCGACGGAATGGAATCCTGCATCCTTTGCAAATGCCTTGTTACATCCGAGGTATCTTGAAGCACAATCCTTCCAAAAGATCCGTGCTGGGATAGTGTCCATAATCAGTCGAAGCATCTGACGTTTTTCCTGTAATTCCTTCTCAGTGTGTTGTCGTTTTGTAATGTCCCGAACAATAGCCCAGAAACCGCTTAGCTTTTTGGAGCCGTCATAGATAGAATAAGTCTGCAATTCCACAGGGAAGACTGTTCCATCTTTTTTAATATATTCCTTTTCATATAAATCAGAATAACCACGTTTTTTTACTTGGTCATCAAGTATCTTTTTTTCAAACGAATGCCATTTGTTTGGTGTGATTTCTTGAAATGTAATATTTTTAAGTTCGTCTCTGGTATATCCTAGCATACGTGTGAACGTATTATTGCATTCAACGATTTTTCCCTCTAAATCGACCGCTGCTGATCCATCAATTAAATTATCATATAACTGTCGATATTTACGTTCTGAATTTATAAGAGCATCTTGAAAATTCTTTTGCTCTGTGATATCACGAAGAAAATTTAAGACTGCTGGTTTTTTATTCCATGTAATCGTAATCGATTGGATCTCTACCCATTTTATCAATCCTTTTTTGGTCACAATCCGAAATGAATAGTTCACTGGAATTGGTTTTCCATGTAATCGTCCAGTATGATAATCAAGAACCATTGTTCGATCATCTGGGTGAATGAATTGGGTAAAAGGTTGATTGATAAGATCCTCGTTGGAATATCCTGTCAAATTTAAGGATGATTGATTGACAAATCGTAGGATCCCATCCTGGGTGACTGTAATTGATTCTAATGCGTTTTCAACAACAATTCGATATTTTTCTTCACTTATTCTCAATTCATTTTCGGTCTCTTTCCTTTTTGTAATATCACGAACTATCGCAAGAACACCAATCTTTTTGTCATTTTTCCAAAGAACAGAAGAAGAGGTCTCAAGAAATTTCTGTTCACCATTTTGATTTTTAATTGTAATGTTAATAGCATTGGTTTTTCCTGCCATGATTAAAGCGTAATTTTTTAGGAGCTGTGGTATTTCTCTAATAGACAGGATTCCTAAATCCTTGAAGTGCTTTCCAATCACTTCTTGTCGTTTTCCTCCGAAAATATGGGTAGCCATTTGGTTTGCATCAATTATTCTTCCGTTCAAATCAAGAAAAACAATACCATCACTTGCTGAATCGAAAATTTGACGATATTTATTTTCATTTTCCTGCAATGCCATCTCTGTTTTTTTTCGTTCTGATATGTCCTCAATTGTTTCTAATACACCAATCAAATTACCTTTTGAATTTCGAATTATTGTCGCTGTAGCGGATAACCATTTACCGTCAGTACCGAGATTTGGAAAAAAATCTACTACTTTATATGATTCATTTCCAACCTGTGATTTCGTGTGTTTTGCAGAATACCATTTTCCTATGTCCTCCAAATGACCATCAATGAGAATATCGGCTAAACACGGTTTCTTTTTTTTATAAAAAGCCTTCCAATGATTTTCAGTACCAATAATTTCCTCTGCTCGAATGTTGCTTAATTCTTCCAGGGATTTATTCCAATAGAGTACCTGATGAGAAGCATCTATTACAAATGCGGCGATAGGTAATCCTTGGATGATTCTTTGCATTTTCTGTTCATTTTCTCGAATTAAATCCTCGCGGCGCTTTTGATCAGTGATATTCATCGAAATCGTAAGAGCACATGGCTCCCCCTTGAATGTAATAATTTCAGAAAAGAGAAGAACGTTTCCAATCCCCCCGGTCTTGTTCCGCATTTTACATTCAAAATTTCGAACTACTCCTTTTTCCCTCATGTTTTGAATGAACTTGTTTCTGTCATTTGGATCTACCCATAAGTTTAGTTCAATTGAAGTACGACCAACCACCTCATCACGAGTAAAACCGATATGATGCAGGAAGCTCTCGTTGACATCGATGTAACGACCTTCTTTTAATGATGTAATGGTAATCATCTGAGGACTTATCCGAAATGTTTTGGATAGAAGATCCTCAGAGACACGTAATGTCTTTTCGATGGTTTTCTGTTCTGTACAATCTTTTGAGATGAAAAGAAATTCATCATCATACGCACTTACGGTACACTGGAGTGTATGCCAGCAACCAGATACGTCACGAACACGGTACTCTAAAGGTTGTGCAGTATGAGACAAATTTGAGTCTTTGATGCCATTTATTTTTACGTCAACATATTTCATTAATACCTTTATAATTTGATGCCTGTCCTCCTGATGGATGAAATCAAAAAAATATTTTCCTGCAAGACTTTTATCATCAATTCCAATCATTTTTTCATATGCTGGATTCACATATGTAAAAACTGGATTAACATCAAGTGTTGTAAAGGCGATGAAGGTGCTGGTATGATGTGTGATCAACTGATAGCGTTGCGATAAATCATATGAGATCTCTGTATTTTTTTCATCATTCATATTGTAAAAATTCAATATTTGTTTCTCATCTGCCATCGCAAAATACCCCCAGATATTTCTTATGAAAACTCATTTTAACTATAACTATCAATTTATGATACATATCCCATCCTGTATTTCTTTAAAGAGACCGTATTCTAAATAAATTAGTGCTATAAAATAGTGACGGAACCGAGCAGTATTGTAAAATTAATAAAAATATCTAAAAAGTTAATGCATTCTACGTACTTTCATCCGAACAATCGGGTCTTTTGAGCGGGAGCAGATTTTTTCCGTTCACTCATTAAAACCTGTTACTGTATCAATATCAAACTTCCCAAGAGAGACACCTTTGTTGGTAACAAGACTAATCTCTCCAGGATTTTTATCAAGTTCCCCTGAATGCATACTTGAAACTGTCTCAGGAACAGCATGCATTTCGGTTGCAGATGTTTATAATTGCTTTTCAAGCAGTTCTGTGATAAATATTAATCAAGAACCAATCATATTTTGTTCATCAATTTTGTCTATGATATTTGTCGGCAGCTCTAAAAAGATGATTTTCTTATCCATGCAAAACAAAAATACATTGGTGAGTATATCAAATTTTAGTTTCTTTAATAGAAAAAAATGTTTTCAAGGGTCAGGCAACTATTGTTATGGTGTTAATCGTGATCGGTCACGTGGAAATAAAATACATTCCCGTATATTACTTATGTCAAGAAGCTCCATTAAAAACCTTTCAATTCCAAAACCAAATCCTCCATGCGGAGGCATCCCATAACGAAATGCTTTGAGATATGCTTGGAAATCCTCTGGGTTAAGACCACACTTTTTTAATCGTTCTTTTAATAAAACAACATCATGAATCCGTTGACTGCCAGAGGATATCTCAACACCTTTACATTCCAGATCAAAACCACGTGAATATTTCTCACCAAAAGGCATCGTATAGAACGGTTTAGACTGAAGTGGATATCGAGTGATGAAATAGAAATCAATTCCATCTTCTTTCATGATATCTCCTAGGAGCCTCTCATCTTCTGTGCTCAGATCCATTCCCCATTGTATTGGTGATTGCCGCTGTTGTATCTTTTTAATAACGTCATCGTAAGGAATCCTAATAAAGGGTAATTTCGGGACGATAACTGTCTTTTTAAGAATCTCAAGTTCTTCTGTACATTTACTTGCACGTTTCCACATTGCATGCACGAGTTGTTCAAGTATCCTCATGACATCGTCTTCATCCTGTATAAATGCCATCTCAACGTCAATAGCAGTGGACTCATTCAGATGCCGGCGAGTGTTATGCTCCTCCGCACGGAAATACCAAGTAATCTCATAGACCCGGTCAAGGCCCGATGCCATTAGACCCTGTTTGTACAACTGAGGGGACTGGGCAAGAAACGCTTCTTTTTCAAAATAATGAAGTTTAAATACATCAGTCCCACCTTCTGATGAGCTGGCAATGATTTTTGGGGTATGCACCTCAAGGAAACACTCAGAGCGAAGATATTCATGGGCTGCTGCTAGTACCGCATTGCGAATCTTAAAAATCGCTTGTATCTCTGGTTTGCGTAGATCGATAATCCTATTGTCAAGACGCGTGTCAAAATCAGCCTCAACCTTATCAACTACTCCAAGAGGTAATGGTGTCTCAGCAACAGAGAGAATATCCACAGACTCTGGAAGAATCTCATACCCATTTCGGACTTTCTCATTTTCCTTACATAGTCCTTTCACTGAAATAACAGATTCCCGTGGCAAAGAAATCAGCTGTTCGAAGAGCTCGGGAATCTTCTTTTTTAGAAGTGTTAACTGTAATGTCCCTTTGTTATCACGTAAGATGAGAAACGCAATCGAACCAAGATTCCTTATTTCTTCAACCCATCCTGCGACACTCACCTGGGAGTTATACTCATTTTTTGTGATTTCCTTTGAATAATGGCTTCGATACATATGTCACCCGTATTAAGACAATGAATTTAGTCTTTTTGAAAGGAAAGCTAGCACCTGTGAAAGGTTTTTTGTATTCTCCCATCTTTTTACTTCATCTTCCAGATCCAATCTGTTTATATCCTTCAAACGATGAATCCATTGTTCGATTCGTGGGATTGCTCTTGTCACATTATCAACGATGGTAATAGTCGCAGTTTTTGCTGTACGGGACAGGGGATTTAAATCGATGGCGATCACGATTTTTCCCATCCGATTCAGTGCCTGGCACCGATCGCCGTCCTCGAGAGGAACAAGCACGACATCAGCGGTATAGATACCTTCTTTGGAACAGTAGGACCGATCAGAATCAAGACCAGGGATTCTTGCATCCGGTGTCACACCATAGATGGTGTTGACTCCTTTTTTATGAAGCAAGGCAGCAATCTTTTTGATACGATCCTGGGAACGATGAAAAAGGTTAATCTCTAGTTTTGCTGGAATACTCTGTGCTAGAGAGATACATTCATCGATAGCCAATACCGCAACATTCCCATTAATTGAGATAACGGGATTTTTTGCACATAACAAGGCTGCCGCTGCTATCCTTTCTGCAGTATCAGCAGGAGAAATCGTCGTCTCACCAAAGAGATAGTCGAATGCCTCTCCACGACCATGAGCAATCAAACCTGTTTCATGAACAATACCTTGTTTCATTCCTTCGGAAATCATCTCTCGTGTGACCAATGAATGGTACCGCGGATGGCTCTTTGGAATTTTCTTGATAGTCATATTAGCACCATAAATAACTTAACATCCTTTTTAAACATTAGGAGGAAAAAAGAAAAAAAGGAAAAAGGTATGCTTCCTTATCCGTACATCTCTGGCTGTGGAATCTGACTTGCACCAGAGACAATGGGTTTTGCTTGTTTGTGGAATCTCTGGAGTTGTTTTTCAATCCGCTCTGCCTCATCATATAATGGACCAACATTAATCTCGATACCAACCACAAGAGCGATGACGTTTATCGCAGAGGCAGCCGCCCGCGCATCCGGGTAGTTCGGATGGGCTTCAGCAAGAATCGATATCACATCAAAGTTCTCATGTTTTCCTTTATTTAATAAAACACCGGAAACACCTGCGATGATCCCGTTCTTAAACTGAGGGATATTTTTCGCTACAAGGGTCGCACGAGCATTCTCCGTCGATCCAATTGCATAGGCATCGACAATCATCTCATCCTCAGATGACTTCCCCTCAACAACCATTCCTTCAGGGGATATCATCAATTTACAACCTTTTTTCTTTGACCAGACCATAATCGCGTTTGATAAAGAATTGATTAAATTAGGTTTTGGCTTAAACTCAGAAACAAAAACCGCAAGTTTCTGTCCATTTGTCAACGTGCCACCATAGATACGCACAGGTGAGAGCGGTTCACCCGTATGAACAACTGAAAGGGTTGGAAAATGTGGCGATTCCATCGCACCAATCTGTTTTAAGCCTAAGGCGTCAATCATGTAGTTTGCAACAATAGTGCTAACCAGCCCAATCGATGGAAACCCCGCGATAACCGCTCCGTTTGTTAAATTCATCTCTTCAAAATCTACTATTTGAATATCTTCCAACTGCATCACCATGTCCTATGCACCGTAATAAATCCCAAGCATTTAAAACTAATTGGTAAAAAACAGAAAGACATCTAACCTTTCACGACCCCTAATGGTAACAGCTTTGCGACTTTTAAGGAAATCCCAGCGCCATGGGTGACGTTGACGACCTCACCAACATCCTTATATGCCTCGGGGGCTTCTTCAGCCATTACTTTCCAACTAGCAGGATGTGCGTAAATTCCTTTTTTCTTCAGTTCGTTCATGATTTGTTCCCCCCGATATCGATGAACTGCCTCAGTTCTTGACATAACACGCCCTGCACCATGACACGTAGAACCAAATGTTTCCTCAGAATTTACTGTGCCCCGAAGGAGATAACTTTCCGTTCCCATGTCACCAGGGATTAGAACAGGTTGACCGATATCCCGGTATTTCAATGGTACCTCACGTTTTCCAGGTCCAAATGAACGGGTAGCACCTTTCCGATGAACAAACACGTTACGTTTCTTTCCTTCCACTTCGTGTTCCTCGAGTTTTGCGATGTTATGACATACATCATAGACGATTCCCATATCAAGATCATCAGCACGTTGATGAAGAATTTTCTCAAACGATTCTCGAACCCAATGGACAATCATCTGCCGATTGCACCAGGCAAAATTCGCAGCACACGCCATCGCCTTTAAATAATCCTGTCCTTCTTTCGAATTGATAGGTGCACAGGCGAGCTGTCGATCGGGAAGCCAAATATTATATTTCTTTACTGCTTGTTCAAGCACACGGAGATGATCCGTACATACTTGATGACCAAACCCCCGCGAACCGGTATGAATCATCACCATAATTTGACCAGCATTTCCAATACCAAATGCTTTTGCAGCTGTTTCATCATATATCTCTGCGACTTTTTGTATCTCTAAAAAATGATTTCCAGCGCCAAGAGATCCTAACTGTGGAGCACCACGTTGTTTTGCTTCGTTTGAGACTTTTGAGATATCAGCTTGTTGTAAACATCCGTGTTCCTCGAGGTATTCTGCATCTTCTTTCCATCCGTATCCATTCTCGATTGCCCATTTCGCTCCAAGGAATAGCACCTCATCAAGTTGTTTTCTGTTCAGATGGACCTTTGCTTTTGAGCCAAGACCGGAGGGGACATTAATGAACATCTCATCCACGAGACGTTGTATCTTTTGTGGATCTAGATCTGCTACTTGGAGATTTGTTCGCACTAAACGGACACCACAGTTAATGTCATATCCAACACCACCAGGGGAAATAACACCGTTTTCTTGATCTACTGCGGCAACACCACCAATCGGAAACCCATACCCCCAGTGTATATCAGGCATCGCCATTGATTTTCCAACAATACCAGGTAACATCGTCACATTTGCGACCTGTTCTGGAGCATTATCCATGCGAATGGCCTCAATCATCCCATTATCCGCATAAATAATCCCAGACGTCTTCATATGAAGATTTTTCTGTACACCCTGATAATTCGAAGGGATTTCAAAACGAAAATCATTTATTTTTTGTAACGGGCCATTCCAATTCATAGAAATTCTCTTTTTGCGAATAGAAAGAAGTGTTTATAAAAGCTCTGAGAAGTCTATTTCCGGTTCTTTTTAAGGTAAGGTATCCCGGTTTTATGATTGACTGCGATCTGATATCCTTTCGGGAGTTGACACGGTTGACCTACGTCAGGTTTTACCTTACTGAAGAAATGAACTGTCTTGTTTTTTTTATCATGACGTTTGAATGTTCTTCTATACAGAATGAATCCTTGATAAATGCATGCGGGAGGAGATGTGGGTGCCGAGTTTTTCTCCCTGGCGGATTCTGATTCCCACTCGGTTGAATCTGTGTGTTTTTCCTTTCCCCGTTTCTTAGTTGTCTTGTGTTTTATAGGGGTAAATTCGGTTTTCTCTGATGTGATGAGTTTTTGCTCTATTTCCCGTTTGATTTGCTTGGCTAATTTTCGTTTTATCCCACGGATTGAAACAAGATCATCTATGGTTGCATCCTTGATATTTTCGACAGAGAAATATCCGTTTTTGTAGAGAATCTCAGCGGTTTTTTCATCGATTGATTCAATCCCGCTAAAGACGTTATAATCAACTAATACGGGAGCAGGTTCTATCGAGTGAATTAGTTCTGTGACAACCGGTGTTTCTTCCACTTGTTCGAAAAGCAGAGGTTGCTCTGTGAAGGATTGTGCTGCTTCTTGGTCGGAGAACCGTGTTTTCTTTTTCGATTTCTTCAGTTCGATTTTTTTAAGTTTTTTAGCTTCTTTTTCTTTTTTTCTTTGCGATCTTCTAGCATCCCAGTCATGTCTTCGTGAAAATGTTTCTACTGCTGGTTCTGGTGATTCAACAGGGAGGAAGTCCACTGATGATTCAAGAGGTTCTTCTTTCTGAGAGAAGACTTCCGACTCATCTGATTCTCTTTGTTGCTCAGCGATGG
>JAFGFQ010000063.1 GCA_016930995.1 Thermoplasmatota archaeon | reverse complement strand
TAAATGATGTATTAATTATCAATTAGGCTGCCTTTGCTCAATATTATACAAAATTATGTACATTTGAAAATGTACAAATTTATTCGCTTCAACTATGGGTTATAGGGCAAAACAATATAAAGGCCAGCAGGCCATATCTAACTATATAAGGAATGGAGATAAGAATTTCACTTTTCGTTGAATCGAACATTTGAGATGTTTTATTTTTATTCTTTTATTCCAGTCTTAACAGCAGAGATTGGAACGATAAAAACACGAGTAACGGAACGATCGCATGATACAATTCTGGATTAAATGATATGGGGGTTGATTTGAGTTGACGAAAAAAGATAGACAAAAAATAGAAGAAATTCTGTGTTGCCCGGACTGTGGGAGTGGGCGTTTAAGTAAGGATTATTCTCGAGCGGAATTAGTATGCTCGAGATGCGGACTTGTTGTCGATGAAGATATTATTGACCATGGTCCGGAATGGCGTGCATTTGATAACGAACAGCGCGAGAAACGATCACGAACAGGTTCTCCGATGACTTATACGATTCATGATAAAGGACTGAGTACGACGATCGGGTGGACAAACAGGGATGCATACGGGAAATCTATTCCTACAAAAAATCGAGCCCAGTTGTATCGATTACGAAAATGGCAGAGGCGCGTTCGTATCAGCGATGCGACCGAACGTAATTTGGCTGTTGCTCTTTCGGGAATCGATAGACTTGCCTCGGGGATGGGTCTTCCGAGAACTGTACGAGAAACCGCCGCAATGATCTATCGAAAAGCAGCATTAAAAAATTTAGTTCGTGGACGAAGCATCCAAGGGGTGACTGCAGCGTCGTTGTACGCCGCATGCAGACAATGCCATGTCCCACGGACATTAGACGAAATTAGCTTGATTGCACAAATGCCACGAAAAGAGATTGGCCGCAATTATCGATACGTTTCAAGAGAACTGGAATTAAAATTGATGCCGACTGCACCTAAAGATTATGTTTCACGATTCTGCAGTGAATTAAAACTCAGCAACAACGTTCAAACGAAGACATTGGAAATACTAGGATGTGCAGTAAATCAGGAATTAACCAGTGGGCGAGGTCCTACAGGACTTGCTGCCGCCTCCTTATATATCTCATCGGTTCTTTGCGGTGAGCGAAGAACACAACGGGAAGTTGCAGAGATCGCCGGGGTTACCGAGGTAACGATTAGAAATAGATACAAAGAACTGGCACAAAAACTAGATATTCAAATCGTAATGTAAAAAAGAGATGTTTTGATATAGAGTATGAATCAAATCAAAAATTTACTCCGTGAAAAACTATATATATGTGAGAAAGCTATAGCAGGTCAAAAGGAATAGAAATAAGAGTTTCAGTGTTTCAATAATTCGAATGTTTGAAATTTATTTGTTTTTGTTCTTTTAAAAAACTCTAGATATACTCTAAGGAAAACGTGAATAATATGAAAGGAAATATAAAATGGTATAACGCTCGAAAAGGATATGGATTTATCCAAGGTGAAGATGGAAAAGAAGTTTTTGTCCATCGGACATCACTCCCAATGGAAATGAATTTAAATGAGGGAGACGCAGTTGAATTTGAAGTTGAAACCTCAGATCGGGGCCCACAAGCAAAAAACGTAAAGAAAGCATAATTCTTTGAAGGAACGATAATTATCAAGTTACTTTTTTTCACAAAAATTGAAACAGAGAAGAAAACAGAAGATAGAAATAGAAACGAGAAACAAAAAATCATAGAATACTAAGGTGAAAACAATGAAATGTGACCAACTTATCATACATCCAAAACTCCAAGCAAAACTCCAAGAATATGAATTTAAGGATCTGACAGTGATCCAAGAGAGATGCATCCCTGAGGTCCTTCAGGGTAATGACGTCGTAGGCCAGGCGGAGACCGGTTCAGGTAAAACACTGGCTTTCTGCCTTCCAATACTCCATAAGATTGTTCCCGGAAAAGGATTACAAACCCTTGTTCTAACACCCACAAGAGAACTCTGCATCCAGGTTACTGATGTCTTTCGAGATTTTGGAAAGAACCTAGGGATACGAACTACGAGTGTCTATGGTGGTGTGAGCATTAGCCCACAGATACGTGACATCCGTTCTTCTGAGATTGTGATTGGAACCCCAGGCCGGCTCCTTGATCATCTCCGCAGGAGAACTATCGATTTAGATACTATCAAGATTCTTGTGCTTGATGAAACCGATAAAATGTTCGAAATGGGTTTTATTGATGATGTGGAAGAAATCATTCGCTACATACCCAAACAACGACAGTTGCTGATGTTCAGCGCCACGATATCTGAAGAAGTCCATCGTCTCGCAAGAAAACATCTAAGAAACGCGGTGATAATAAAAACCCAGTCCTACGTCGACCATAGTAAGCTGAAACAGATTTACTATGATATTTACGAGCAGAACCAGAAATTCTCCCTTCTTGTTCATCTTTTAAAAAACAACACCGATGGTTTATCAATTGTGTTCTGCGGGACACGACGGGAATCTGATGCAGTCTCAAAGAATCTTGCTCGTCAAGGCATCCATGCCTCTGCGATCCATGGAGGGATGAAACAGCAGAAACGGTCAAACTCCCTAGATGCGTTAAAAACCCAACGGACCAAAGTACTCGTAGCAACCGATGTGGCTGCACGTGGTCTTGATATTAAAAATGTCACATACATTTACAACTATGATGTGCCAAAGACACCGACAGAATATGTTCATCGGATAGGACGAACGGCCCGTGCCGGAGCTAAGGGCGCTGCAATTACTCTTCTTACGGAACGTGATCATGATAACTTCAGACGCGTACAGAGCAATGATGATTTTCTAATAGAACGAGCAGATATCCCTGAATTCAGAAAAGTACCGTTCATGAGACGGTTTGAACCCAGACATCAGTCTTACAGGGGTCCTCCACGGTATTCGTTTGGACGATAAAAAAGCGGTTTTACATAAACAACGGCAGCAACACGAGTTGAAAAAACCGGTTGCTACCATGTAGCAACCAAGCACCCGTGATATTTTGCGATCGTCGTGTTATTTCAAGTGTAAGGATACCCTGAAGCACGGTACCAAAAATAAAAAGAGTTGTCAGGTTCTGCGGATGCATCAAAATAAAACTAGTCAAGGAAGTGATATATGCTATCTTCATGTTTATCTTCTGTAGTAAGAATACAAAAAGAATGCCTCTGAAAAAAAACTCTTCTGTAAAAGCCTCAAAGAAACTCATGACACCAGCGACCAATTCAACATTCCAACTTCCATTGCTGAAATAATGTATTATAAACGTTGTCGCAAGCATCACTGGAAGAAGGAGAAGAAACCAAAAAAGGCTCATCCTTACACCCTGTTTTTTTAGACCATATATATCAAGGTGAAATGGTGTGGTGTTCCCTTGTATCAAAACGAATGATATAATTGGTAGGACCACAAACAGAAGAAATTTTGTCACAATATAGGTGTATGAGAAAAAAATAGTACTTGTAACCATTGGCCAGTAAAGCAACACAATCAGCACCATGACTAGGATGATTGTCCCTATTTCGACGAATGATTCTTTCTTATATTTCACGCAATATATCAAGGGAAGAATCAATGGGAGAAGCATTGGCCAAAGAAACAAATCAAACTCCATAACGAAACACTACAAGAACATGATATGAGTTTTTTCTTTTTAATGTGTTTCACGTCTTGATAGGATAAAAAACCTTTTAAGAACAAGCATCTTGTCGGTGTTCACAGATATGAGGATTGCCATAGTATTAAAAGACCGTTGTACATCAAAACGATGCGCGCAGGAATGCATCAAATTCTGCCCCAGAGTCCGTGCTGGCGATGAAACCGTTATTATGGGGGAGGATGGAAAACCAATCATCTC
>JAFGFQ010000062.1 GCA_016930995.1 Thermoplasmatota archaeon | reverse complement strand
GACCCTCTTGTAATCATACCTAACTGGAGCCCGTAATGATGCCGGGTTACACCATGCTCCCATGATGATATGATTTACTGTTTTTGTCTTCGCATCCGTTTCTCTCGTCGCATTCGTTTCTTACGCCATTTCCAGCGCATTTTCCTTCGTTTCTTCCATACTCGTGAACTGCGTTTCATTAGATTTTCCTCTGATTTATGTACCTTGCCCCTAAAATAGATAGCTATATTTAACTGTTTAGGAACAAACAATTAGTGCTTTTCCGCCTCATCAAGCCACACATATTTACACAAGGTGCAATACCAGGCAGAGGAGATCCATTGTTGTTTCCCATTCACCGGGTTTTTATGGCGGAACAGCCGGACAAGTTTTTGGTTGCAATTCGGGCATTTTCCATTATAGGCCTTCTCGTAGTCCTTACCACCAACAGGGTACATAAGCGTGTCAGATGCAACAGTATAAAGAAAATTGCATTCAGTACAACACCATGCTGTAGGTACCCATGTACGCTTCCCATCAACCGTTTTATTTTGGTACAATCGAACTGCTTTTCCAGAGCATTGAGGGCATTTCTTTTTGATAGACGAACCACTCCATTTTTTTATTTGTGTACGTCTCCCTAAATCGTGTGCTGGTTTAAAAGATTCCTATTAAAAAAGGTTTCAGCGGGCTTGGAGGGATTCGAACCCTCGGCCAATCGGTTAAGAGCCGATTGCTCTAGCCTAGCTGAGCTACAAGCCCCCTTGGGAGAAAGTATATGGAGTAACATTCGCTATTATTTAGGCTTAACGATACGGCATCAAACGATGTTGATAGTGAAACACTATTGTTTGAAGAACGCTTCCCATAGAAGAAAGATGCAAATTAATCTTCAACCACTTTGTATCCTTTATCAGGTTTTATGAGAGAGACGACCAGAGGAGCAGGTTTTCCTTTTTGAGAAGGAATGGATTGAACCTCCTTGACCGTAATTTGAACCGCCGGACCTGCTTTTTTCTGATGAATCTCCTTTATTTTTTCAAATACGATCTCAAGGGATGGACCAATGTTTCTGAGGTCTTCGTCGATGACAACAAGAATTTCTATTTCATCCAGTTTCTTCTGCACGATCTGGAATTGGGTTACTTTTCTCGTTTTCAGTTCATTGAGAATACCATACAGACTGGCGAAGGATGCAGCGGGAAATAACCGCCCATCAGGCAACACGACACTATCGCTTCTGCGACCTTCAACCCCATCTTTTAATACTGGTGTGCACAAGCCACAAGCACATTCTTCGTCATCGACGATAGTAATCCAATCATCCATGCCTATGTATCGCACGACTGGTGTCGCATTCCCAAAGAGGCGGGTCACCACAATATGACCTCTTTTCCCTTTTGGGACCAGCTGGAGATTTTCATCTATCGCCTCTACATGAAAAAAATCATAGTTGATATGCCAGGTTCCCTGTCTACATTCGAAGGCTATTGGGGCACCAAGAGTCTCAACGGACTCGTAGAGATTAAACACCTTGCACTCGAAAATCTCCTCAACATACCTTCTTGTATAGGGTTCAAGGACAGACCCACCAACGATAAAGGCTGTTGGGTTAAGATGCTCAGCAGAGCCTTTTTGCTTATAATAAGCGAGTTGAAACGCAGTCGCAGGATAGGTGTAAATGATGTCAGGTTTGAACTGATTAAGGTGTGTGACAATTTCCTTCATCGGTTGAAACGCGTTCAGACGGATACGATTCCTATCGCTAAAAGCAAATGAGGTTTTTGAGAAAAAGAGATTCTCAGCAGTCGAATCAGCCATATTTGGATTGAAATTCCCGATGTTTGCTAAACGGGATTTCCTCCAGTTTAAACTTAACTCATCATAGGTTCTCAACGTGCCTCCAATCCCTTCTGCAAACACAGAAAAATCAACATACAAAGAAACCTGCTTCCCTGTTGAACCTGAGGTCGAGACCATCCTTGCTTTTTGTTTATTGTATGATACTGGCAGGATACCATCAGGGAAATGTGTGACCAAATCCTTTTTTGAAACAAAAGGAACTACTGTGAAATCCCGTATTCCCTGGATTTGTGCAACCTGAACCTTTGCTTGTTGATATTTTTCCTGATAGAGCGGAACAGAAGCAGCATAGCGAAGGGTTTTTTGAATCAAATGATCTCGATATCTATTGATTTTTTGAGGAGGCCACCGACGCAGTCTTCGCGTATCAGACAAGAGATTTTTCAGAAAGGGCAACGAGACGAGCGGGTTAAGAAAGGGATTTGCCATGAGTGGATTTCTATAATGCAAATATTAATAATATAATTTATGATTGCGGAAACCGTGAAATATACACTAAAATGTCTGAAATGTGGTAAGACTTACTCCGAGAACCACTACATCTGTTCATGCGAAAACAAATGCGATTCACTTTTAACGACAGTCTATGAACAAAAACGACTCACTGTCGATGAAAACTACCAAGGAATCTGGCAGTACCACGAGTGGCTCCCCATACAAAAAATAGACCCGCGTTTAGTTGACCACGGTAGTTGCTTTCGTACATATCAAAGCATAAAGCTTGCAGCATACCTGGGATTGAAAAACCTTATCATCTGTTTGAATGCCTATCCGCACTGCCAAACCGGATCGTTTAAAGACCTTGAGGCAGAAGTGACGTTCCAACGGGTCATGAACACCTTTGATTCAGGCAAACCGTTAGTCAT
>JAFGFQ010000061.1 GCA_016930995.1 Thermoplasmatota archaeon | reverse complement strand
CTGTTTGAATATACCACTGATGGTATATTTGTTCTCGATGCTCATGGTGATATCCTTGATATTAACACCAGGATGTGTGAGATTCTGGATGTGATGAAATCAACAGTTCTTAATAAAAATCTTTTTAACATGGATTTACTCACCGCACGGTCCCTCCCTATTGTGATTCAGCAATTTGAACAACTCCTTTCAGAAAAAATCGCAGGAAGTTACACCACAGAAATAAAAAATCGTCAAGGCAAAGTCCTTGAGGTCGAAATAAGCTCGTTTTTCCTTGTGAAAAAAGATAATGAGGTTGATAATTTTGTATTAATTGTCCGCGATATCACCGCTAGAACTGAGTCGGAACAAAAACGTTCGCAAGAGCATGAATTATTGCATACTTTGATGGATAATATATCAGATTTGGTATATATTAAGGATGAACAGCATCGATTTATCATGGTGAATAAGGCAATGGCAGCAGAGTTTCATGTTGATCCAGAAGAGATGGTAGGAAAAACTGAATTTGATTTTAGTCCTGCAGAGCACGCACAACGCAATGTCGATGACGAAAACGCTATCATGCGATCAGGACAGGCGATTATAAACAGATTAGAATGCATCGGTGTTGATCCTGGCGCTGAGCGCTGGATGTTGCTAACAAAGATCCCTCGCTACAACGAGGAAGGAACGATTGTTGGAACAATTGGATTTTCTCGAGATGTTAGCTTATGGAAGCATACCGAAGAAGAGCTTATACGAAACCAGGGATTATTGCAGACACTAATGGATAATGTCCCTGAATGCGTCTCTTTCAAAGACACACAGAATCGGTTCATCCTTGTCAATAAACAGCTGGCGAACTCTTTCATGGTCTCGCCTGAAAGAATGATAGGAAAGAGCGATTTTGATTTTATGCCACAAGATTTAGCACAAAAAGCCTATGAACAGGATAATCAGATTCTCCAGACGGGGGGCTCAATTGTGAATTCCTTTGAGAAAATCAGGGATGCAGCAGGAAATGAGCGGTGGATTTCTGTGACAAAGGTCCCTCGGTATGATTCTACGGGCAGGATTATCGGGACCTTAAGTCTCTCTCGAGATGTCACTGATGGTAAAGACGGTCAAGAAATGAAACCGCAGTAAAAATGTTCAGGTAGTACCTCGATAATGATTCGACAGGTACGATTATTTCATGTATTGTATGGTTTCTTAGCACCTACAAAGCAACAGTGACAAGTGAATCGAATCAAAAGCTTTTTTTGTTACGGACGTCATAAATTTATATTCATATTTATATTTATAACATGCACAAGGGATGTTTTTCGAAAAACTTCCATATGATAATTTTATAACAAAATTTATATACTTACTAAATTAATATAAGTTTAAGGTTTGATGATGGGGGGCGATCCCTATTTTTCCCATCTCTCCTCACCACCTCCTCCCGGCCTCCCCATCTTCACCTTACATGACTTTTAAGAAAAAATATTGATGCAGAGATACATTTATATTCTTCTATTTCTCTATATTTTCTTTGTTTTGAGGGACTCAAATGAAAAAAAAGTATGTAACGATTTCTGTGATATATTGTGTTGTGGGTATTCTCTTAACTCAGCTAAGTGGGACTTCTGGTCAATCAGAGAGTACCAACGAACCTTTGTCAATGCTCCCTGAGCCACCAACACCACCCCAACAACCATCAGATGGACCTGGAGGATCAAATTATTCACATGCGAACGTGCGGCAATCACGGTACGGCTTTGGGGTTCGTCAGTTCTGGATTTTCGAACCAGCAGATCCAACACCGACGTCTGCACCACTTATCGTGTTCAATCATGGTTGGAGTGCTTTTTTTCCACTTTTTTACAAGGCCTGGATAGTTCATCTCGTGAGACGCGGCAATATCGTTGTATACCCACGCTATCAACTGACTCTTCTCATTGGCACGCGACATGCGACACAAAACGCGATTTTTGCGGTGAAAAGAGCAATTACCATTCTTGAGGATGGGACTCATGTTGCACCTGATCTTGAAAAGTTTGGTATTGTTGGTCATTCGCTTGGTGGTGGTATTACTGCAGAAATGGCAGCCCTTGCTCAGGATGAAGGATTGCCCACCCCTAAAGCGGTCATGCCGGTGCAACCGTTTATCCGTCTTGATACGATGGTGAAGAATTTCTCTCGTATTCCTTCTACAACGTTGCTGCTCGTCATCGTAGGAGAAAATGATACCGTTGTTGGGAACGACTCTGGGAAAGTTATTTTCTCCACGTCCATTCAGGTGCCGTTTGATCAGAAGGATTTTATTATCCAGCGCACCGACCGGTATGGTGATCCTCCTTTAATCGCGGATCATGTCGCACCGGTCTGCATCCCAGGGGGTTCTTGGGTGGATGCGATGGACTATTATTCGACATGGAAGCTATTTGATGCACTGACTGATTATGCGTTTTATGGGACCAACCAGGAATATTGTCTTGGGGACACACCCGAGCAGCGATTCATGGGTCTCTGGAGTGATGGTACCCCAGTACGGGAACTCACTGTGACAGATACTCCCTAATTCTTTTTCTTTTTATTGATCTTTTATTCTTCCTTTTTGTCGTTTTCACAAGACATGTTTATATATCTTCATTGGCAACAGATATCATGCTATTAGATAGCAATAGCAGGATATGAGAGAGATGGTTAAGAAGAAAAACACACCAAAAAAACCAAAAATGAAAGGCAAAACCATGTATGAAGAGGTCGCCACTGTTCAGGATGATCTGTTTTCAAAATGCATACGAAAAGGACTCATAGAAAAGACAACCTATGGGTATTACTTCACCCCTGAGTTCTTTGAAACATTAGAAATCTACGACAATGAATAAGGCAACGAAGAACGCCTTATCATCTTTTTTTCTTATCAAAAATTTATTGTTTTTTCCTCTGCTGTAATCGTAACCGGGTGTACGGCAACAGCCCCCCCGCGTCACGGATAGCAAGGATCTCTTTTGGAAGCCTTGGAAATGAAAAGGTTTTCGAACCAATGGAAATCGTCCCTTTTCCAACGTCAAGGCACACGCTGTCCCCCTCTGTAAAGGCACGCACTGCATCAGGACACTCAATCAACAGCAGACCTTGATTGATCGATGACCGGTAGAAGATGCGTGCAAAGCTTCCTGCGACCACACCAGCAATACCCACTGCTTTGAGCCCCACGACCGGTTGCTCACGGGAACTTCCACACCCAAAATTCTTACCGGCAAAGAGAAGATCCCCTTCTTTGACGTTCTGTGCAAACACGGGATCTAAATCTTCCAGCAGATGCGGCTTGATTTCCTCAGCAGTACTGCAGGTATACGTGTATTTCCCTGGGAAAAGCATATCCGTGTTAATATTATCCCCGTACTTCCAGACCTTCATCATCACACCTCCTTCCGTGGGTCCGTGATCGCCCCGGAGAGGGCAGACGCAGCGACGGTCGCTGGACTTGCAAGATAGATTTCTGCTTCATTACAGCCCATCCGTCCCTTGAAATTCCGATTCGATGTACTCAGACAGCGTTCACCAGGAGCAAGCACCCCTTGGTGCGCCCCTAGACACGGTCCACACCCTGGTGGCAGGAGTGTTCCCCCTGCTTCCAAAAAAATAGAGATCAGGCCTTCCCTCAGTGCATCAAGATAGATTTGTCGTGATGCAGGGACAACCAGCAATCGCACCGTCGGATGCACCTTTTTTCCCTTCAAAATCTTCGCAGCAATCCGGAAATCAGACAGCCTTCCATTTGTACACGTACCAAGCAGACACTGCTGAATTTCAACGCCTTCTACCTCCTTGACGGGTTTTACCCTGTCCACCCCATGTGGTACGGAGACAACAGGTACCATTCGAGAAAGATTATACATACATTCTCGTTCGTAGGTTGCTCCCACGTCAGGATTTAAGGGTTTGTATTGAGACTGAGAAATCCCAATGGAGGAAAGAAAATGAACCGTCACCTCATCAACCGGAAACATTGCGTTTTTCGCCCCCATTTCCACACCCATGTTCGCTATCGTGAACCGTTCATCGACAGAGAATTGTGCGATCTGCCCGTGAAACTCAACAGAACAGTAATCTGCCCCTGAGGCAGACACGTCTCCTATGATTGTTAATATCACATCCTTTGCAGTCACCCATTCTGGTAACCTTTCTTGGAAGGTTATCTTAATACTTTGTGGGACCTTCAACCACGTTTCACCAGTGAGAAGCAATGCCGCCGCCTCTGTTCGATCGATACCTGAGGAAAACGCACCAACTGCTCCATAAGAACACGTATGAGAATCACTCCCAAGCAGAAGCATCCCGGGGCGTGCTAAACCTTTCTCAATGATGATTTGATGACACACCCCACAGCCGACATCGAAGAAATGTTGAATCTTAAATTTTTTCACGAACTCACGGATGTTTTTATGCTGTACTGCGTTTTTTTCAGCTGCTGCGGGGATCACATGATCAAGAACAATCACGGGAAGGTCCGTGCGGAAGACCCCGTACTGTTGTAGCTCAGGTTGAACCTTTGACACAATCGGTGCTGTATTATCATGCATCAAGAGATGATCTGGTTTTACTGTCACTATCTGACCAGGGACGACTAGTTTTTCTCCAGCATATTTTGCAAGGATTTTTTCTGCAAACGTCATGGCCAACTTTATTCACCTCCCCAACAAACCACCACGCAGATAGATTTCTTTCTGCACCGCTGAAAAAGGTTGTGCTTGAAAGGTTTTTCTCTGCGTTTTATCCGTGATAATGCCGGTAGAGAAATCGATGGAAAGGACGTTTTTCTCATGGATTTTTTTTGTTATCCCCTCTGCAATAAGAATCGGCATCCCACTGTTAATAGCATTCCGCTCGTAGATAGCACCAAATGATTCAGCAACAATCACGCTGACACCCAGAGCTCGGAAGCAATCAACCGCTTGTTGTCGTGAGCTGCCACACCCAAAATTCTTCCCGACCACCACGATATCACCGGTGCGTACTTCTTTTGCAAAATGCTCGTATCCTTTCAGGTTCCCAAATGCATATGGTCCCATCTCTGCGATATTTGTAATAGCAAGATGACGGTTATGATAAATCATATCGGTATCGACATTGTCCCTTTGGATAACCCAGGCTCTCCCTTCCACCACCAACGGATAACTCCCTGGTTCGTTCTTAAGTTCCTTTGGAGGTGTCATGGGTATCTTTTCAATCATGATTGGCGCTGGTTTCTTTGGGATGGCATCGACTGTGGTGATGAACCCTGCAACCAGGGATGCAGCAACGGTTTGTGGTGATGCCAGGTAAATATCACCTTTTCCCTGTTTCCCTGTGAAATTTCGGTTCCCTGATGAAATCGTGACTTCTCCTTTCCCGGTCTGGCCGATCTGTCCAGCAGCACATCCTGCACATCCCGCTGAACCAATCAATGCTCCTGCATCTTTGAATATTTTTACCAACCCTTCTTTAAGACAGGTATTCCATATTGTGTCGGTTGCAGGAACGATTTTTAAGATTCGTCCTGGCGCAATCGTCTTGTCTTTCAAGATTGCTGCTACTGCTCGCAGATCAGCAAGACGACCATTTGTACATGAGCCAATGAACCCAGAGTCAATCAAAATACCTTGTACTTCTTTTACACTGACGACATCCTCAGGGTGACCTGGCCGTGAGATTTGTGGGGTGAGTCCTGTGATGTCGAGTTCAAGGATTTTTTCATAGGAGGCATCCTCATCTGCATGGATTGGTTTTACAGTGATTCCGAATGTTTTCCGATAATAGTCCATCAGTTTCTCATTGGTGGGAAACAGAATGATGATTCCTCCCATCTCTGTTGCCATGGATGCTATGGTCAGTCGTCCATCCAGTGAAAGCGAGTCAATATATTCTCCGTATACTTCAGCAGCATAGCCAAGCAAGCCATTTGCCCCAAGCTCTTTATTCATCTTTAGCACGACATCTTTTGGCGTTGCCGTGGCAGAGGGCAGTCCTCTAAGCAGTATTTTTATTGTCGGTGGAACCTTGAACCAGATTTTCCCATAGGCAAAGGCATGGGCAATATCGATATCTCCCATTCCTTGGCCAAAAGCGCCGATGGCACCAAGGATGTTTGCATGGGAGTCTGTTGAGATGAAAGTATCACCTGGAAACACAAGTCCTTCCTCGATTGCCAGATGAGTTCCGATGCCGCTGTTGATATCATATATTTTTATCCCATGTTTTCGAGCAAACACACGACAAGTTTGTTGGTTCTCCGCGTATTTCTGGTCACACCCACCCGGATTGCAATCAAAGGTGAAGAATGTGCGTTTTGGATCATCAACTGGAAGATGATGTGTTTCTAGGTGTTTGACGACGTTTGCCCCACCGAAGTCCCGTGCGACTCTCACGTCGATTGTGACATCTATAACCTGGTCGATATGTGCAGTAGATTTTGAATGGACTTCAAAGATTTTCTGAATAATTGTGTTTCCCATGCATCTGAACGCTCCATTTTTTCTCTGAATCTATGAAGTCTCACATCGGTTGAGACTATGAAAATGTTGTGGTAATTTGCTTAAATAAAGGTGTGAAATTATCGAATCATTTTCTTTCCTTACGACGAACTAATAGAAAATAGGGTATTGTCCTAATTTAGACAGCAAAATGAAATAATAAAAAATCGTTCCATGACCAGGGATGATCTG
>JAFGFQ010000060.1 GCA_016930995.1 Thermoplasmatota archaeon | reverse complement strand
TTGCTTCATTGAGATTTCATTAATGTCGCCCCAATAGGAGATAATCTGTTGGAGCACCGAGATGAATTTTTCGGAATCAATCGGTTTTCTGACATAGCTATTTGCACCAAGTAAATATGCTTTGGTGATGTCCTTTTCCTCCTTTGAAGAGGTAAAGACAATAACTGGGATTAATTGTGTTTTTTCATTTTTTCGAATACGCTGGAGAACTTCAAACCCATCGACTCGAGGCAACTTCAAATCCAGAAGGAGAATCATGGGTAAAATCTCTTTCTGTTTGAGGTCTTTAAGATAAGATACCGCTTGATTTCCGTCTTGTGCTACAACTAAATCGAATTTTTCCGATAATTTCGATTTGTTAAAAACTCGTTCAATAAGTAAGATATCATCTCTATTATCCTCAACAAGTAAAATCTTTTTTTTAATCATACCTAAATGTCTTCCTTGTATATGTACAATTATGATGTTAAGAGTATTTAAAAAGATTGTGAAAAAACAATTAAAAAATAATCATAGAATGCATAAAAAAATTAGAAAAACCAATCAAAGGACACTTTTATACAGGTCCTCTGTTTGTGTCGCTACTCTCGACCATGTGAAGAGTTGAATCTCCTGTGTACCGTTTTCTACCAAGGTTTGTCGTAACGGGGGATATCGAAGTAAAGCAATAATCTTATTTGCGGTTTCATCAACATCCCAGTAATCAACTTTGAAACAATTCTGGAATGCCTCCGACACACCTGATGCCTTTGAAACAATCGTTGGAGTACCTGCTGAAATCGCTTCAAGGGCGGTTATCCCAAATGGCTCACTAATTGAAGGCATGACATAGACACTGGCGATTCGATAAATGTGTTTTACCTCTTGTTCAGTTAGTTTTTCTGTGAAAAAAACCTTATGTGAGATTCCAAGATCGACTGCCTTATCGATTAAACGGGGAAGCATTTCACCGCAACCTGCGACAACAAATTTCACATTCTGCTCCAACTCCAATACTCGTTTTGCAGCTGCAAGGAAAAATTCTGGTCCTTTTTGTATAGTTAGTCTCCCTAAAAATAAGACAATTTTTTGTTTCTTGCCTATCCCCAGCGGATTCACAGCATTATAAATCACCTGAATTTTTTCTGGAGGAATCCCATATTTTTGAACCATAACCTTTTTAGTTAGTTCGCTTACTGCAATCAACCGGTCTGCTGCATTCATCCCTTCGCGCTCAATGTCGATAAACCATTGATTCGGATGAAGCCAACTAGACCGATCATATTCAGTGGAATGAATCGTAAAGATAAGCGGGATTCCAAGTTTTTTCTTGAGTTGGATTCCTGCCTTCATGGTTAACCAATCATGACCGTGGATTAGGTCATAGTTCCCATTTACTTTCTGGACGAGTAACTCATTATATCGATTGACCGAATCGAAAAAATCACCTTGTAAAGGTGCATCTGGTCGATCATAGGGGTAGATTTTTATTTCTCCCATCTCCCTTATACGAATTTTTTGATGGACACTCGGGACCATTTTCGAGGTTTTCGGCATATAAAAATCAATCGTTATTCCATCCTCAGCAAGACTCTTAGTAAGTCCCAGACAATGCGTCCCAAGACCACCAACCTTAAACGGTGGATATTCCCAACCAATCATCGCGATTCTCACGTCGAAGTCTCCCGACAATTTATCTCTGCTTGAAAGCAATCTCCCTCTGTGAGATAGAACTGACCTCCCGGGGAAAGTATCCGATGAGGGATATGCTTCTGTACATGGTATTTCAATCGAAGACTTGATTAATTAACCGTAGGAAAGACAATATATCTACATCAAAGAGTAATTCGGGTTTTTCTTTTACTTTAATCGAATGAAAATTTGGTGATTCTTCCCCCGTATTGTATCGATTTTATTTTCACGAGCAAGCCAACCAAGCGCTGAATGAACATCCTGCACATCACCATTGATTCGTTTTGCGATTGACGATAAATCAGCTTCTTTTTGTTTTGAAAGCATGTTCCATATTTTCCCCGCATTAGATCCTATTTTTTGTGTAAGATTCGTTTCACCAAGACGATAGACGATTCCTGTTTTGTTGATCTTATTTTCTCGAGCAAGCCATCCGATAGCGCTAAAGAATGCTTCGTCTGAAAGTTTTGTCATTTTTTGCAGTTTAGTTTGAGTCATTAATGAACCATTGTGAGTTATTGTCTCCCATATCTTTCCTGCATTTATTCCAAATTCATCTATCGGAGTATTCATAGCAACCACCTTTTTTTATATTAAAAAAAAGATAATAGTATAAAACGATAATGTAAAGATAAATGAAAAACAGGTGTAAATCGATTAAAAGTCTCTTGTTATGTCACTTGTCGTTTATGGAGAAACGTCTTTCCTTTATCTGAAATTGTTACGGTACGGGATTTTCCTTGTTTTTTTGTAAAAATCAATCCTTTCATTTCCAACACCTGTAAACGTTTTGCTACTGTAGAATATGCTAAAGAAAATCTCCCCATGATCTTCTTGATAGGAACAACCGCATTGTTCTGGTTTTGTTCATAGATAAATCGTAGAATATCATGAATCTCGTCTTCAATGATTAATCCTTCAATTTTTTGACTGGGGAGAAGTTGCACTTCATTTTCAATGAGTGCCATTTGCGTTTTCTCAATAGTCCCTGGATCAATTCTTAATAACAAAAGGCATTTATTACGTGCAATGTCATCATTCATCTCGTAGAGAACCTCCATCACTTTTTCAAAAGAAAATTTAGTAATTAGGTAATCAAGCCGCTCTAATAGAATTACTGATTCCTTTTTTTCCTTTCCAATATCTTTTATCGTTTGAAGGAGTTGTTTCAGATCTGTAATTGTTTTGTATTCCTTCCCGCGATCTTGACCTAAGAGAGAGATATGGATGTTAGCTGTTGAAACCATGCTTTTCATTGTGTGGGGGTCCATCCGGGTAATCAGGTGACCGGAATATCCTGAGGTAGCTAAATCCACCAGCAAATCAAGGGCGGCAGTATTGCTTTTCTCAGGTACGAGATAGCAGTTTCCCACAAGGAGTTTCCCATGAATTTCCATTTCACGGGTGATATCTCTCCCTATAAAGAGGATTCCGGATTCTGGTTTTCCTTTGATTGGAGATCCGCTTATCCGAAGTATCTTTTTAACTGAATTTTTTGTGATAATCACAAAATCCTCATAGTTTGGATGTGTCTGTTTTGAAAGATTTTTTATGAGATCGAGAACTTTCTGCTGATTTTCAAAGAGCGTTAATTTTGTAATACTCCAGTTTAGCACATCCTTCTGTTTATAGCCGGTCACGACTTCCGCAGCCTTATTCCATGTAGTTATCCTTTTATTTGCATCGATCGCAACAATGATTTCTGATGCACTGTCAATAACATTTTGAAGGTGCTCTTTCATCTCCATTGTATGTTTTTCTGCTTTTTGTCGTTCTTCGATTTCGTCACGTAATTTTTTATTTGTTTTTTCTAATTCAACGGTCGTTTCTCCCAGTTCATTGCACGTTTGTATTAATTTTTCTTCAGCCTCTCTGCGTTTCTGTCGAACCTTTGCCTCTTCGATTTCTCTGTCAATAGCAGGAATGAGACGAGCGAGGTTTCCTTTCATGATATAATCGTGAGCACCTGCTTTCATCGTTTCTACTGCGGTATCTTCTCCAATTTTTCCTGAGACGATAATGAAGGGGAGGTCTTTCTGTGTTTTTTTTAGTAATTCAATCGCATCAAGACCACTGAATGTTGGGAGGACATAGTCAGCGATTACCACATCCCATTCTTGTTTTCGTAATGCTTTTCGCATCGACTCAGCGGTTTCAACCCGTTCAACAGTCGGTTGTATTCCAGCTTTTTTCAATTCTCGTAGCAATAATGCTGCATCATCTTCTGAATCTTCTACTAACAACACACGTAAGTGTCTACTCATTTGTTTTTCCTCCTAATGTAAAGAAGAATGTTGTTCCTTTATTTTCTTCTGATTCTGCCCAAATCCGTCCTCCATGTCGATTTACGATACGAGCTACGATTCCTAGACCAATACCTGTTCCAGGATACTCTGCATCATCATGGAGGCGTTGGAAAGGGATAAATAACTTATTAGCATATTTCATGTTAAATCCCGCTCCGTTATCACGAATGAAAAACACTGTTTCTTTATCCTGTTGTTTTTTTCCAAATTCAATTTCAGTTTGTTTACGCTTCTTGGTAAATTTCCATGCGTTTCCCAGGAGATTTTCAAGGAGGATACTCAGGAGGTTTGCATCTCCATCTGTTAAAATATTCTTCTGTGTTTTAAATTTATAATTCCGTGAAGGATCAGTTTTTTTCAATTCATTGATAACAGTATTTGCTATTTTTCCTAAATCAACGGTTTCTATGGTCATTTCAGTTCTCGTCAATCGAGACAATCGAAGCATATCATCGATTAGTTGCTCCATGCGTTTGGTGGCATTCCGAACCCGATGGAGGTATTCTTCTCCTTGTTTGTCGAGTTTACTTGCATAGTCCTCTAATAAAGCCTGACTGAATCCGTCGATGCTTCGCAAAGGTGCTCGTAAATCATGGGAAACTGAATAGCTAAACGTCTCTAGTTCCTTATTGGCTATCGCGAGTTCGATACTGCGGCGCATCAGATTTTCATTGAGTTTTTTTATTTTTTCCTCTGAGGATTTTCGATCTGTGATATCGACAACAACACTAATAATCGATTGAAGAGTTTCATTAAGAAAAATCGGGGACCAGGAATGTGAGACCCATCGAATCTCACCTTGTTTCGTTAGAATGCGATATTCAAAACCTGATCCTTTTTCACCGTTTAATGATCTTGTCAGCGCTTGGTGGACTTTTTTCTGATCATCAGGATATGCTATTGAGGGATTCGTTCCAATCAGCTCTTCTGGGGAAAACCCAAGGAGTTCTTTACTGGATGGACTGATATAGGAGATGAGGCCATCTGGTTGAGTCATCATAATAACGTACATGGAATTTTCTACGATCATTCGATATTTTTTTTCACTCTTTTCTAGCTCTTCCTCAGCATGTTTCCTAGAAGTAATGTCGGTGCTGTAAATACGGATACGTTTACTTTCTGGAATGTAGGTGATGGATTGATGATAATATTTCTCCTCGCACTTTACTTCTCGGACGCGTGGATATTTTTGTTCTTGAATCTCTGTGATGATATTGGATATTCCTTTTAAAAAAGGATGATCAAATTGTTTCTTTCCTATATCTAAGAATAGTCCTTTTGATATTGGATTGAGGTATTCGATTTTCCCAGAGAGATTCATTTCTATAATTGGGTTTGGATTTTTTTCTGGGAATGATGCTAAACGGACGAGTTCTGTTTGAGTCTTTCTCGCATCTGTAATATCATGAACCATTCCCACCGATCGAATGATATCTCCGGAATCATTACGAACATGTTCACATTTTTCATGAACAAAGCGGATTTCCCCATTTTTTCTTAAAATTCTATGTTCTAAGTCATAAAAATTTCTTCCCTCTCGAATCGAATTAGTATATGTTGAATCGACTATTGCTCGGTCTTCAGGATGAACCCTTTCAAGGAATGCTTCATAGGTAACTGGAAATTCTTGAGGCTGCAAGCCGAAGATTCGGAACACTTCATCGGACCAGGAGAGATGATTAGTGATCAAATCTAATTCCCAGCTGCCAAGGTGAGCTATTTCTTGTGCATGTTTTAACCTGGCTTCATTTTCTTTGATAATCTCCTCGTTTCGTTTCCGTTCGGTGATGTCACGTGCGACATGCACTGCTCCTAACAAATTTCCTGCTGTATCAAGAATTGGAGTTGTTGATACTAAAAAATAACCACCGAGTTTTTCTTCATAGACTTCAGCGATATGTTCTTTTCCATCTTTCAATGTTAAAACATGAGGGCAGAAGGCGGGTGGTTTGTTTTCTCCATGGACGCAATTATGACAAAAGAGATTTGTACATTGTTCAGATGGTATGCCTAATCTTTGTGCCATCGCCTTATTTGCCCGGATGATTTTATGGGATTTATCCAATACTGCGATAAGATCAGGCACACAATCAAACGTCCGTTCCCATTCCAGTTTCGCTTGATATAATGCTTGTTCCGCTTTCTTTCGTTCTGTGATATCGGCTCCTTGGGCTATTGTCGCAATGAGGTTCTTTTTTGTTTTGTCATAGATATTTGCTGAGTTCCATAAAGCAATTCTAATGTTTTTATCCTTACAAAGAATCGGTATTTCGACTGAGTCCCAGTATTCTCCGATAAGGGTTTTTCGTATTTTTTGTAATGATTCTTTTTTACTTTCTTGAGAGAAAAGGATGTCGAGTTTTTTACCAATCATCATCTCTGATGAGTAACCTGTGAGATGTTCGAAAGCATGGTTAAAACGAACAATTTTGAAATCTTTATCCCAGACGATTATCGGCGCGTTTGCATAATTTAACAGATTTTCAAGATAATCACTGGTTTCCTTTAATTGTTCTTCTGCTTTCTTGCGTTCGGAGATATCAGAAAAAACAGTTGCAAATTTTCCTTTTTCTGGTGAAAAAACAGAAATGTTGAAGTGTTTTTTCATCGGCGGATAATAGGTTTCAAATTGGTCTGGTCTCCCAGTGAGTGCAACTTTTGCATAAATATCTAAATAAGGAGGTTCCCCTTTCCCATATATTTCTGATGCACATTTTCCAATGATAAATTTTTTTGTTAAACCTGTAATTTTTTCGTACATAGGGTTTACATCAAGAATTTTATAGTCTACTGGTTTTCCGGCTGTGTTATAGATAATTTCATGCACGCAGACACCCTCATTCATTGCTGTGTAGAGGTTGTTGAGTCTCTGTTCAGATTCGTTTAACTCTTTAGTACGTTCCTTTACACGTATTTCTAATTCATCGTGAGCTCTTCGGAGCGCTTCTTCCGCTTGCTTTTGCTTCGTGATGTCTATACCCATCTCCATGATTAAAGGTGAACCGTCACTGTCAGTAAATGGGAAGTCATAAACATAATAATTATGACCATCAGGACCGACCCACTCCCATTCAAGAGGGGCGTTGTTGTTCAATGCATCATATGTTCTGCAGTTCTCACAGGGTGTGTTGCGTTTAAACAGATATTCAAAGCAGCGTTGCCCAGAAGATTCACCAAAACGTTCCCGAAAAAATTTATTTGCGAAAGGAACGTGATACTCTTTATTTAATAGCACTAAGTAAGCGGGCAGTGTTTCGAGTACATCATTGAACCGTTTTCTTTCAGCAATCAAAGCTTTATTTGTCTTCTTTAGTTCCATTGTTCGCTCTATAATTCGCGTCTCTAATTCGTCATGAGCTTTACGGAGCATTTCTGTCGCTTGCTTACGCTCGGTGATATCAATAGAGGCACCGAGATACGCTGATTCATTAGCAAAAATAATTGGTTTTATTGAAGCAGAAACCCAGAACAATGTACCGTCTGACCGTTTAACTCTCACTTCATAGTCCTGGACGAAACCTTGCTTCTTTAGAGTATTTAAAAGTTTGATACGGTCCGACGAATCGTAATAGAGGTCCGGTGCTTTCCGACCAATGAGTTCTCCTTCGGAATAACCAAATCCTCTATCATATGCTGGATTTGTATAGAGGATAATGCCATCTGATGCGCGGCTTATCGAGATCTGGACAGGAATTGATTGAGCGATATTGAGTAAAAGGATTTCACTACTCCGTAATTTTTCTTCAACCTTCTTCATTTCAGGACTTTCGATTCGATGCCATTGCCCTTCTCGTTTAATTAATGCAAACTGATGATTACTTACCACTTCAATAATTTCAGATGCATTGCATTTATCTAGTGAATAAGAACAAAGAGCGATTATGTGATAACTTCTGATTACGTTATTGATGGCTTCTTCATATTTAGTGAAATCTTTCCAGTCCTTTTTTTCAAGCCAAAACGTATTCCCAGATAATCGAAGTCCATCGAATCCTTTTTCTCGCGCCCCTGCCTCCTTTTTCACCCAACCAGATAACACTTCATCTGAATCAAACCGTCCTGATTTCGTATACCATTCAGATGAATCAAGGATCTCGATCTGCCCCTTTTGGATGTATTTCTGAAGGTTGTTTACTTTCTTAGAAAGTGCTTTCTTTGCTTCATCTACTCGGAGAGGATCAGAAGTAATCCACATGCAAAACTCATTATTTTCAAGTCCTGTTTTAAAATACGGGACTAAAATATCAATCAAATCCTCCTTGGTTTGATAAAACTGACAAAAATGAGTTCCCCATGGAGCATTGCTAATTAGGGGTATTCCAATTTTTCTTATATCTTTAGAAATCAAATCATTTTTATTATATGTACCATTATCAGAGTAATTCGTTGATTTCGCTCTCTGAGGTTTACCCCTTTTATTCATTGAACTCCCCCATTACAATATCCTAACGAAAAAAGAAAGCAATACTTTATAAATAACTTTCTTCCCCCTTTTTGCCTATATATCATGCCATTTTTCCCTCAATCATATGTACTCCTGCTTACATAAATCGTTCAAATCGATCCTTTTTCGCTTTACACACCGGACAAATCTCTGGAGGATCATCCCGGGCACACAGATATCCACAGACTTTACAACGCCATACCGGTTTTGAAAGATTGCTTGGAGAACCAGAAAAATTTTTTGATTTTTCTTTGATTTGCGCCCGTTCCTCGCGGTTCGATGGGCGCCGCTCAGGAATCGATTGAATCGGTTTTTCCTTTTTCAACGTTGGCATTGATACATACAAAGCACAATAACACGCATCAAACTCAAGCACATCAGCATCGCGATAATCACAGGGGCAGATGATATCAAGATCTTCGAATTTTTCCCCAGTTGCAAGCCGACAGGGACATGACCAATATCCGTACCGCTTTTCATTGACAAGTAATCCTTTTATAAGATCTTTCGTAAAATCAATATCTGGATTCAGATGATATCCACCCTCTTCTGCTTCTCGATGTAAACGTTCATACAATCGATCGATTTCCTTTGGAGACACAGTATGTTCAACATTCATAGCTGTACAACCTCCCTTATCTCATCTTCTTTATAACCTACAATACATTTTTTATCATTAATGACCATTGTAGGATAGTTACATTTTGGATTCCACCTTTTCACCTCTTCCTCAATTTTTTCTTTCTCTACTTTATCAAGAAGATCAACATTGATAAAACGATATTCAACGCCTAAACTATTCAACAATGATTTTGTTTTTTTACACCAACCACATGTACTAATCGCATACAGAATGATATCTCCCTTGTTTTTTCCATTCACATGAACCACATTCATATCCTCAATACCTCCAATCTCTATTGTTGGATTTTTTACGTTAAATCTTCAATATCTTGATACGTCCAAGACTCCTGTTTGTATGTTCTAGCAATAGATCGTTTTTCAGAGATTTTCCGATGAATCTGTTGTTCTAAGAGTTGTAATGCTTGTTTCATTGCATTATGTGGCCCCCATCCCTCAGCAGATACCGCAAAACGACCGAAATCACAAAACAGTCGGACTCGCACAGAGATTAAACGAAGCTTTTGTTTCTCCGGTTTATACTCCCGTAAAAAAATAACAAACGTCGCATGAGATAATCGTTCCTTCTGTCGCTCAGCAAACTGTTCGACTAAAATTCGGAGTTCATCCTGATATTCTCCATGTAATTTCGAACTAAATTGAATCATGGGATATCGATGTACCTCACCTGTAAAAGAAAGCGGACTAAGGATATCCTTTTTTGTCATAATCCCCTCTAAAGAATCTGTATGATTCAGAATAGGGATTCCACTGATACAAAACTGAATCATTGTACGGATAACTTCCTGTATCGATGCATTCACCGATAAAGTTATCACTGGAGAGGACATGATACCTTCAACAGGTAAATCCCAGATAGGCGTCTTTTCGTGCAATATATTTTCAGGTTGCGCACGCTGCTTCGGAAGAATCATCCGTGTTACCACATCATGTAAAGTGATCATCCCGATTAATGATCCATTATCCACAACGGGCAATCTTCCTATATGATAATCACGGAATTTGTGTAACGCTACTGAGATCTTCTCATGGGGTTCTATTGTACAAACAGGAGTGCTCATGAAATTGGTTGCAGGTTGTTTTCCAAAATCTTTCGCTGCTACCGTTGTTAATAATCGAATATCATCGATGATTCCTACAACCTGTTCATCATGAAAAACAGGTATATGCAGAACATCATTTTCTATCATTAACCCTGCGATAGTCGGAACTGGTGTTTTTGGTTCAATTTTTGGTGCGAACCGTTTCAATGTTTTTACTTTGGTCTTCGCTCTATCGAGACCTGATCGGAGGATCATCCTTTCTGTAAGAATCCCGGAATATTGTTGATTTTTGTTTTTTACTAATAATACATCGCAGCTTTCATCAAAACATGATAATGCTTTACCTAAGGAGTCCTGTTCATCAATCCATTTGTATTGCTGTATCAATAGCTCCTCTGCTCTAATCGTTTGTGGCATATTTTTTCTCCTCTGATTATCTGTATAATATAAACGATTTCATCATATCTAATTGATTTCATATTGATATAAAAGAATGATTAAAAAATGAATTCAAAATGATTCAACTTTAGTTTTATGTCTACAGTAACAATTAGTTTGAAACTACGAGTTCACACCTTAAAAAAAGTGTAGTAAGCCTACCATAAAACATCAAAAATCTTTTTCAAAAGCAATCAGATAACATCAGAAATTGGTAAAAGAAAAAAAGAAAGAGATAGATTCAACCGTCCTAAAAATCAACAGGTCAAAAAACCGCATTCTATTGCCGAGAATTACTCCTATTGGATTGGTCCAGATAGCAACCGGCCCACTTTCTTATCCTTTTATAATGTGAGTACGTCCCCCAAAAAGTTTATATATTTGTTTTTTTATATAAAAAATGGGGGCAATGTTTTTTTATGTCTTTTACGCATGTAAAATGTACAGACTGTGGAAGATTATTTCCAAGAATGGGTAGTTTAACGGAAATGGGGATATTGGATGGTAACAACTGCCCAAACTGCGGTGGAGAAATAATTCTTCTGGATAAAGATTCCAGATAATCAGGAGAATGTATCTCTTTGATCCTGGTTGAACCTGGGAAAGAAAAAATAAAGACTTGCGATGAGTACGGAAACATCAAAATCCCTTTTGTTTTTATGAATATATTTCATTGATACTCTTCCAAAAAAGTTAATAGATTACTAGGGATACTATCTCATAGTTGGGGGAAGAAAGTCATGGAAAAAAAGTTGGAAAGGCAATTGAAGAGTGCAAGATGGGCAATATTACTTCTTGGCATTCTATCTTGGTGGGCTATAGTATTTTCAGAATATGGTGATGAGCTATTTCGATTTTCTTTGATATTTCTGATAGGAGCTATCACTATATTTATGTTCGAAGTAATCACTTTTATAGTATCCTTCCGATCGAATCAGTAGCCAGGTGATTTGTTTTTTCCCAGTCTCATCGCAGCCGACTTTGCCAGGAGGTCCTTCCTGATAGGTGCATAAGCACCTACCCTGCTGTTCTTATAAATCGTCTGTGGCATTCCAATACGGGATGTACCATGACAAAAAATATTGAGAAGGGTGAGATGCCAGGTTTTTACGAGACTATGATGTATGCGGTGCTGGTATTAACTGAAATCGGTATCGTCATTGTATCAATTCTCCGTTCAGCGGTGTCCCTATAACCGACTTATCTCATAAAAAAAAAAAAAAAATATTCAATGAGAGTTGACAGTGTATTTTTTAGTTTCTCTTTTTGTAGGTTCATCTCATGTTTAAGGCTTCTTCCGTTGCAAATGCGTGTCAGTGAAAGGGAGACGATTCAGGGATGTTTATTTCTTCTTTTCCACGATGATGTCTTCCTGAATGTTTGCTAATCGTTTCGCAAGCTCGATGTTATGGGCGATGTCTGATGTCAGGTTGATCACCAGTTTGGCACCATCAGGGGACCCGCCCCCATGCATGCATCCAGGCACGCCACTGCCGATGGTGAGCCATTCGATGAGCCT
>JAFGFQ010000059.1 GCA_016930995.1 Thermoplasmatota archaeon | reverse complement strand
TTTTTATTTATTTATTTTTTTTTTTTTTATTGGACATAAATAGTGAAAAAAGATAAAAGATGCATTCGATGAGACAAGAGATTCAGGAGCTAAAGCTTGTTCTGGGTATCTGGCTGAGATACGTGTTGTTTTTCCTTTTTACTTTCATATCTTTTCCAGAGCAGTGATATCGTCAAAGTAAGCAAGATGCTCAGTCCCAGAAGTGCAACGGGGGTCACAACGTTCTCTAATATGGTGTAATCAAAAAGAAAGAGGACACCAAATGAAAATATCATGATCCCTGAGAGAAGTTTCAATTGTCTCCCTTGTTGTTCAGTCAGTTTTATTTTTCCAAGTGTACCTGTGACTAATGCAAGGATGATGAAGAGAGGAATAATATAGATGATATTATAGAATAATAAATACGTATAATATCCAAGAATCGGAAGGTTTGCTTCCGTAAGTCTTGCGGTATAAATCATCGGAAACCCGAACGTGCAGAGAAGCTCATAAAAATTTACGCTTACCGCTAAGAAGATTGTTGCACCAATCATGGTGACGAGCGTTGGTGATTTAACAAGGTTTCTGATTTTCTTAAATAGTGCTGATTGTTTCTCTTCAGGGATGCTCATGCTTGGCCCTTTTCTAAAAAAGAAGAAATCTTTCATATTAAACAGACCGATGCTAACAGCAACAACACCGACAGCAAGCGATATTACACTGATGAATGAAGCCGATATTAATAATGTGTTAAACATTAGAAACATGAATACAAAATATAAAAGTGCTGAAAAAAAGATGAAAACACCGCCAACAAGAAGCATTCGGCGTCTTGATTGGAGGTATACAAGCAGATTTAATAAAAAGATAAGGATGAAAAAGGAACATGGATTAAAGCTATCAAGCCCTGCGAGGACAATTGTTAATACGGGCAAAGAGAGACTTGTAGTGTTCACCGTTCCAAAAAACGGAATGTCAATAATATTTTCATCATATGTTCTATGAATGTTTAGACTTGCGATGTACCCATCGATTATCTCCTTTAACTCGGTGTACGTGATATTTGCTTTTGGGATTTTTGTTTCATTGTTGATAATAACGGAGGGGTAGCTAAGTTTCCGTGCACGCATTTCATTAAGGTTGGTTGTATTTGAACTGACCTCTTTTTTATTTATTATGATTTTTCCTGTGTAATTCTCTGCATAGTATGTTGTGATATTATCAATAGCAGCGACTGCTGGTCGACAGGATCCACAGGTCTCAGAATAGTAAAAATCTATAATTACTTGATTTTGTGCATAAGCAAATGATGTGATGAGCAGGAATAAAATCAGAAAAAACCCTACTCGTAAATATCTTTTTTTTTTCATCCCGTCTATCCTCCAGAAACCACCGGAGGAGATAATGCTATCTCATCACCTTCAGTAATCGTGGAATCAAAGGAAATATACATCTTATTTTTTATCACCATTATGCGATTCTTATCTTTATCAACCACTGGATATCGTCGTACGAAGAAATCAACAACATCTTGGATGGTCTTACCATCAGTGATATCAAATTGCATTGAATCTGCACCGACGATGTCTTTGTATCGCCCAAACACCCTAACGATTATTTTCATGATGGTCTTCCTTTCATTCATCTTATTTTTTTCCGCATATCATACAGCGTGCATTTCTTTTTATATCCAAGATATCATAGCATTGGTTCCACACATCATAGATGATCAAACCTTTTGTTTCTTCCCCCAGTAGTATTTTTATTGCCTCGTTGCATTGAATAGCTGCTATCGTCGCTGGAAGGCTGCCGAGTACTGGTAATTCTTGAGTGTTTCTTTCTGGGATATTCTGAGCAATGCACTGGAAACATGGCGTTTTTTTTGGGAGAATGCCCATGACCATTCCGACCGTATCATGAACCCCTGCATACACCCAGGGGATATTGTGTTGTATTGATATTCTATTGATAAGGAAACGGATTGGTATAGTATCAGTACCATCGATAAGTAAATCTGCATTTTTTAGAAGAGACTCAGCATTCTCTACGGTTACTTTTTTGTTAATACCTTTCACATGGACTTCCGAGTTAATCTGGTGTAACTTTTCCTGAAGAATTAATGATTTTGATTTCCCAATGTCTTGTTCTGAAAAGATAGAAGTTCGATGAAGATTCGTAATATCAACGAGATCATCATCAATAATATCGATACTACCAATTCCCATACGGACGAGCAGATTGGCACTATTGCTTCCTAGTCCACCACCACCGATAAGAGCCACATGTTTCGTCCGGAGTGTCTCCTGACCTTGAACACCTAATTTTCTTACAAGAGTTTGTCGTCTGTATCTTTCTGTGGACATTCTTCCACCTTAGATTTTTACTACAATAATCTGTGTAAAAATATAGATGGATTATTTATACATTACCTAGTAAATGATGAGAATATTTCATTAGTATTGCATCAATTATAATGTTCCTGTAAAGATTTTATCTTATTCGACTGTTGCTCCACTGGTTTGATCAACGTAGAATGCGAAATGTTTCTTGATATATTGTACTTCTTCGATGAGATGGGGTTGCCAATGAGCTACAGTAGTAATTACCATGATGTTATCATCAACTATGTCAGGGAATGTGAGATTGCTATGTTTTGCTGCTCCATTCCAGGTCATAGTGTATGTTCGTGATTTCTGTGGTCCAAGAAATACAACTCTTTTTATCGCATAGTCAAGGAACCCAAAATGATAGGGGTCTCCATCTTGGTTTTTCCACCGTGAGACAATTTCTGTGACATAAGATCTGACAAATCCAACATATAACTTCGTACCTGTATTTTTCACAGTGACTGTGATATCAAGTTTTGCATCTCCATGACCAACAACACTGGTTATGAGTTCTAATGGATGAACGGTCCTTTCACCTGCTAGTTCAATTAAGGGGCTATAGATCTGCTCGGTTTGCTCTGGGGTCGACCCTGATCCTACCGTTTGATTAAATCCACCATCGATGAAGAGTGTCGGGATTGCCGTTGCTTGATAATGGTACCAAAATCTATTTTTTGCTATTGGATTTATATTCGTAACGAGTGCAACAAAATAAAAAGGATATTCTGAGCTGTTATATAGAGAATACAATGCTTCAGCAGCATTTGGACAGCTTGGGCACCATGACGTTGTTCCTTCTTCAATAAAAACGGTATGGGTGAACTCAGAGGCTGAACGTGGCATGATCTCAGGTTGTATTTGTTCTGTGGCTGTCAGAGTCGAAGCTGCAACAAACGGCGATGTAAAGAGAACCGCCGTTACGACAATAAACCATATTTTTTTCATATTATCCCCATTTCTTTTACTAATATATGGTGGTTACCTATTTAAATATGTTCGTTAGCTTTTTTAATAATTTCCTTTGCAGGGATACCCCCATAGATTTTGCCTTTTGTAAGCACTTGACCTTTCGTAACAAGCGCACCAGCGGCAACCACGACATCATCTTCAAGGACTGCTCCGGGCATAATGATAGACCCCGCACCTATCACGCAATTATTCCCGACACGTATTTTCTCCATGTAAATCGTTTCATACTGCATGTTGTGGATGTGGCCATAGATGATCGCGTATTCTCCCATGGTCACATTGGATCCAAACTCGGTGAGACACGGATCCTTAATAACACCCCCGACCAAGGAATTTTTCCCAATTTTCATCCCAAGCAATCGGAAGTAATATTGTTTTATTCTTCCAAGTGGAAATATTTCGAGAAATTTTCTAAATGGAGTGTACAGGACGCAAACAAAAGTCCATTTCAGTGTATTTTTATTTTTGAAGGAGTATTCATAAGTACCAGGTTGGTAGGTGATATGAAAAAGCTTTATTATACCACCAGTGATAAAAAGCTCCGAGATGAATAAAAGAATCGCTCCTAAAAATAGAAGGAATGGAAGGGCGACAAAATGCCACACTGTTGGAAAATCTAAATAATGAAAATAGAACTGGAGAACAAAAAACGCGAAGGTCACTGGCATTAATCCAATGATAAAACACAATGATGGAATAATCGAAAAAAGATACGACCACCAAGGTCGCGACGATTTTTTCCTATGATGTTCAGTCATAAGGATGTCAATACTTTCAGAGACTAATAAATGTAATGATACTTTCGTGTTTTACATATTGTCATTCTACCACCCTATCTTTATATACAATCTTGACCACAACAAAGAATAGGAGATTATTCATATGGGAAAAAAACATATACGAAAAGAGCCTCGGATGAAAAGTAATAAAGGTAAAAAAACAAATTTTTCCGAAAAAAGGCAGCAATATTATTCGTTTGGTTTCCTTATCGGTGACTATTAAAGGGTATAGTCAACGTCAATCTTTTGATATTCAGTATATGCCAAATTTAAAAATGTAAGATACTCATCAAGATTCTTATTTTGTTTCAAAGATAGAATCGCTTGTTTTTGATACATAGTCGCATTCTCAAAATGTACCCGGTTCTGCCCCGTGAGATTCATTCCAAGATATCCTTGATAATAACGGAAGATGATCTGCGTCAGTACAAATGCATACGAGGCAACCATCTGATCTGCTGAGAAGTTTGTTTCAGTAAACATCTGACTTTTACTTCCTATAGTACAATCAACGTAATAGGGATCAACATCTTCGTTGTCAATCCAGAACCATCGTTCTTCTCCTTTCATAAAAGGAAAGATATAGTCTCTTTTCGTGTCTTCTTCATCCTGTGGGTAACAGACTCTGTTTACAACTTGATGATGGGTTGCATAGGGTGATTTACCGCCTGTTGTCTCAACTAATACCCATCCATAGCCGGGGCAGTAATATTCAACCATATAATGCATCTGGGTCCAGAATCCTTGATCATTATTTACGAGAATCACCCGTGCTGGAATATGATGCACTCTGAAAAAGGCACATGCCAAATGGGATCTTCCCACATTTTCACCATTAATCAAAAGGGTCGTCCGGGCATCTTGGGAAAAAAATAATCCAGTATTTAATGCAAAGACAAAGAAAAGGTGGCGATGGTATTTGATAAAGGGGGCGATTCTTCCAGCATAGCGGACAAGATTATCACTCGACCCCTGGAGCTGTCGTGCTTTCAGTCTGATGAGAATACTATGGAGCTGAACCTGTTCTGTTGATGCAAGCCAAATCTTGGTTTCTTCTGGTAATTGATATTTTTTCGGGATTTTTACATACGTAGGAAGATCTGAAAAATCATGGTTCTTGACCAAAACCCAACAAGAGAAATGAAGTAACCTACTTTCATCTTTTTTCATTGGACCTACAGTGAAATTCACAATTTTATTTGGTAGCAATGTGTCGTTTTCAATGTCGTACTGCAATAGAGCAGAAAGGGAACTGTCATTATGAAGTTCCAGTAGAATCGGAACTTGATATGCATAATCCGGTGGAAATGAGTATCGAATATGGAAAACCCCAACATCCTCTGATGCATTGATAACCAAATAATGCTCCACGCGGAGAAGGTACACCCCTGTTTCTCCATTATCAGAAAAAATGGTTTTTATGTGATTGTCAGTGTTCTGAGCGCTCATTGCTGGTGGAGAAATAGCCGATAGGCTACAAAAGAGAATCATGCTGAGAGCTAACAATTTTTTTGAAGATATTTTTGATGTAACGATTTTCATATATGTATTGAAATATTACTTTTATAAACTATTTATACCTTTTGTAGGGATAAATAAACAAAATGACGAATGTAAATATATCGAGAAAATGGACGATTATCTTTTCTGTGCGGTTATAATAAATTTCCATTGGTTCTTTTTCCCTTTTTTTTCAAGGATATCAAATCCAGAGGCCATAAAAAATGTCTCTACTTCCTCTTGCGTGTAGGCACATGCATAGGCATCAACATGGTATTTTGTAACGTCACGTCCTGCATGATGAAGTAACATACCAATTTTAATTCCATAGAGTTTCCATTTCGGGAAACTCCGATTGAGTGCTTCAAAAACGATTCTTCCCTTTGGTTTTAACACGCGGTTCATCTCTAAAAAACTTTCGTGTGGTTGTTTCCAGTATGGTAAACTGAATCGGCTGACTATGGTATCGATACATTGATCTTTAAAAGGGATTTTTTCTGAGATGCCTTGGACAGGGATGAATGTATGAACACCGCATGTGCTTGCATTTTGTTGGGCTAATCTTAACATCTTTACCAAGGGGTCTATCCCAATCACTGTTGCATCAGGGATTTTTTTTAGGATTTCAACAGAAAGCAATCCAGGTCCACACCCAAGGTCAAGAATGCAAGGTTGTGGTGTCGTTGTTTGATTTTTTACAAGATTTGACAAAGCGATGTACAAGTCTGTGAATTTCCTCATGTACGTTGTAAATTCTTCAGCGGTTTTGTCATCAACCAAAAGATCACACCTACGGTACATCGAATATCAATTCGGAAGAATAATGTTTTTGTTTTTTTAACAATAATCATTCATAGTAGCGAATATTTTTTTCTGTGATTATTAATTTCCTTGATTCGAGTTCTTGATAGTTATGTATTTCAGCAAAAGATTCAAGTGTAATGGTTGTTCCTTGTTGATGGGTAACATAGGAAATACCGGTGAGAGAGGATTCAAGCGATTCATTACTGCCATCATCAGTAAACAACCTCAGATGAAAGGCACTTTCAATTCCGAAATTCTGGTTAATATCGGTTTCTATGGAGGTAGAACAACAGGCGCATTCGATAGGTATCCATCCACTGAGAATGCCTGCATTCCCGACAAATACTTCTACCCATGCATGAGGTGTCGCAAGCATTGCTCCGTTGCTATTTTCAGAGAGCAAATAACCTCGTATGAATCTGGCGGGGATATCAAGAGTTCTACAGAGGGAGATATAAAGAAACGAGAGATCATCGCAATCCCCTTGTTTGTTCTGAAGGGTCACAGCTGCAGGTCGTACGACTCGTTCATTGGGATGAACCTGATACTGGATATTTTGTTTCAACCATGAAAAGAGTGATTTTGCCACCAGAAACGAGTTATTTGTATTTTCATGTAAAAACACTGCATGAGCGATTTGACGAATATCCGGATCGTATGGGTCGATAAAACAGATGGTTTCATTTGCTTGTTGTCGTGTATATTGCTTGGAGATTTCTGGGTAGGATTCGGTGATTTCTGCGATAGTCAAAGCATCGTTTCCATTCAAATCTGCTACTAGATAGTTCGTCGCTTCGATGCTTGCGTTGATTCCCAATTCAACTGTTTTTTCATCCTTCCCTGAGATGTTCCAGTGGATGACCGTGTTATTCGCAAGCGTCTTTACCTGATAATCTTGCGTATACAGCAGGTTATAGGATGTGATTCCTAGGATGGTCTCAGGAATATCGCACCAGTACGTAATTTCATACGAACCAACACCAGTGCTGTTGACACGATACCCATAGGAGATCTCATAACTGATCCGTATTGGAGTCTCCTCGTAGGTCGTTGGTGGATAGATCATTTCACATCCAGAGATAAGAACAATGAAAATAAGAATGAATGCAATAACGAAGCACCAGATATTCTTTGTCATACGGTCCTTTGTTTCTCTCGTTTAAAGAATCCTAACCCTTGTCTTTGTCCTTTCATAAGCGATTTCTTGCTATGGGATGCGTGATATCGACATCCGGATGCCATTGGGCATTGCAGACAAGAAGGATTTTCCTTATGACAAAAATTATTCCCAAGTTGCGCTAGTGACTCAAGATATTTGTACACGTTCTCTTTCATTTCTTGGGCTTCAGCACTAAGAAGTCGTATGGTCTCGTCGGGATCATCAGTTGTGACCCAGCCAAGTCTTTTTGCTACTCGATTGACCATGATTGCTTTCTCTGTCACATTCTTTTGGAGATTTTCTTGTTTTTGTTCCGGTTTTACTACCTGTCGAGATGGGGGTGGTGGCATCTTTGGCATCTTCACTTTATAATCCGATGGATCAATGTCTTTGAAGACGGTGACTGATTTCCCACCATGATCTGTCTCTCGCGTCCTGATTTCGACTAAAATAGGAATTTGTATAGAAGCACCAGAAATCAGAGCGACCCCTATAGGCAACCTCTGGATTTCATCGTAGGTCTGACTCGTAAGACCTTCAACGGACTGAATAATTGCTTTTAAATCATTTGGGTTTGTGACCTTTAAAATTATATTCGTGTTACACTGAGAAATAATGTTTTTATCAATCTTGGCGGGCCGCTGACTGACTACACAGAGTCCCATACCAAACTTACGCCCCTCAGAGGCAACCGTTCGAAGCATACTTGATGACACCGCATGGCCAATCCCATGCTCCGGGCAGTAATTATGTGCTTCTTCAACAACGAAGAGGAAGGGGGGGATTTTACCAACCTTGCGGTCCTTGAATAATTCTTCAGTCAACCGTGCGACAACCACATCCTGGATATCGGGTGGGACACCGCGCATATTGATAATCGAACATTTTCCTTTCTGGACAAGCTCATCTGTTGAAGTTCCTTTATCGGAGAATACACCTATGGAATCCAAGGACTCTAGGGATGCGATGACGTTCCACCGAGCATTGCTTTTTGTGCGTTCCACTGCTTCAATAATGTCCCTGATACTATAGACCTGTTTAAACTCCTTGAGTTCCTTAATCGTCTGGTATAAAACCGCGATTTGCGGGCCGGAAAGCTTCGCTTGTAATAAATCAAGGATCTCTCGTCCCTCAAGGTTCATCCCGTTGAGTGTAAGATGTGCAGTGGCCTCTCCACCGGCAAGGGGGGAATAGGTACGGATCTGACTGGCATAATCATTTGCCTTTATGCCGAACTTCTCCATATTCTTCTGGTCTTTTTTATCTTTATTCGGTTTTCCAAGAGAAATATATTCACCATGGGTGTCGATGATGACGAGTGGGATTTTTTTCTTAAGGAGTTCTTCTATAAGAACACCACATGCGTAGCTTTTTCCACCACCCGTTTTCGCAAGAATACAAATATGTTTTTGTACTAATGAATCAATATTAAGATAGACTGGCAGGTCATGTCCTTTGAGAAGACCAAGATATGCTCCATTCTCTTTTTCTGAGTGTAGTCCAAGAACATGGCGTATCAGATCCTCGCGAGCAAGTGAGATTTGAGCTCCTGCCTCAAACGGACTGCGTGGTGCTTGGAGATGACCTTCCTTGTCACGGTACCCGATTACCTCTGCATAGGCAGAAATATCGCTTTTGATGGGAGGAACTGATCCATTGCTTTTAATAGTGATGGCATCCTCGAATTTGAGATCAGAATATCCTTTGATATCCATGACCTGTGCAAGTACGTATCCTTCCTCATGTGGTGCAGCAACATAGTCGAACTTACGAAGATTACGACTATCAACCGTAAAGTTGAATTTTGTCGAGCCGACATCACCATAGATAAGACCGATAAAGTCATTTTTTTCTTGTTGCATCCATACCCCTTTTGTTGTCTATGGGCGGAATAATATGCAGGGTTATTATAGTTTTTGTATTTTTCTTTTCAATTCAGGCGGGAGGCTGGCACAGAGTTCGAGGGCTTCGATTTCCATGAAATGTAAACTACCTGGGATAACAATCGTATGCAAAGGAGGTCCAAAGTCCATCTTCCGAAGGCATGCAAGTGTATCTGCGACGATCTGCTGGTCGGGTGCACCTGCTCGTGCGACGACACAAGCAAGCGTATCATCTGCGAAAAGATGTTTCTTGAGTTTTTCTTCCATTTTAACGAGTAAATCGAGCCCCTCGTTCGCTGTCATATAGTGGTTTTTTTCTGCCTGTATGTCAAGAAGAACAAGAGTATGCAACCCCATTTCCATATTATTATTAATAACTATATACGGACTTGTTGGAAAATAATTTTTTTCAGAAAACGCAAGGGTTGTTGTCCGACCAAATTTATAGTTTTGCAGACCAAGAAGACCTGGAACCGCTGTCGCAATGCTACTGCTATGGATAATGTGCGTCGTAATTCCTTGTCGTAGGGCTCGGAGCCGTAAATCAACATGCGTTGTTGCAATCATTGGATCTCCTCCAATGAGAAACGCGACATGGTTCGATGAGGCTGCATCGATGATCATGTCTCCTTTCTCAGTGTCCTCCCTCGACAGAACGATAATTTCTTTGCCAATGCGTTCCTCAAAGGAAGGTATATCAAATTTTCCAAGTTTCGTTGTATAAAATTCTGCGAAAACGACATCGCATTGTTTCAGGTTTTCTAATCCCTTGAGCGAAATATCTGTTTCATCATATAATCCAAGACCAATGAAAAAAAGATGACCGTTCGATATTTTTTTCATATCCCATCATGGCTGTGACATTCAAAAATGTTATTCATCGAAGTGATAAATTTCGAAAACGTTTAAAATACCTAGGTGATTCATAAATGTGGGCGACAACTACCGGCTCTTTTTTTTATTATTTGTGGTACTCTAGCATGACAATCTTTTTTTTTAAAACGTGTCAACCTCGCACGTGTTATCAGTGTACCAGGAGAAAAATAAAGAAAGGTTTAAATTACTGGAGACGCATTCCTGTCAGGAGGTGTATTATGCCATACAAACACGAGGGTTGGACCTTATATACAAGAAATGTAAAGCTTAAAGGTGGAAGAAATCAAACAATATATTTCTTCAGCAAACGATCACCAAAGAGTGGGACTACCTGCGATTTACCCAATGGATATACCGTTGGTGTCAATAAGAGAACAGGTCTTCCATACCTGAAGAAGAAGTAAATATACTTCTTTCTTCATTTTTTTTCTTTTTCTTTGTTCTTCTCTCCAACTCTCAATCGTTTTTGGTGCATAAGAATTTAATAATGATGTGCTCTTCTCGTCCCTGTATGTCTCGGAAACACGATGGGAAAAAGAAAATATACAAGAAAATCGCGATCCATCGGATTCATTACCTTTTTTCTCTCGCAGAATCATATGGGCTTCAGGGAAAACTCCATTTATCGGATCGGTACGTCACGATCGCCCGGAAGATTTCCATGAAATATCTTGTTCCGCTCCCAAGGCAATATTCACGATGTTTCTGTCAACATTGCTATGGGTATCTTCTGCCGTCGGTCACCTGTCGAATCCGTATCCATCGTGGGATGATAATCTCCTATTGCTTGAGATGTAAGAAGTATAGCCGGGTCCCACTGCGCAGACGAAAATACGTGTCTTCTCCGTAGTAAAAAAAAAGATACATTTTTCTAAGTGTTTTTCTGGGGCTGTACTGGCTAATTTCCCATCCAATATGCTTAAATAACATATGGTTTATTACCGATACCCACTTTCACGAGAAAGGAAGAGAATTCCTATGACAACAGCATATGATGTTCCTGCAAAAGAATTGATTTCTGCATTGACAAAAAAATTACAAAATGAATCAGGGATTGTACCACCAGATTGGAGTAAATACGTCCGTACGGGTGTGTCTAAAGAAAACCCACCGGAGACGAAAGATTGGTGGCATACACGATGTGCTTCAATTCTCCGCAAACTGTATATCAATAAAACGATGGGAACAGAGCACATGAGAGCGGAATATGGTGGGAAACGCAATCGAGGATCAAAACCAAATAAAGCGGAAGCAGGAAGTGGTGCGATTATCCGCCATGCCCTTCAACAATTAGAGACCGCAGGCTATGTGACAAAGATGAAAGGGAAAGGTCGCATGCTCACCCCAAAAGGGGTCAAATTCCTTGATAATACCTCTTTTGAAGTGAAAAACTCACTTATTGAGCAATTCCCTGAACTAAAAAAATATTAAATAGGTGATTGCAATAGGTTCATCTTGAGGTTTTAAAACCATTATGGATGATATTGAGGCTATCAGGAAGAAAAAATTGCGTGACCTTCAGCAGCAACAGGCGTTTTCACAAGAAAACTTAGAGGACGCTCAGCAGAAGGAGTATGAAGAACAGAAGAAACTCCTTTTACGTGCGATTCTCACGGATGATGCCCGAGAGCGCCTTGGTCGCATTAAAGCAGCACGTCCAGAACTTGCAGATAATTTAGAAAATCAACTCATAATGCTTGCACAATCTGGTCGGCTCAAAAATAAAATAAACGATGAGCAGTTACGGGATTTACTTTCAAAGATACTCCCGAAGAAACGTGATATAACAATTCGAAGAAGAGGGATATAAATGTCAAGTCACAAATCATTGGCAAGAAAACTTCGATTATCCAAAGCAACGAAAAGCAATCGGCGGGTCCCCGCATGGGTCATGATTCGGACAAACCGACGATTTACTCGACATCCGAAAACAAGAAACTGGCGAAGAAATAAACTCAAGATAGGTTGATACATATGGCTGAGAAAGATTCAGGAAAAGAACTCGAAAGAATTTATATTATCCCGCTGAGACGAGCAAAAATCGGGCCGACTTCTCGGGCTGCTCCTCGGGCAGTGGATGATGTCCGTCATTTTCTTATGAAACACATGAAAGTGGAGCGGAAAAACGTCTGGATTGATGATTCTTTGAACAAACAACTCTGGACACATGGGAAGTTCTGGGTCCCTAGTAAGATTCGAGTCCGTGCGGTGAAATTTGAAGACGGTGTCGTCGAAGCAACCCTCCCAGAGCTTGGTGAGAAAAAATCACGTAGAGAATTTCTTAAAGAAGAAAAAGAGAAAAAAACTCCGATTCTTAAAAGGGAAGAAGAAAAAGCAGAGGAAGCAGTCCCTGGTGCTGAAGGATACGAAATCACCCCCACTGGTGAAGGGGAAGTCAAAATCAAGAAAAAGAAAGAAAAAGCTCCAAAAGAGGAATCTGAGACGAAAGAAGAACCAACTCCATCAGCAAAAAAAACCGCTAAAAAGAAAACTCCTCGGACCAAAGAGCCCAAGGAAGCACCACAGCAAAAAACAAAAACACAAAGAAAGACAAAAAAAGAAGGGACGGAAAAAAAAGCGAGTAAAAAGAAATCTGCTTCAAAGAAAACGGAGAAAAAAAGTGAATAGGAATGCTTCAGCTCTTGGATTTCAATGAAAATCCAAATATTGGGATTTATTGCCGAGCGAACGATTCCGTTGTGTTTCTGCAGAAAAGTCTCTCAAAGAAAACCAAGAATTTGGTTGGGACTGTTCTTGGAACCAAGATTCAAGAACTCTACGTAGCGGATTCGACCATCATCGGTTCTCTTCTTACGTGTAATTCCTCTGGAGCAATAGTGACTGCTTTTGCAAGTCAGGAGACGTTCCGTACTCTTAAACAGCAAGGTCTTCGTGTATATCCAATAAAAGATATCATTAACGCCGCAGGGAATGATATTCTCACAAACGACCACGGCGCACTTGTTCACCCTGATTTAAAGAATTCAACTATTAAAAAAATTAGTGAGACTCTTGATGTACCTGTCGAGAAGGGCACTATTGCATCGCTTGGAACCGTTGGTATGGCTGCGGTAGTCACCAACAAGGGATGTCTTTGTCATCCAAAGACGACTGACGAGGAGAAGAAACAATTAGAAAAAGTATTCCAGGTCGATGTGATGATTGGGACAGTGAACCATGGGTTCCCTATGATTGGGAGTGGTCTTGTCGCGAATTCAAAAGGCGCGATCATCGGGAAATTGACGACAGGAATTGAAATGGGGCGGATCGAAGAGGCATTAGGTTTTTTAGAATAGTGCTCTGTGTTCCTTTGTGTGTACACCTCAATTTTTTTAGGAGAAATCTCCGATAATAACAGAAGGAAAAAAAATTTCGAAAGATTCTTATATAACATGATATATTCATTTGTCAGGCGGAGAGATGGGATTGCAAGTAAAACAAAAATTTTTTAATTACGGAGTATACACCTCCGCCGCCTCCCCCATATAATCCTTTGAATCACTATCTTTAAGAACATTCATTTGTTTTACGGGTCGATTCTATGAAACTATTACTTATCCATAGTGATTTTATCGAATACGAAGTCAAAGAAAAGGCGATTTCGCACCCTGAGGAGACGAAAAAAACAAAAGACCGGCTAGATGAAGCGCTTACTGTGTTTATAGCGGTTGAAAAAATCGATGAAAAATCGCCTGTACAAGCAGTTGACGGCGCGTCCAGTGAGATAGTAAAAACCGCGGAACAACTCAAAGTAAAAAACATCATGCTTTACCCTTATGCTCATCTTTCATCTGATCTTGCTGGCGCAAAAGCCGGTAAAGATATCCTGATACAACTTGAGGAGGAGGTAAAAAAGCATAATTTTGTTGTGAAACGATCTCCTTTTGGCTGGTATAAAGCATTTACTATTTCCTGCAAAGGTCACCCGCTCTCAGAGCTTTCCAGAGAAATTGTCCCGGGAAAAGAAAAAAAAGCGATAGAAAAAGAAAAAGAGATTATCTCTCAATGGTGTATTCTTACTCCGAGTGGGGAACTGATTGATGCCGAGAAATTCGATTTTTCACAGCATGAGGAACTCAAGCTTCTCTATGAGTATGAAAGTTGCGGGACTCGAAAGAGCGTTGGGGAACCACCTCACGTGAAAATGATGCAATCACAGGAGCTTGTGGACTATGAACCTGCCAGTGATTCAGGCAACTTCCGCTGGTACCCGAAAGGTCGTATGATCAAAGGACTTCTCGAGCAGCATATCAATAATATCGTGCGTGACATTGGTGGGATGCAGGTGGAAACACCTATCATGTATGACCTTGAACACCCTGCGTTAAGCGAGTATGTGAAGAAGTTCCCTGCTCGGCAATATATCGTGCAGTCAGACAAAGATTTCTTTTTACGGTTTGCCGCATGCTTTGGTCAATATATGATTGCTCATGATATGACCATTTCCTATCGGAACCTTCCCCTGCGATTGTATGAGCTGACGCATTACAGCTTTCGACGTGAACAAAGTGGTGAGGTCAGCGGTTTGAAACGACTTCGCGCCTTTACCATGCCTGATCTCCATACGTTCTGCAAAGATCTACCTCAGGCAACCGAGGAATTCAAACGGCAGTTTAGTACTTCTATGCAGTGGATGGATTCCCTCAAGCTTGATTCTGAGGTCGCCTTAAGATTCGTCAAAGAATTCTACGAGAATAACAAAGCGCTTGCTCAGGATCTTGCACGGATAGCGGGGAAACCAATCCTTGTTGAACTCTGGAACGAACGGTATTTCTATTTTGTCATGAAGTTTGAATTCAATGTCATTGATTCAATGAAGAAGGCAAGCGCTCTCTCAACAGTGCAAATTGATGTGGAGAATGGAAAACGCTTCAACATCACGTATGCCGATGAAAAAGGTGAGAAACAGCATCCGTTAATCTTACATACAAGCATCTCCGGGAGCATTGACCGGAATATCTATGCTTTGCTTGAGCGAGAAGCGATTAAAATGAACCACGGTAAAAAACCGATGTTCCCGCTTTGGTTATCCCCTACTCAGATTCGGTTTATCCCGGTTGCTGACGAGTTTGTTTCTGACTGTGAGCAGTGCGTCAATGAGTTAAACGCACTTTCGCCATTCTATTTCATTCGTGCTGATATTGATGATAGGGAAGAAAGTGTCGGTCGGAAGATTCGTGATGCAGAAAAAGAATGGGTTCCATATATCGTAGTAATCGGTGAAAAAGAACGAAAACAAAAGGTTTACTCACCTCGTGTTCGTTCGTCTGAGTTAGGTGAGGATGGGAAGTCGTATACGATTTCAGAGTTACATGGTTGTATTGTTGATCGGGTCAAGGTTTTTCCACAGCAGAAGTTGCCAATCGCACTATATCTTTCAAAGCGGCCGAAGTTCAAAGGGTAAGAATAATCCTTGATAACCAGATAACCTGGAAAGGGAGTTAGGTATGATAGAGCGTAAGAGGATTCAAAAGCTGGTAGAGTCCTATGATCCAAAAGAAATCACCATCGGTGTGTTAGGCGGGCATTCCGCGCTGGATGTCTGTCGAGGTGCGAAAAAACATGGTTTTCGGACCCTTGCCGTCTGTCAGAAAGGACGGGAAAAGACATATACTCATTATTATAACACCCGTCCTGACGGTCGAGGATGCGTCGATACGACCATCGTGCTTGAGAAGTTCAGTGCGATTACAGAGCCACGAATCCAGGACCAGCTCCGGGACCAGAACACGATTTTTATTCATAATCGGTACTTTTGGGTCTATTTTGATTTTGCTGATATTGAGAATACTTTCACGGTCCCTATTTTTGGGACGCGTTCCATGTTAAAGTTGGAAGAAAGGAACGTGCCGAAAAACCAATACTATTTGTTGCAGAAGGCAGGGATCCGCTATCCGCAGTTGTTTGCATCACCCCATGATATCGATCGGCTTGCGATTGTCAAGGTCAATGAAGCCATCCGTGGGTATGAGCGTGCCTTTTTCTTTGCCTCAAGTTATGAGGATTTTAAGAAGAAATCCGAGCAACTCTTACGCAAAAAAATGATCACAGAGGACGCATTGAATCAAGCGGTCATCGAGGAATATGTGATCGGCAGTCAGATTAATTTTAATTATTTTTACTCAGTTTTGGAAGACGAACTGGAGATTATGGGGACTGATACCCGAAGGCAAACAAATCTTGATGGTCTGCTTCGGCTCCCCGCTGATGAGCAACTTGCGGTACTGAAATATCTTAAGCCAAAGATTATTGAGACAGGGCATATCGCAGCGACAACAAAGGAATCCATCATCGAATCGATCTTTGACCTGGGGGAAAAATTCGTCAAGACGACAAAGAAGGAATACCCGCCAGGGATCATTGGTCCCTTTGCCCTTCAAGGTGCGATGGTTGCCGATAAAGGCAAAGAGGAAATGGTCGTCTTTGATGTCTCCATGAGAATCCCTGGGAGTCCTTTGACGCAGTATACACCTCATTCAGGCTATTTGTATGGAGACTCGATTAGCTATGGTGAACGAATCGCCATGGAGATAAAAAAAGCCGTCGAAACGAGACGACTCGGGGACATCGTCACCTAAGAACAAAGAATGGTTCGCTCCTCGGTTATGATCCTCTCAACTTTTTTATCATGCGGTTCAGCAGGGATCCTTTTGATTATTTGAAGCTCGAAGGCAAGACCGATCCGATGAGCTGAACATTCTTTCTTTAATAATCGATCGTAGTAACCCCCGCCATGTCCGATCCGGTTTCCCTCATCATCAAAGACAATACCAGGGATGATATAGAGGTCAATCGATGAGAGTGGTACTTCTCTGACGCACTCGTTTTTCGGTTCAAGGATAGAATGGGGGCCGAGACCGAGATCATCCCAGCATGAGAATAGTGAGGCAATAAGTGTTTTATTGTGAGTATCGATTTTTGGAACCATCACGTTTTTCCCTTTTTCGAGGCTTTCTCGTATCATCTCATGGGTATGTACTTCATTGTTATAAGAAATATAAAAAAGGATATTGTGAGCATCTTGATACCATTTTGAGTCAAAAAGACGATGTTTAATCGTGTTACTTTTTTCAAGGACTTCAGAGGTAGCTAATGTCTGTCTCTTCCGAGAGATCTCTTGGCGAAGCTTCTTTTTCATCTCAACAAGGTATTTCTGATGCATTATTTAGAATTTCACATCCTTTTGGTTAGATGCATAAGAACAATACATTTTAATTTCTTTTTTCTATGTCTTCTCTTTGATGAATTGTTCAAAAAAGTTTTGTAGCGGATGGTGAGCGGATATTCTAATCCATCCAACGAAACGGTTCTTTGCTCGTAGTAAGGCACCTATCGCGTTTGTTCTTGGTATTTATCCGACCTCTAATCTTGGTGCAGTACGGAATCTTGGTCGGCAAGGCGTGCCAACGGTCGTTCTCGATGTTAATAGGATTCAAGCCGCCTTCTCTTCAAAATATGCTACCGGAATTCTCTGCCCACATCCAAAATATCATGAGGAGGAATATATTGATTTTCTTCTCCGTCTCGGTGAGTGGTTACCTCAAAAAGGTGTTCTTTTTCCAACAGGTGATACAGAAACACTTGCGATTCTTAAACATCGAACAAGACTGGAAAAGTATTATCATTTCACGATGGCTGATTATGACAGAGTAAACAGTCTGATAAATAAACAGCAGTTTTATCATCTTCTGGGGAAGTATGATATTTGTCATCCGCTCACGTTCTTTCCCCGGGACGAAGATGAGGCGACGGTCGCAGGAAAACAGCTTTCCTATCCTTGTATTGTGAAACCTGTGTATCCTACCTATTTTCGACTTGATTTTCATACGAAACTATTCATCGCCTGTTCATCAAAAGAAATGATATCATTCTACAGAAAAGCTTCTGAGAAACACCATCAGATGATGCTGCAGGAAATAATACCCGGTGGCGCCGAGGCTATGTTTGGGTATAATGCCTACGTTGATACGACAGGCGTGCCTCATGGGAGGTTCATGTACCAGAGGATTCGAGAATGGCCCTTGGGATCTGGAAACGGATGTTATATTCAGTCGGTGCAACAACCCTTCCTAGGAGATATTACCGATTTCTTGATGAAAAATATCGGATACTTTGGAATCGTTGATGCGGAATTCAAATATGATACTCGAGATAATCGCATGAAGTGTATCGAGGTGAACCCTCGCATCTGGATGCAGAATAGCTTCCCATCTCGATACGGATGCAATCTACCGTATTTAGCCTACCTGGATGCTCTCGGAGAAGATTTCCCTAAGATACCATCTAATTCTTCACAAAAAAATATCAACTGGGTGTATTTCTTCGAAGATATACAATCAGCTCGACAACATGTAAGAACACGGTCTTTATCTATTGCTAGATGGATACGAGCGTATAGCTTCAGAAATGAACATGCCATATTTGCTTGGGATGATCCATTCCCCTTTTTTCTCTATGGATTCCGGTCAATTTCTCCTCTTTTTTCTAGGTTATTTCGTAAGAGTGATTCACGGATTTGAATCTTTAAATGAGGTTTCGATTTCTATGATGGGAGAATGTCCCTAAGATTTATTTCAAATGTTGGTCAAATTATAATTATTTTATTTATATATTTTATGCATTGAAAAAATCTGTTATATTTGTTTGAGGAAAATGATGTAGGATACAGAAAATACAACTGAATATTGATATTTTCTCCAATTCAGCTATATACGAGAGGTATGGAGTTGAATAATTGAATAGCAACATTTTCATAAACCCTTTTTTATGGAGAATAAAACCTGCATATAACAGAAAATTATTACTTTTTATTTACCTCATACACGTATCTCTTCTTCTATAAAATACCAAAGAAAGTGATATTACAACCAACAAATTATTATTTTGGGAGGGTTAAATTTAAATATTATTATGTATTAATACAGTAATGGGGAATAAAATGAAGAAATTCATACCAATCCTACTAGTAGGAATTTTAGTCCTTGGTGGACTAGGGGCAGCCGCGTTCAGCACGAACGTCTCAAACATACAAGACCAAAACATACAAACTGAGACAACATCGGTTCTTTTTGCATCACAACCAACTCAAACACAAAAAGATAGTTTTGTGGAGATTCACTTCGATGGTGCAACAACTCAATTATTAGAACCAAATCGACCAATCTTACCGCTGTATGTGAAGACCTATCAGATTCCATTCAGATCCACAAACATCGAAGTGGCATGTACACCAAACGATATTGGTTCAATGAAACTAACAGACGAGATTGTACCTGCTCGTATTGCTCCACGCTCTCAATTAGCCGAACGAACAGCCTATGTGAAGGACCCTGTGGTCTATGAAGCCACAGCATTGTATCCGGATGCATGGTTCACCTATGATCTTGGTGCTGGCCGGAATGAGAACAATGTGCAGGTGACGTTTGTCAAGGTGGTCTGTTATCCTGTCCGATATTCACCTTTACAAAATGAGATTACCTATGCGGGTGGTTTTGATATCCAGCTGAGCTATACAGAGCCGCAGGCACCTCAAGCTGCCTCCGCTGCTGATGACTATGATCTGGTCATTATCGCTCCTGCGAAGTTCCAAGCTGCCCTTGAGCCGCTTGTGACGCATAAGAACACCAAAGGTGTAAGTACGTTGTTTAAATCTGTTGAGGATATCCTTGCTGAG
>JAFGFQ010000058.1 GCA_016930995.1 Thermoplasmatota archaeon | reverse complement strand
ATGGCCAATCGCCCCTCGAGTGGTAAAATCGGTATTTGATATGCAAAGATATACTGCAGCATGAGTGCTAACCAAAAAATCGGTAAAGAATAGCCAACAATCGCGATGATACGGGTGAGGTGGTCGGATAGTTTATTCCGGCGTATCGCAGAAATAATCCCTCCGATGATTCCTAGCGGGATAGCAATGAACATCGCAAAAATCGTTAGTTCAAGTGTCGCTGGAAAATACTGGGCAAGACTGTCTGAGACCGGTCGACTCTCTAGATAAGATTTTCCGAGATTCAGATGGATGATGTCGTTTAAATAATAAAAATACTGGATATAGAGTGGTTGGTCGAGATGGAGTTCTTTTGTGATGCGTTCGATGACATCAGGTTGTGCTTTTGGTCCCCCGGCAAAAGCACGTGCAGGATCCGCGGGGATAACATGGGAAACGGTAAACGTAATGATGGTGACTCCAATGATGACCGGTATCAAAAGGAGGAGTCTTCGAACTATGAATTCCCATGTCTTCATAATTTAAAAAAAAAGAGAAAGAAAGAGATGGTGTTATTCGTAGGCCTTGTAGTAATCGTAGAAGTACCATTCTCGTACAGGGTTGTAAGAGTAGTTCTGTACCCAGTCTCGCCATGGCCGGATGTACTGTCGTTGTTGGAGGAATATAAATGACGGCTCTTGGATGTAGATGTCATAGGCTGCTTTATAGGCGGCTGCCCGCACCGCTGAGTCTGCTGAGTACTTTGCTTCTAAGAGTTTTTCATCAACAGTGTCATTCTTGTACCCGGTGTTATACGTGTCTCCGTCTACGTCAGCTGAGGCGATAAATGGGAAGATATAATCATCTGGATCATTATAATCTGGTCCCCATCCGATGAACATCAGATCCCAGTCATCGGTCGTGTACATCCGATGTAAGAGCTGTGGCCATCCCTCTGCGATGACTGATGAGAGAATGCCGATTTCATCAAGTGCTCCTCGAAACATAATCGCCATCTTTTCGCGTTCCGCGTTTCCTGCGTTAAAGAAAATTCTGATGGTCGTCCCGTTGAATCGGTAGAGTGTATCATCCAGATCGTAATCTTTTGTATATCCGGCATCATCAAGTATCTGCTCTGCCATCGTCAGGTCATAATCATAATAGGGTTGTCCATTGTTTTGTGTTTCGTAGTACGGCATCCCATTGGGGATTGCCCCAGCAAGTCTACTGGCATAGCCATCATACGCTGTTTCAATAGCGGTATCGTAGTCGAATGCATAGCTTAATGCTTTTCGTACTTCCCCCTCAGCTAAATATTCGTTGTTCGTTGCCTTGGTATTTATCACACACATGACGATATCATAGCTATCAAAGGGGTGCACGACAATACCGTTTTCATTAATGACATCCTCTAGGTTTGTATACGGTAGATAGGCAAAATCAGCATCCCCATTTTTCAAGGCTAAGATACGGGTTGCAGGTTCATCTGCATATTTTATCACGACTTGCTCAGGGTGATTTCCTCCCCAGCCGCCCCAATACGTCGGATTTCTTTTCAAGACGATCTCCGTTGCCCGTGTCCAATGGTCAAGCATGTACGGACCAGTTCCCATCGGGTTTAATTTCATCCATTCGTTTTCTACTCCTGCGACGACCCCGCCGTGTGCCTCCACATAGTCCTTATCAACAATCGCAGCCACTGTGTAGGGCAAGAGCGCTAAAAACGCACCATATGATTCTGTGAGTGTTATTTCAACAGTGTAATCATCAATAATTTTTGTGCTATTCGTATCCATACATTGTGCAAGGATCCAGCTTACCCCGGATTCCGGAGCATCCATGATTAAGACTCTGTCAAAAGAATATTTCACATCCTCTGCGGTAAAATCATTTCCGTTAGAAAATTTGACATCCTCCCGGAGATGGAATGTCCATGTTAAGGAATCATTTGACACCGTCCAGTCTGTCGCAAGACTTGGATAGAAGGTTTTCGTATCGTTTCCTCTATACGTCACAAGCGTGTCATAGATCTGGAAGATTGGTTCAGAGGAACCGGTGTCATAGGCATCCGCAGGATCAAGTGTTTTTGCATCACCAATGTCATATCTCACAATCATCGTTGGATTTTTTATTTCAAGCTGTTCTTCTTCCTGTTGTTGTGTGCAGCCACTCAGCGCAATCGCAATACACATTACACTGATAATGATCGCAAGAACACTAGCCTTCATATCTTTCTTTTTAAAACTTCCCATAAGTATATTCCCTCTTTCTACACCTTCTCTAATATATGATATAAAAATTGTATACTTTCCGTTGTTTAACTACTTTTTCATTTTCTGTAGAAAAAAAAAAGAACGTGACGTACGGTGCTGCATGAACTGGTTTAAACGGGAAAACAGGCGACAAAATGATTTTTTTTGATTTCTCGCAACTCCGGTTCCATCTTCGAACACTCTGGTTTTGCTACTTTGCATCGCGGGTTGAACCGACAACCTGGGGGTGGGTGCAGCAGACTAGGGACCTCACCGGTGAGAGGAATATATTGTGTTTGACGCTCTGGGTCAGGCACAGGGATTGCTGATAATAATGCCTGGGTGTATGGATGTAACGGCTCGGAGAAGAGATCTTGTTTTGAGGCAAGTTCCACCAGTTTGCCTGCGTACATCACCGCGATCCTGTCGCTTGTATGTTTGATCACGCTGAGATCATGGGTGATGAACAACAGGGTCAAACCAAAATCCTTCTGCAAGTCCTTTAACAGGTTGATGATCTGTGCTTGAATGGAAACGTCAAGGGCGGAGACCGGTTCATCTGCGACGATAAATATTGGGTTCGTCGCAAGCGCCCGTGCAATCCCAATCCTCTGTCGCTGTCCACCACTGAACTCATGGGGGTAGCGGTTCAGATGATCAGGTGTCAATCCCACCTTTTCCATGAGTTCGACGATTTTGTTTTCTTTCTCCTCTTTCGTGCTTGTAAGGTGATGGACCTCTATTGGTTCAGCGATTGCTGCACCAATCGTCATCCGTGGGTCTAAAGAGCCGTAGGGGTCCTGGTAAATAATCATCATTTTTTTCCGTACATCGGTCATCTGTTTTTGTTTCAGATGCGTAATATCCTGTTCTTCAAAGCGAATCGTTCCACTCGTCGGATGAATGAGCCGTAGAATGAGTTTTCCACAGGTGGTTTTTCCACATCCGGATTCACCCACAAGACCAAGGATCTCCTTTTTTTTGATACAAAAACTTACGTTATCCACCGCTTTTATCGCTTCTTTGGATTTGAATGGACCGCCACCCTGATAGAAATATTTCTTAAGATTCTGCACCTCTACTAGATTCTCCATCTACGAAAGCCCTCCAACTAAGAAGCATCGTACCAGATGATGGTTATTAACCTGAATTAACGGTGGTAATTTTTTTGAACATGGTTCAAAACAGAACTCACATCGTGGATGGAACGGACAACCTGTGGGAAGATCCAGCAGATTTGGAACCGACCCGTTGATGATCTTCAGACGTCCGGCTTCGGTATCAAGCCGTGGGATTGATTTAAGGAGCGCTTGCGCATACGGATGCTTTGGGGCTTTGAAAAACGTGTGAACATCGGTGTACTCCACGATGTAACCCGCATACATTAAGGCGATATTGTCACATGTTTTTGCAATCACACCAAGGTCGTGAGTGATGAGCAGGACGGAGGTGTTAAACTGTTTTCGCAAATCATCGATCAATTTTAAGATTTGGGCTTGAATTGTCACGTCAAGGGCGGTCGTTGGTTCATCGGCGATCAGCAATGCCGGGTGACACGACAAGGCCATTGCGATCATCACCCGCTGGCGCATCCCTCCTGAGAGCTCATGTGGGTAGTCATCAAGTCGTTTTTCAGGGTCCGGGAATCTGACGGTGGAGAGAGACTCCACTGCTTTTTTTCTTGCTTCTTCTTTCTTCAAACCCTGATGAAGTCTGAGTACCTCCGTTATCTCTGAGCCTATCGTGAACATAGGATCAAGGGAGGTCATCGGCTCTTGGAAAATCATCGATATCTTACATCCTCGAATACTTCTCATCTCTTTTTCGCTGAGCCCTAAAAGATTCGTTCCTTCCAGGAATATTTTTCCATCCACGATTTTTCCAGGCGGGCTTTGGATTAATCGCATGATTGAGAGAGCAGTAACGCTTTTCCCGCATCCTGATTCTCCGACAAGGCCGAGGGTTTCTCCTTTATTGATCGTAAAGCTCACCCCGTCAACTGCTTTTACTGTCCCCTCGTGGGTGAAAAAGTATGTTTTAAGATCTTCTACTCTGAGGAGTTCTTCCATGGTCTTTCCCTTATTCTTTCAGTCGTGGATCAAGGATATCCCTCAAACCATCACCTAATAGATTTAACCCTAAGACCGCTATCACGATAGCAATCCCAGGAAACGTTGCCGCCCACCATGAGCCGCTGACGATATAGAACCGACTATCTGAGAGCATCGCACCCCACTCTGGACTTGGGGGTTGTGCACCTAAACCAAGAAACCCAAGAGCGGCAGCATCAAGGATAGCACCTGCCATCATTAATGTCCCGTAAACAATGACCGGTGAAAGACTATTTGGTAACACATGTCGGAGGATGATTCGTGCGTTGCTTGACCCAATTGCTTTCTGTGCTTCGATATACTCCATTTCCTTGATATAGAGGACGGAGCCTCGCATGACTCGTGCCATCTGAGGTGAGTATTCGATGCCGATTGCGATCATCGCTTTATCAAGACCTTGTCCGATGACTGCGACAATGACAATAGCAAGCAGTAATGATGGGAAGGCAAATAAGATGTCGGTCACCCGCATAAGAATGCTATCAATCCATCCCCCGTAGTATCCAGCGGTAACCCCGATTAAGATTCCCAGGACAGTCGCGATACCGACTGCGATAAACCCAACGGTGAGACTTATCCGGGAGCCATGGATGATCCTACTGAGGATATCACGGCCTAGCATATCGGTTCCAAGAGGATATCCTGGGATGCTTTCATTGCTCCAGAACCCTGGTTTGAGGCTTTTCTCAAGTTCTGGAGGTGACGGTGTCGGATCATGAGGAGCAACGAAGGGAGCAAAAATCGCCAGAACAACCAAACCTAAGATGAGGATGAGACCAAAAACCGCTGATTTATTGTAGCGAAATCGTCTGATGAGTTCTTGGGTTTTTGTCTCCCTTTTTCGTGTCATTCTTCACCTAATCATAATGGATCCTAGGATCGATGTACGTATAAAGAATATCTGTTATGAGATTGACAATTACAAAGACAAGAGCAAAGACAAGGATGCAACCGATCACCAGCGGGTAATCCCTTTGATAGACTGCATCAACGACGAGTCGGCCGACACCTGGCCAGGAGAACACGGTTTCTGTTAAAATCGCTCCGGAGAGTAACAGGCCGAAATTTAGCCCTATAACGGTGACGACAGGGACCATCGCGTTGCGGATCGCATGTTTATAGATGACTTTGTATTCTGATAGCCCTTTTGCTCGTTGTGTTCGGATGAAGTCCTGGCGGAGTACCTCAAGCATACTTGAACGGGTTGTCCGTGCGATGATCGCCATGGGGATTGTTCCCAGGGCAATCGCGGGAAGAATCAGATGACGCAGGACACTTATGAGTGCGGCTCCGTTCCCTGTGATGATGCTGTCTATCACCATAAAACCAGTGATGCGCGTGAACGGAAGGAGGAGATCAATCCGTCCACCTATCGGGAGCCATCCGAGGAACACCCCAAAGATCATCATGAGCATAATCCCCAGCCAAAACACGGGCATGGAGATCCCAAAAAGGGCAACCCCCATCACGGAATAGTCTGCGATGGAGTACTGCTTCGTCGCGGAGATAACGCCTGCAACGACACCGATAATGACTGCGAAAATCATCGCTGCAATCGCAAGCTCAATAGTGTTTGGGAACCGTGAAGCAATCTCTGTACTGACGTGTTCATGGGTGAGAATAGACCGACCCAGGTCGCCTTGCAGAACGTCACCGAGCCAGACGAAATATTGGACGTATAATGGTTGGTCCAAACCATATTTTGCACGGATTTCGGTTATTTCCTGTTGGGTGGCATGCTGCCCCAGCATGGTTCGAACAGGATCACCTGGGGCAAGATGGATTAAAGCAAACGCAATAAGGGTGACTCCCAGGATGACTGGTATGATCTGCAAGAGCCTTTTAATGATGTACCATTTCATTTCTAATCAACGGAATACCTGAGACTCTCTCTTTCTTTTTCCTTCTGCAGCAGTTCCTGGGAAATCAACTGAGTTACGATTACGTCATGTCGACGGAATAGAAGAAATACCGTGCTGTCGGGTTTAAGACAAACCCGTTGACATTCTTCGTAAAGACCAGGTTCTGATTCGCATGTGCTAAATAGACAAATGGTGCGTCCTCATGGATGATCTCCTGTGCCTCTTCGTAGTAATCTGCCCGCGCATCAGTATCATAGGTCTGCAGTGCAGCTGATAAGAGGTCTTGCACCTCGGTGTTGTTGTAGAATGCTACATTCCCAGCGGTCCCTAGCGTGCATTGATTCTCACCATACAGGACGTTCATGAAGTTATCTGGGTCCCCGTTATCCCCGGTCCATCCGAGCAGACACATCGGGTGTTCTCCCGCCTGGGTCTTTGCCAGGTAGGTTGCCCAATCGATTTGATAGATATCGACCGTGATATTCACTGCTTCAAGGTACCCTTGGATTGCCTCGCCGATTTTGGAAGGATCGAACATGTAGGGTCGACTGACCGGCATTACCCATAACGTGGTGTTAAACCCATTTGGATATCCTGCTTCGGCTAGGAGCTCTTGTGCCATCTCAGGATCATAAGGGTAATCAACAACGGCATCGTTCCATCCAAGCATGAAAGGCGGCATCCCATTCTTGGCGACAATCGCTGTTCCTTTATACAGATTCTGGACAATCGAGTTCTTATCGATGGCATAATTGATCGCCTGTCGAACTGATTTGTTCGTAAGCGGTTCGAAGTATCCTGGTGTCTTTACCCAGGGTTCATCTGGATCATGCATCCCGTTGCTGTTGCTATCATTATACCCATACCCGTTGTTCATCGCAAGATATCCGACGTTCATCCCCGGTTGCGTTAGCAGCTGCAGGTCGGCATCAGCCTCGATTGTGTCAAAACTTGCCGGGTCCGGAAATTCCATTCCATGAATATCACCTGCTTGTATCGCAAGCAACCGAGCAGAGGGATCTGTGATAACTTTGAATATTAATTTATCAAGCTTTGGTGCTCCTCGCCAATAATCTTTGAATGCCTCCAGGGTGATATGGTCATCTTTGATCCATTCCACGAACTTGAATGGTCCGGTTCCCACGGGATTTTTAAATACGTCTTCCTTCCATTTTTCCGCATTCGTTGGGCTGACGATAGCAACCGTGAACATCGCAAGGCTTGTCATCATCGCAGCGTTTGGTCTGCTTAAAATAATGTTCACGGTGTAATCATCGACTTTTTGGACAGATTCAATATCACTGAACATATATCCCCAATACGCCCATTCACCGTACTGATGGTATTCATGGGAGGTGTCATACTGACGTGCAAAGGAAAACACAACAGCATCTGCATTAAAATCGGTTCCATCATGGAATTTTACACCCTGTCTGAGATAAAAGGTGATTGTTTGTCCATCCTCAGAGATATTCCATGATTCCGCTAGACATGGTTGTATCTCCGCAGTCCCTTCTTTGTATTCGACCAACCCTTCGAAAATACTGTCGGTTCGTGCTGTTGACTCCCCGTCAGTGACATCAGCAGGATCAAGCTTATCAGCATCACCAGCACACGCAAAGATAAGCGCTTTTTCTGTCACTGGTGGGGTAGTTTCCATACATCCACTGAAAGACACTGCGAGTAACAAACCACAGACGATGATTGCTATGACACCAGCCTTCATACTCTTTGCATTATTTCTCCCCATACTTTTCAACCCTTGTTATGTTCCTTCTCTTAGAGAAGGTGTAGTTTTGTATCACATATATCATTTAATTACTTTTTCATTTATATAGAATCTACCAAGAAGAAACAGCGATATACAGTAATAGAAATGAAATATACTTTAATAAACTTCAAATATTTCAACCGCTTTTAAATGGGATTTTTCCGAACAACTAATCTATTTAAAAAAGAGGTAATTAGCGGGATTTCTCCCGCTTTTTATGATACTATGGTGGTTTTTATGTTATTTATGGAACAATGACCTTATCGATGACGTGGATTACACCATTGCTACATTCGATATCTGCCACTATCACCATCGCATCATTGACATAGACCTTGCCACTATCAATAGTGATGGTTATTGTTGATCCTTCCACTGTTGTAACCGTCATATTGTTACTAAGGTCGGTGGACATGGTTTTGCCTGTGATGACGTGGTAGGTGAGTATTTTTGTGAGGTTGGCGGTGTCGTTGTTGACGAGGTTT
>JAFGFQ010000057.1 GCA_016930995.1 Thermoplasmatota archaeon | reverse complement strand
CCTTTGACCTACGGGAGAAGATCCTTGTATCACAATGAAGATAGGTGGCTTTCAGAAAACATCGTTGCTTGATTACCCTGATCGGATTAGCGCGATCGTCTGGACCAGCGGATGTAATCTTCGCTGTCCTTTCTGTTATAATAGGAAGCTTGCGCTAGGGACTGCGGAGTTGTTCCCCCAGGATGAGATCTTGTCGTTTCTCTCGAAGCGTAAGGAGCTGCTGGAGGGGGTTGTCATCTCTGGGGGCGAGCCGCTCTTGCAGGATGATCTTGTTGATTTTATCAAACGGGTGAAGAACCTTCGGCTTCTTGTGAAGGTTGATACGAACGGTGCGTTCCCAGAAAGACTTGATGTGCTCTTGGAACAACAGCTTGTTGATTATGTTGCCATGGATGTGAAAGCCCCGAAGATGAAGTATCAGGAGATTTCCGGGATTAATGTGGATCTTTTAAAAATAGAGGCATCAATCAATCTGATAAAAACAAAGGCACCCGCCTATGAGTTTAAAACCACGTTTGTGCCTGGCCTTCTCACTAAGGAGGATATCGTGGAGATTGCGGAATGGTTAAAGGGTGCTGAGGTGTATTTTCTTCAGCAGTTCAAGCCTATGAAGCCGCTGATGTCTTCACAGCTTGAAACTGTTGTTCCCTATCCTCGAAAGTATGTGTATGAGACGCTTGAGACGATAAGGCCGTTTTTCAAACGCTGTGCGGTCCGGGGTGTTTAAAAAAACTAAATAGTAGATAGTCAATGGGGTTTTTCATGGATTACGAATTAGCAATCATCGGTGCAGGCCCTGCTGGGTTCTCCGCTGCGATTTATGCGAAGCGGTCCGGTATTTCAACGGTTGTGTTCGACCGTGGTGGCGGTGGTGGTCTGTTGCAGGTTGCCCCGAACATCGAGAATTATGCAGGGTTTGATTCTATCCCTGGGATTGATCTTGTCGAGAAGATGAAACAGCATGCTGCCAAGTACGCTGATTTCCATTTTTATGAGGAGGTCAAGGAGATTACAAGATCTTCTCCTGGTTTTACTATAAAGACCGAGAAAGCTACCTATCGGGTTGGTGCTATTATTCTTTCTACTGGGACAGAGCATCGGAAGCTGGAGGTTCCTGGTGAAGCAGAACTGCTGGGAAAAGGGGTGTCGTATTGTGCGACCTGTGATGGTTTTTTCTTCAAAGGTAAAAAGGTCGTCGTGGTCGGTGGCGGGAACACTGCCTTAATCGAGTCTATTTTTTTAAAACAAATCGGCTGTAAAGAGGTCTACGTGGTGCATCGTCGAAGTCAGTTCCGTGCGGAGAAGATTTATGAGGAGGAGGCCCGAGAGAAAGGCGTACAGTTCCTCTTCAATACGATCGTAGAGGAGATCGCTGGGAAGGAGACTGTATCCTCTATTACTCTATTTAATCTTGAGACGAGTGAGCGGAAACGATTGGCGGTCGATGGGGTTTTTGCCTCTGTCGGTGTGTTACCGCAGAATCAGATCGCACAGTCTCTTGGGTTGAAACTGGATGAGAATGGGTATGTTGTGGTTGATGCTGGACAGCGGACCAACATGCCTGGTGTGTACGCTGCTGGTGATATCACTGGTGGTCTGCGTCAGGTGGTGGTCGCGTGTGCGAAGGGGGCGATTGCTGCGTTGTCGTCGACCGAGGCGCTGGGGAAGAAATATCCCTATTAGAGATGTGGTATCTGGTCGTATTGATGCTTTTTCAGGATTGTAATGAGCTGGTCAGCGTTTTTTTTCGTCACCGGGCTTAATGGACCTACCATCTGCTGAGGCTGTATGCCTATGAGGAGAACATGTTGTACTTCCCTTTCAAGATAACTGATGAGAATAGACAGTGGTATCCCATGCGTGCTGATATGCATGCAACCGATTTTTTCTTTTGGGATGATACGTATAGTTCCTGCAGGCAGGTCCATTTCTGCTGCGTCGATGAGAATTACTAATTTTGGTTTTTTTTGTTTGACAAACCCGGTATAGTTCTCTGGTGTCGTCTCACAGTCAAGGACCATGTCGCTTTGTATTTCTTTTTTTAGCTCGTCAGCGATGTATGGTCCGATGGCATCGTCACCGCCGTCTCGGTTACCGATGCACATGATAAGGGTAGGTTGCATGTTTTATTCCTTTTTTTTATTTTGAGTAAAGTATCTTCTGGTAGGTGAGGATATACCACATGATACCGGTTCCCGCAGTGGAGAGACAAGACAGCAGCATATCTAAGGTGAGGAACACATAGGCCATGACCGACAAGAGAATCGCTGTGGCAAGATACATGGAGAGCGATTGGCTTTTCGCTTCTTTATGGTGGTAATTTCGAATGATTGCGGGGATCGCGGTGATCATGAAGCCGAAGTTGATGAAGGTAAGGACGAAATCCTGCCATTGCCACATATGAGCTTGGGTGATGGGAACAGAGAATATAAATAAATCCTCTCTATCGCATACCGTAGAAAAGCAACATTCTTGAGGAAATCATGGTAAGGAAGATCACACTTGCGCAAGGTGCTGGTGGGGCGCTGATGGACCAGCTCATCAAAGAGAACATTTTGCGTTTTTTTAGAAAACAAGGCAATGCAGAGGTAACGTTGACAGCGCTGGATGATGCTGCGGTTATCGATGGGGTCGTGTTTTCGACTGACTCACATACCGTGCAACCGCTCATCTTCCCTGGTGGCGATATCGGTTCTCTTGCGGTTTGCGGTACGATTAACGATGTCTCGATGGTGGGTGGGGCTCCGCTTGCCTTGTCAGCTGGGTTTATCGTCGAGGAAGGCTTCTCTCTTGAGACGTTTGAGACCATCGTGCGGAGTATGGGTCGAACCGCTGAGAAAGCAGGTGTACCGATTGTGACGGGAGATACAAAGGTCGTGGAGAAGGGTGCGATTCAGCAGTTCATGATTAACACCAGCGGTATTGGAAAACGAAGCGCTGCTCTTGAAAAAAATATAAAGGAAGTACAGCGGCATAGGAAGTTTAGAAGCCATTGGCTGCTTGACAGCAATCTTCGTTCAGGAGACGTTCTGCTTCTCTCAGGGAACATCGGAGAACATGGGGTTGCTCTCCTATCTTTCCGTGAAGGGTACGGATTTGAGACAAAGATCCATTCTGATGTCGCGCCACTCAATGGTCTCATGGAGAAGGTCCTTACAGAGGGCGGGATTGTCTGCGCAAAGGATCCCACCCGGGGTGGTCTTGCCAACACGGTCAATGAGTTTTCTGAGAAGTCAAAGGTGGGAATACTCCTTCAAGAGGAGGCAGTGCCCGTGCCAGCAGGAGTCCGTTCTGCCTGTGACATGCTGGGGATCGACCCGCTGGAGATTGGTAACGAAGGCAAGGTCGTCCTTGGTGTCGTCAAAGAAAAAGCCGAGGATATCCTTGCGGTATTGCGGAAACATCCGTTAGGAAGGCATGCCGCGATCATTGGTGAGGCGACAAGCGATGTATCTGATGTTGTGATGCAGACCACGATTGGTGGGAAGCGTATCATCCGTAAGCCGCTAGGGGATCCTATCCCACGGATCTGTTAAAAGATTCATAGGAATGTCTGAGGACAAAGAAATAATTTTTAAAAGGGCAGTGGTTATCGATGTCTATATGGGGAAAAACAGGGATCTCCTCAAGGTGCTGCTGCTTATTTTGATTGGGATGTTCATCCCGTTTCTTGGGTCTATTACACTCTCGTATGGATTTGTACCGCAAAAAATCGTGGTGACGTTTCTGTATTTTCTTGTGATTTTTGGACTTGAGCTTGGATGTGTGTACCTGTATTTTTCTCTTAGTGGACGGCGAGCAAGCAAGAAGATGGAGCAGTATAAACCGAAATAAAATTTGCATGATTATTTCTCCTTATTTACAAACGGTAAAAGATAAATAGGATAACCGTTATCCGGGGTGCAAGAAGGTATATCGTTATGGCCGTAAAAGTGGATAAAGAGAAATGCACTGGTTGTGGTGCCTGTGTTACAGCATGCCCTGTTGAAGCGTTAAAAGTCGTTAATGAGAAAGTAGAGGTCAACGAGGACACCTGTATCGACTGCGGCACCTGCGTTGATGAATGCCCGGTGCAAGCACTCAGTCTCTAATCAAAAACATTAATTTTTTTTTTCCCTTCTTTTTCCTTTCTACCCGTTGTTGAACCTTTTCACTTCTTAGTTCCCTGATTGCATCAGAGGCTATCCATCGAGCTGATTTTGAGTCTATCTTCTGGATTTCATAGGCGGTCTTCAGTGCTTCCTTGTTGAGGAAGCGGTTTCTTTTCCCGATGTTCCGTAACGCCCAGTTCACCGCTTTTTTCACGTAGTTCCGGTCATCGATTGCGTGGGTGACGAGAAGGGGCAGTATGTCAACAAACACCTGGTCTGATGCGTTCTTGTCATGGACTGCCAGCCCTGCGATGAGGCTGAACGCTGCGCGTTTGACAAACTCTTCCTTTTGATTTGCCCACTGTTGCACCTTTTCGTATGCAAACGGGGTGAGGTCAAAAAGACTGGTGCACACCTGATCGCAGATGTCCCAGGAGTCGAAATCCTCTGCCCAAGCGTCCATCTGATCCGATGTCACTTTACGAGGATCGTCGATGAAACAGGCAAGCAGCCGTGCGTCATGGATTCCTGAGTCCCACAGCCGCAAGGCAAGATCATGATGTACACCGATTTCTTTCGCAAGCGGTCGGAGCTGATAGATCGAAATACCCAGGTTGTTGGTCTGGTTGATCCCATAGCGTGCCATTCCCTTGACATTCTCAGGGTTTGCTAGAGATTTCAGTTTGTGGATGATGTCGTCGTACTCCATGCTTGTTCACGACCAGGCTCTATCGTTTCTTATTTCAATATTGTTCCGGTTTCCATGTACCAGAGATACAGGTCAAGTTCTGCGCAAGTAAGACCTGTGCGTGTCGCAAGTCGTTGTATCACCTGTTCAATTTCCTTATATTTTCTTGCTGTCAGCGTCGTTGGTTTTTTGATGAGACGATATCGATGAAGTACATCAAGGATATGGGAATCTATGATCGCGTACTTATCATAGCCTATGTTGCGCAGGTAATGGCTTGCCTCTTTTAGCCCAAATCCGGGGATATTAGCGACGAGCCATGCGCGCAGTTCATCACCGTCAAAGTTCTGGATGACCTCTGAGAGCTGGTCTTTGAATACACATGCTTCTTTGATAAATATCGCCCGAATGTTCGGGAACCGATACCCCTGTTCCCTGAGTTTTTTTGACAAGGATTCTTTTGTATCTGTGTAAAAACAATCATGAAGCTTTGCGTGGATGTGGATGGCACGCTTGGCGCTGAAGTTTGCTGTCAAGATGCAGAAGCATAGCTCCATAAAGAGATCCTCATTAGAAGTCCTGTCGATGTTTTTGAACTGCTGGATCCTTTGTCGTATTTTTTTCTGAATGTTGCTGTGTTTGAGATGTTCAATACTCTTGACCAGCTTGTTCATATGTACTCCTCGTGAAAAAAGAAATAGGGAAAAACATGGTGGAGAATGCAAAGCAAACAGGGACCTTAGGTTGGTGAGGAGAGGAGGAAAGGATGGGATGCAAAAATTTTTTTTCCCTGTTTGGTTTTACATCTCCACGCGTGTTAACGTGAGTTGTGTGATTCCTTCTGGTTTTTTTTCTCCACTAAACCCCTATTAACAATTGTTAATGCACCTACTATATTTAAATCTTTCGCCCCTTCTCACTTTCAAAAAAAACATCCGTAAATTCTCCGTTCCGTACTTCTTTTTCAAAAAATAAATCACTAATTATAAGAATAAATCACAGATTATACCCTTTTAATGAAACACACCCCCTGCGAATATGTCATGTGGAACGGCCTTCCGGTTATACGAAAAGAGATCGCAGAATGCATGATTACCAATTTTGGGCTCAACCAAAAAGAGGCGGCAGAAAAACTCGGACTCACACCCGCGGCAATCTGCCAGTACCTCGGCCACAAACGAGGTAACATCACCATTGACGACCAAGAAATCATCAAAGAAATAAAATACTCCGCAGAACGTCTTATCAACCACACCAACGCCTCCATCATCGAAGAAACCTGCCGCATCTGCAGAATCTTCAGAGCAAAAGGAATCATGCAACCTTCTTGTAGCGCCTGCCCGAATGAAGAATAGAGATCACGGGGAGAAAAAAAAGGAAAACACCGAGATCATCACCGGGATGGTAACCAAAGAACAGATGAAACTGCCTAAAAGGAATTGATTGACAATCGATTCGTTCCCACCAACGCGTTTTGTAAAAATCGACAGGGCGGTCACCGGCGGTACCGCGCTCTGAAGCATAAGCAATAACGAAATCTCATACGATGGTCTGATCACCAACAATATTCCAAGGAACACTACAGGGAACAGGATATTTTTCATTACAACAAACTTCACAATCTCCCCACTATAAATCTTCCCTTTCCGCTGAAACGTCAGAGACAGACTCCCGCCAATGACTAGCATCAACAAAGGCACCGTCATCGCACCAAGCATCGAAAGAATCGAAAAAACAGCATCAGGAAAATACGTCTGCACATCAGCTAATCGAATTCCAAGAGCAAGTAACGTCGAGAGAAAGACCGTATTAAAGATTCGTTTCAAATTGATTTTTTTCTCGTTTTTCCCAAAGAAAAACGGGTAGATATTAAAAAAAAACGCAGGGTAAAATATCATGAACAAAAACAATGAGACGAGATAGGGGGATTCCGCACCAAACATACCAGTGAAAATCGCAAGGGGAAAGAACAAGCCGTTATGAAAAAACAGACTCATGGCGAACTCACGTCTCGTCGTTTTCTGAGAAAACAACATGAAAAGACCGGTAAGCATCGCTGCAACAGCAGTGAACAGTACCCACCACAGCGGAAGCACCCACCAGTCCGGTGTGTCGTGGGGAGAAAAAGTTGTGACGATATTTACAAACACCAAACAAGGTAACGCAAGATCAAGAGCAAGGTTTGAAAGTGCACCCAATGCATCCTCGGCAACCACCTTTCGTTGCACGATAAGAAAACCAAACACGCCAATCCCAAGTAGAACGATTACTGACTGAAACGTGATACCAAATAGATCCATAGCTGTATCACAACAAACAACACAACAGACTATAAAAGTCAGTACGATACAACAAACCAAAGAATTTTTTCTCTCTGATAGGCTAGTTTTATTAACATCCTCTGTTATCTCTGATGATATACAAGCATAGGGGTTAAGAGAGTATGAAATCCACATCGATACTGGAGCTAATGACAGCAGATCATTCAAAAATCCTTAAACTGTTACATGATGTTGAAAAGAGCAGTGGCATGGAGCTTGTCTCCATGATGAAGGTGTTTGATACGTTCGAATGGGAGCTGGAAAAGCACATATTTACTGAAGAAAAAGCGATTTTTACGTCCTACAGTCCCACAAACATCGTCGAAGGATATAAGATGGTTCCAGAGCTTATCAAACAGCACAATGACATCCTTAACAGAATACGGGTGATGCGCAAGGACCTCATGTGGAACAAGCCAGTGCACTATCACGAGTTTAAGGAATGTCTTATGGCGCATAAGACATTTGAGGAAAACTCATTATACCCCAGGCTCGATCAAGAATTAACTGATGCGCAAAAACAAGTAATTATTACGAAAATCCGTGAGATCGTTGCTTAATCTCTCTTCTCTTTGAAGGAGAACGGTTCGAATCGCTCCGATTTCGCCTTACAGATGGGGCAAATCGGTGGAGGGAGACCCCGAGCGCAGAGATACCCACAGACGGTACATCTCCAAACCTGCAGGGTCTGCGTTTTCTTTTCAGGGTTCGGCTGTGGTTTCGTCTCTTCTTTGGTTCCTGACGATGCTTCTGCTGCGCCAAGCCCAGCATCTGTAACTTCCTGCGGTCGACGTTCCGGAATCGGTCCTAACTGACTTGGATTCTTTTTTATCTTTTCGTTGACAAACAACCCACAATAACACATGCCAAACTCGTCCACATCTGCATCCCGATACTCACAGGGACAGATAATATCGACATCGTATCGTTTCAATCCACTGGCGACACGACAGGGGCACGATCCGTACCCATACCGAGTCGTGTTAGTTGCAAGACCATCGATAAGATCATTCATAAGTTCGTTGTCCGGGCAGAGATAATACCCTTTCTCGTAAGCGTTTTTTTCCATTGCCTCCCTAATCTTCTCTCGAAGGTTCTTCATCTGAGTCTCTCCTTAATTTCCTCATCTTTAAACCCAAGAATGACGTGTTTCCCATGGTCAATGACGATTGTTGGATATGTACGATTCGGATTAATTTTTTTTACCTCTTCTGTCACCTCTATATAATCATCACCAGTAAGTCTGTCGACATCAACATACTCGTACTCGACATCGAGGGCTTTGAGAAGTGCTTTTGTTTTTTTACACCAACCACAGGTGCTCAGTGTGTAGATTTTCACATGATGCGTCTTCTTCTTCCCAGGAACAGTTTCGCATTTCATCGTATTCATATTCTCTTCACCTCTAAAAACCTTATGCACCAACGAAAAACTAGTTTTAAATATAATGACATCCCTTTGTGATACATGAGGTTGTAGAATGACTGATGACTATTATCAATGTGAGAACTGCAAGAAAAAGATTCTTGTGCATGACCATAAAAAACAACCAAGATGCTGTGGGAAACCGATGAAGAAAGTATCTATGGACATCTGCCTTCAACCAGACCATGCTGAACATTCTCGACCGATGGCTACGGACGAGCCGTGTGATGATTTCCGCGGTGGAAGCTAAATAGGGGGCTGAATTGGTATGGAAAAATGTGTCGTATGCAACTGTGAAGTTGGGGAAGAAAAAATAAAACATGTTCATATAAAAGGAAAACCGAAAAAAGTCTGCGAGGAGTGCATCGCAGCCATCAAAGGGTTTTCATAATCACTTCCTTGAAGTAATATGGATATAGATGGTTCTGTTTCTTGGGCCATCCCCTTCATAAAAGAAGATAGACTGCCAGGTCCCTAGCACCAGCTTTCCTTTCTTGATGAGCACTGTCACCGACGAACCAAGCAGACTTGCCTTGATATGGGCATCGCTGTTTCCCTCCGCATGGTGATACGAAGCCTGCTCGGGGACCAGTTTTTCTAATGTGTGGATTATATCCTGTTGGACGCTTGGATCTGCTCCTTCGTTTATCGTGATACCTGCCGTCGTATGAGGGACGTACAGGATGACGAACCCATCTGTTATTTTTTCCTCGCTGACGAGTCGGTGGATATCCTGCGTGATGTCAATCATTTCGTTTCGTCTGTTCGATCTTATATGAAGCTCCGTCATTAGAGTAATCATCTCTTTTTTCTATATAAACCCTGATGATACGAAAACCTTTTTGTACCATCGTAGGGTACTCCTGCCCCGGAAAGCCATGAAACTATCCCCTAGTGCGATTCTCTTTGACATGGACGGAGTGCTCGTCGATTCACTCGACTCCTGGTGGAAAGCGCTTAATAGCGCATTAAAACGTTTCAACCATCATGAAATAACACGAGAGGAATTCAAAAAAACCTACTGGGGTCATGACCTCAAAGCCAACCTTGAGCGCTTAGGGTTAAACCCTAAGGTCGCCTCCTTCTGCAATATCACCTATGGGAACCACCTCGATTACATTTACATTTACCCGGATACCACCAACACCCTGCAGCAACTTTCATCGTACAAAAAAGCAATCATCACGAACACTCCAGCAGATTGTGCGCGGCAAATCTTAAATAAATTCCATATCAGGCAATATTTCCAAGAGATTGTCACTAGCGATGATGTAAAGAAAGCAAAACCAGACCCTGAGATCGTCTTTACCGCCTGTAAACGCATGGGTGTTGATGCACAGACGGTTCTCTTAGTAGGTGATACAGAAAGTGATGTCAAAGCAGGACGGGCAGCGGGCTGCACCGTTATTGGTCTGAATATTCCTGCAGATATTATGATTCACAGATTAGTCGATTTACCGTCCCTTCTTCAATGACAATACTCTCATCGCTTATGTACCATTTTATTTCGTAATAATTAAAAGAATACAAAAGATATACCAGAAGTTGGTAGTATGGAGGAAGCAATACAAATTATCGAATATAAGCAAGTCGACCTTTCAAATGCGGTACTCATTGAAGCGTTCCCAACGGTTGGGCTGGTTAGTTCAATTGCAGGGCATTTCCTTATTGACCAACTGCAACTTGAGGAAATCGGAGCAGTAAGCTCTCGCTATTTCATGCCTGCTGCAATCATCCATAAGGGGATACCGTCTCCACCGGTGAGGATCTACGCAGGAAAGAAAGTTTGTGGCCCAGGCGGGTCCTGCGACCAAATCGTCATTATCATCTCCGAGTTCATGCCCTCTGTTGATATCATAAAACCCTTAGGCGACTCTATCCTTGCATGGGCCAAGAAAAAAAATTGCAAGTACATCGTAACTCTGGAAGGAACGCATGCCCTTGATCCGAAAAAACCAAAGACCCACGGGGTTGCAAGCACACAAAGAATGAAAGACCTTCTCAAAAAATACAATATCGACGAGACCCAGGAAGGAATGATCACAGGCATCACTGGCGTACTCCTCTATGAAGGGGTACGGCTGGATCGCGATGTGCTCTGCTTGCTTGCAGAGGCACATACCTCCTATCCTGATTCCCGGGCAGCTGCACTTCTTGTGGAAGCCCTTGATGCAATGCTCCCAGAAATAGAGCTGAACACAGAACCTTTGTACAAAGAAGCAGATGATATCGAAAAGAAGATACGCGCATTCATTAAACAAGCACAGCCGACCGCTCCAACTTCCACGCAGTTACCGCATATGTACGGGTAGGATTATTGATCTGGGTACCGATTGAAGAATGCGAATTTTTCCAGCGAGAACCTCTCTGGCCGCTGTTTTTCTGCTAGGATTTGTTTCTCAGAAAGCACAGGGTTGATAGTGTCTGAGTGTTTCCCGACAATTACCAAGGTAATGACTTCGATATCTTGAGGAATCATAAGGACTTCTCTCGTTTTCTTTGGACTGTACCCTGCGATGGGATGCGCCACCAACCCAAGCTCTGTTGCCCGAAGAATGAGAAACGCAGTTGCCATTCCTGTATCAAACTGATGGTACACGCGATCATCAATGACACAATCATAGTCTTTTTTACTTAGAACAGCAATTATCATCGAAGCGCTCTTTGCCCATGCATTCCCCTTTGGAAACACCTCATGCATTTTTTTCAGCATCTCTTGATCATAGACAAAAACAAATCTCCATGATTGATTGTTATTACATGAGGCAGAAAGCTGGGCGTATCCTGCAAGATCCTTAATCAACTCCTCTGTGATGAGAACCGGAGCAAGCGAACGATAGGCACGTCTTTTTTGGATTGCTTCATTCACATCCATAATCTTCCTCCTTCTTTGGTTTTATTACCATAAAATGAAAGAAGCGCCAACTCATTAATTTTTTCATCTGAGGAGTAGACAGGAAAGAAAACTATAAGATAGTGTGAGGCTATGTCCTTTCTCATGGCAATTGGATTTGCGTTGTTAAGCATAAGCCCTCTTCATGAAAAGACAGTCTATGAGAAACTCACCCACATATCGGAGATCGTTGAGGTCCATCCGCTGTTCGGAGAGTTCGATATCCTCGTGAAAATCGAAGCATCGGATATCGATTCCATCGGCAGCATCGTAATCAATAAGATCCGCTCAATCCAGGGTGTGATGGACTCCAAGACGTTGATAGGAACAAAGAGCTTATCTGGGTAGGGCAGTCGTCTTTTTTTCATCTGGAACAGCACTATAATGATTCTCTCATCTTTTCATTTTTTTCATACATAACAATATTATGCTTTGCACTAAAAAAAACGAGCGACATGTTTTGGTAATCATAGGGATAATTATATGTAGGGGGAGTGTACATGTCTTTCCAAGGGGATTCTTCATGAAGCGACACTATTTACTCAGTATTGCCCTGTCTTTCCTTCTACTCTCACCTCTTTCGATTGCGACACATGAAACACAACAAAATATGAGTGCTGACCTGTTTGATTCTTTTACGAAAGTCACCATCTACGTCGATGACAGCAACACCCAAGGACCCTGGGACGGGTCGTATGAACATCCCTACCAATATATCAACGATGGTGTCTCTCATGCGGCTGAAGGAGACATGGTCTATGTATTCAACGGTCTTTATCTTGAGACACTGCACATCAACAAGTCTCTGTATCTCCGAGGACAATCTCAGGACAGCACCATCATCGACGGACAAAATAACAATTCAGTCATCACTGTTAACGCTGGCGATGTCTCAATCAGACGATTTACGATACGAAATTCAAGTGGTTTCGAAGGTGATGCAGGGATTTTTATTACTGCACATTCCGCCACCATCACTGAATGTACCCTGTATCGGGCACAAGCTGGTGTTTCTGTATACAATACAAGTAATTCTAGAATCACTTTGTGCTGCTTCCACACAAATGGCTTTGGTATTCTCTTCTCGTCATCCGACTCAGGCACTATCGATCAGTGCACCTTCTATCACAATGGCGTCGGTCTCTACCTTTATACTACCTCTTGCGTGACCATTACAAACTCGTACGCGGACACCAACGGTATTGGCTTCCTCTGCGAAGATTCTTCCCACATTCAAGTATCGCGGTCGGCCGCCCGAGATAATGATGACAACGAAGGCGGGATGTTTTTTGTGGGATGTACCTATGTTGAGGTTGTCAATTGCCACCTCATGCATAACGGTATCGGGATTAATCTTGTGAATTCATCAGCCTGTTACATCGAACGATGCAACTTTTCCCTGAACACCCATTTTGGATGTAAACTGAAAACGTCGGTCTCCAGTGTTTTCTTTACCAACTGTATTATCACACAAAACCTGCGCTTTGGATTCTATGCCCAGGATAGTATGTTCACCGTTTCCTGGAGTAACATCTACGATAACAAGTACTACGGGCTCTATGAGGAGTCTACTAGTGTCGAGGCAAGTTATAACTGGTGGGGGTCAGGGCGCGGACCTGCCCACACCGGTCTAGTCAGAGCAGACCGAGCCACCTGGAACACACGGGAGATTACCTACGTACCCTGGCTGACCTTCCCCATGCCGGACATCGGGCCAGACTGGTATCTTGACAAAACATTCCAGAAACCAGAGTACGTTACTCCCTGGCCAGCGCATATCATCTTCCCTGATCCCGATATTGATGGAGATGGAGCACCAGACTGGTGGGAGATAAAATGGGGATACGACCCGGACATCTGGGATGATCATCAGCAGCTTGATCCTGATAACGATTCATTGAACAACATTGAAGAATGTTTCATGGACCACTATGATGCCAATCCGTTTCACAAAGATGTGTACCTTGAACTTGATTGGCTCAAAGCACTTCAGGCGAACGTCACGAACAAGCCCCCAGAAAAAGGTCTGACGCAGATGATAGAGGCCTATGCTCGTCATGATATCACCCTGCATGTTGATACGGGGCAGCTTGGTGGCGGAGAAGAAGTCCCTTCTGACCCCTATGTTACCTACGCTGAAATCATCATGCTGTACTGGGATTATTTCCTCCACAATGATCTCAACAACCCACGCCAACAGATTTTCCATTATGGTCTCATCTGCGATCGCATACAAGGACCAGGGTTTGCCGTCATAGGATGGAATCACCTTAACGCGTTTGTTGTCGGAGCGCAGTTCTTGTCAGAGAGATATCCATTCTATACCCGAGGTAAAGTTGTATCGGCCGTGATAATGCATGAGCTTGGGCATACCTTCGGTCTTATTGTCACAAAATACAATGGGATAGATAATAAGATGACTCACCACCCGCTCTATAAGGAATTCTGGATATATCTCCCCTATCGAAGCATTTTGAGTTATCAGTACACCTATTCCATCATGGATTATTCCGACGGGTCTCGTGGACGGAACGATTATGACGACTGGGGTAACCTTGATTTCTCATTTTTCAAAAACACGTCGTTTACCTATCCTGTCTGAATCAATCTTCCTTCCATTTTGTCAAAAGAACGCCTGCAATGAAGAATATCGCGGCAAAGATAAAGACGATGCCACCATTGATAAGCGCTTCTGACTGATTCATATAGATCATCGCGTTTCTTAGACCTTCATTGACATAAAACAGGGGGAGCGCTCGGGCGATAACCTGAATGACTTGAGGCATCGCGTCAACGGCAAAAAAAGTACCAGCAAGAAACATCATCGGAAAGCTAATCGCTCCTGCCGCCATATCTGCTGTCTCCTCTTCTTTTACAAAACGACCGATAATCATCCCTATGCCAGAGAACAGAAAACTAGTAGCGATGACAATCAGAATCGTGAGGGGATTGATGTTTACTTTGATTCCAAACGCAAAGACCCCGACACCAATCGCAACAGACGTTGAGATAAAAGCAAGGAACAACATGAACAGCATCTTTGCCAAGATCCACTCTGAGCGCGTAATCGGTGTGGTCAACAGCTTTCGCAGGATCCCGTCTTTTCTGAACTTTGTGTTACGCTCAATACTCCCATAGATGCTCTGTTGCATGATAGTGAAGCCGATCATCCCTGGGATAAAAAAATCGATGAAACCGAAATTCTCGGTAATCGTGCTTTCTTCCTGTATATTCACGACAGCCCTCCCTTGAGAGATTTGCATGTTTAAGCCCTGCAGCACACTTGTAATGACGCTTCGAAGGACTTGATT